>JBAWYM010000026.1:0-25080 GCA_037143575.1 Candidatus Peregrinibacteria bacterium | reverse complement strand
ATCTGAAGGGCCGCCTAAAGGCGTGGGTTTATCCCTCCCACCGCTGGAACAATTAGTATCCTTTCAATTGCAACTTGGTATCAATTGTTTGGATCGCTTCCATGAGAGAAGGGTTGGTAGTTTGAAGTGAATAGTGGGTAGTTTTTAACATGCAAATGACCTTTCTACTCACTACACACTACCCACTTGCCCAGAATCTTCATAATTAACATTCATCGATCCACTCCATGAGATCTCAGCCGGATAAGCTTAAAGATTTCGAACCACAGAATACTCAAGCATCCGGCGATCAGAGCAGGAAGAATGTGCGCCAATGACAACCGTGCGAAATGGAAAACAGAAATTAGTACGGGAACGGTGATGATGAGCGAGAGCATGATGCCCGCCCCGCCGAGCATCCACCAGACAGAAGAATTACGAACGCGAAAGCTTGCAGGGATAGATTTCACCCAGGAACGGTTGGTGAGGATCAACCCAAGGTTGCCAATGATGAGCACAATGAACGCGAGTGTTCTTGCTGCTTCTCCGGTTTCTCCATGGAGAATGGCCCAGGCATACACGGAGAATGCCGCAATGAATACGCCAAGTCCTTGGAAAACACTCAGGCGAATGCGACTGGCTGAGAATGTCGGCTGTGAGGAATCATGCGGAGGCCGTCGCATAATCCCCTCCTCCTCTTCCTCCATCTCGAAGACCACAGAGCAGGCAGGATCGATAATCAGTTCGAGAAAGACAATGTGCACCGGGAGAAGAATCAACGGCCAATCCAGGAGAACGGGAACTAACGCCAATCCAGCTATTGGGACATGAATGGCGACGATATAACTCATGGCTTTCCGAAGATTCTCGAAGATTCTCCGGCCGGAACGGATCGCATTCACTATTGAAGAGAAATCATCATCGAGGAGGACAAGGTCGGCTGCCTCGCGAGCAACATCAGTGCCTCGCAATCCCATGGCAATGCCAATATGCGATGCCTTGAGCGCTGGAGCATCATTCACACCGTCACCAGTCATCGCGACGATTTCTCCATTCGCACGAAGCGCATTGACCAGACGAAGTTTGTGATTGGGCACCGTACGAGCGAAAACGCGAACAGACCGGACAGCTTCCTGCAACTGTACATCACTCATGGCATCGATTTCCGGCCCGGTGATGATTGCCTGATCGGTCAATATTCCCGCTTGTCTGGCGATCGCTGCAGCAGTGTTGGGGTGATCACCAGTAATCATGATAACGCGAATCCCTGCTGTTGCGCATTCCTGCACCGCCGTGGGAACTGTGGGACGCATAGGATCGGCGAACCCAACAAGACCAACGAAACGGAAGGGCACATCGTGCTGACCTTCCGGAAGAGTGCCTGAGTATCGGGCAGTGGCGATACCGAGAACACGCAAACCCTCTGTGGTCATACGGTCGACCGCGAGACGAATCTTCTCCCAAGCTTCGGGCTCGAGATGACAAAGATCTGCAGCGGCTTCCGGCGAGCCCTTGGAAGCAATGATGTATTCTGATTCATCCGGAGATCGCCAGACAACCGACATCGCGAGGAGTGCAGGAGAAAGCGGATACTCCTTGATCGGCATCCAGGTGGAATGGATATGCTCTGTCCCAGAGAGCAGCTTCTCACCACAGGATTGAATCGCCTGCTCCATCGGATCGAAAGGGTCACGATGACTGGCGAGGATCGCATACTCCATGGCCTCATGAAAGGTTTCCGGAAACGGGACGTTGGTCGCATCGGGTGCAACGGTAAAACTCTCATTTCCTGAAGCGATTTCCTGCACTGCCATACGATTGAAGGTGATCGTTCCGGTTTTGTCTGTGCAGAGAACGGTCGTCGCACCGAGGAGCTCGACTGCGGGAATGCGTCTCGTGAGCACACCGCGTTTGGATATCCTCCACGCTCCGATGGCAAAGAAGATGGTCAGAACAACCGTGATTTCTTCCGGCAGGAGCGATATCGCGACACTGATGCCAACGAGAAATCCTTCTATCCATTTTCCTTCTGTCCAACCATACACTCCAATAATAATGGCGCAGAGGATGGCACCGAGGATCGAGATGACACGAACGATCCGCATCCCTTCCTTCTGTACGAGGGAGAGCTCATTCTGATTTTCGAGTGACTGAAGAGTTTTGCCAATAGCGCCCATCGCCGTTTGCATTCCGGTAGAAGTCGCCTTACAGACTCCACGGCCGCTCACCACGAGCGTCCCGGAGAAGACAAAAGGATGATCATCACCGCCGGGCTGTGCCGCTTCCGGTATGGCTTCTCTGCGCTGCACTTTACGTACGGGCACAGCTTCTCCTGTGAGAAGTGATTCATTCACCGAAAGACTCATGCACGACAGCACCGTCCCGTCAGCGGGAATACGGTCACCCTCAGACACGATGAAATAGTCTCCACGCACCACTTCACGACCGGGAATTCTGAGTGTCTGACCATCACGAATGACGAGCGCACGAGGGCTGGAGAGATCGCGCAGTGCCTCCAGAGCACGCATTGTTTTGCGCTCTTGGTAAAGCGTAATACCGATGACAAGAAAAATGGATCCCAAGAGGAGAAACCCTTCCTGCCGGTCTCCCAAAAGCAGATATGCACTTCCACATCCCAAAAGCAGAAGAAGCATGGGCTCTTTGGCGACATCGAAGGCAATGCGAAGAAATGTTCTCTTCCGTGAAGATGGAAGCTCATTGAACCCTTCGGCCTGAAGCCTGCTAGCGGCCTCTGCGGCTGTGAGTCCCTGGAAGGAGCGTTCGTCTAATTGGGGTGTGGACATGGTGAATTATGAAGGAATGTTCTGACATAGTACCAAATTCATTCATTGAATGTCAGTCTAATTTTCTTACTCGAAACATTTTGTCGAGGCCTAGGCAGTTCGACTTCGCTGCGGCTCGCTCAGAATCATTCGCCTCGCTTGAAATGAAAAATGACCCAAGACCCAAAGGGCCGAGGACCATGAGTGAGCATTTTGAGCATAGCGATGATGCGAGTCGAATGCCGCGTATAGAACGCTGCGCTTTCACGCGGCACGTATAGCGATTCGAGGATTTACTTTTTTTATGTCATCGGCTGTGCCACGTGCGCCGCAGGCACTATACATGGTGGCCCAGACCAGGTTCGAACTGGTGACACCTCGCTCTTCAGGCGAGTGCTCTACCAACTGAGCTACCGGGCCACGAAGAGAAATGTATCAGTTCTTTGGAATAATGAGAAGAGAAGTAGATTTTTTATTGATTTTCCGTAGAATGCGCCTCGTTCCGTTCATTGCGTCACCTGTTCCAAATATTCCTTGGGGCTGTAGCTCAGTTGGTAGAGCGCCGCATTCGCATTGCGGAGATCAGGGGTTCGAATCCCCTCAGCTCCACCACGCTTCGCGCAGCAAGCCAAACAGGTTTCAATGGTTTGCAGAATTCGGTTCCAACTTTTCCGTATCATATCACCATTCGACTCGCGCTATTGCTTGAGCAAGAGCGCTCGCTCATGGTCCTCGGCTGCGGCATCGGGCCATTTTTTGTAAATGACTCTTAAGTTAAGGCGCTAAAGGGTGTTTCCTCCTTCTCCAGACACGCCAATAGCAAACGGTCGAACATCTCCTGATGCCTCTTTCGCCTGTTGAATCTCCAACAAAACTCATCCAAATATTGCTGCAGATGCGTTTCATCGAGACCATGGTATGTCCCCATCACGAATGAACGAAGGTTGCTGATGAACGTATGCACATGAGGCAGGATCACATGTGCCTTCTGCTTGCCGACGGGATGACGATCGTGGATGAATCCGTGGTCTTCCAACGGTGGATACACCGAGTATCCATCGCTGCGTACCGTACTGCCCTTCTCAACCACATCATTCGCAAACTTCACAATAGTTGGGGCATCGATGGTGTCCACTGCCCGTAGTTTTGCGAATCCTACGTACTCCTTCCCATCTTTTGCAGGAGAGAAAGAGACTGCGACAAGAACTGGAATTTGTTCCGTACCTCGTCCCCGCTTTTTGCCTTCTGTTGGCGCTCCGATGAACATCTCACCCATTTCCACATGTCCTGATAATTTGTACTGCAGATCTCGTTTGAGCATCGCATGACGCATGCGTTGAATCATGGCCCACGCCGTCGGATAACTGACACCGATCTGCTCAGCGAGGAACAACGCCGAAAGACCACGCTTATCCGTTGCGACGAGGAACAAGGCAATAAACCATTGTTGCAGAGACGTACGCGTTCGATGAAAAATCGTTCCTGCCGTTGGCGAAAGGAAACGATGACAGTGAAGGCAGCGATAGGCCCGAGTCTTTCCCTTTCGCTTTCCAAAGTCTTTGCTCTGGCAGTGCGGGCAACTCAATCCTTCGGGCCAACGGATGCGAATGAGATAATCCTCGCAAGCATCTTCGGTGCTGAACTGGAAAAGTTGCATGATCGTCATGCTACGATACCTGTAGGTCATAGTGCGATTCTATCGATGTTTGTGCCTTAGCTTAAGAGTCATTTTTTTGTATTAAGCACCTAGCTTCGTCTGCGGACTACGCCGTGGCATCCTCTCTGGTGCATAGAAAAAGCCAATCCCGGCGTAGCTCCCGCAGGAGCGGAGACGGATGGCTGGGGAGGAAGGATTCGAACCTTCGAATGGCGGCTTCAAAGGCCGCTGCCTTACCACTTGGCGACTCCCCAACGCACAGGAACAATATCACAAATATCGCCTACAGTAAGGAGAGCTGAATATTTATTAAGATTTCAACGCAAATTTCAATATGCAAGATTTACTCCACTATTCGCCGAATATGAGATAATTTAGAATTGATGCTAATTCGAGTATTCATAGTCATTCTTCTCAAATGTATACGAGCCTTAAGCTGATTTTGACATATCATCGAATATATTGACATTAATAAGATAGAGACTACAATCTGTTCCTTTTACTCTCTGTCTACTTGCCAGCCCATTACCCCATGTTCATATGGTAGCTCTCCAAACTGCAAAGAAAGCCTTCGCCACTTCCGCGATTCTTTGCGTTCTCATCACTCAACCGGGTATCAGTGAATTAATCAAGCCGTATGCACCGGAAGCTGGCGCCCAGAACATATTAGCTCAAAATGCTTGTCCGGGGGGCGGAACAGCAACAATTATACGACTGAACCCAGTCATGTTCGGTGGATTCAACTCCCCTCCGAATTACGGAAATACATGCTCTTTAGGACCAATTCTTATTTCATCCAATTTAATTGCAGGGGACATAGTAACGCTGAATTCTGTAAGTGGAAACGTATGTCCTCGTGTGTTTCCTCGTTCACAATCATGCCTTGATAGTGAAGCCTATGGTTGCCAAAATGAAAATGGGAATGCTCTGCTCTCATGCGCGACTGATACTTCGTTCTCGAAACTCGGATTCTTTGGAACATCAGGACTGATTGCCGAATTCCCCATAGGCTCTTTTAATAATGGGATTCTCATTCCAGAGGGAGCAAACGCATTGTACGGATATGTACGAGACGGATCCAACGACTATTTCGATAACAATGGAGCATACAAATGTACGGTACAGGTTTCTCTAAGTAGTTGCACCTCTACCTGCAATGATCAGCAAGATAACAACAATAACGGTGTCGCCGACTGCGCCGATCCTGCCTGTCACACCGATGGCATCGTCCATCCGGGAAATGTGAATCTAACCTGTAACCCGAATGGACCGGAGAATCCGTATTCCCCTCGTTGTGGTGATGGACTGCGGTTCGGCAGTGAAGTCTGTGACGAGAGTGATGGAATCAATGGAACGGCAGGGCATTGCAATGCGACGTGTTCTGGACCGACCACCTCTACCTGCAATGATCAGCAAGATAACAACAATAACGGTGTCGCCGACTGCGCCGATCCTGCCTGTCACACCGATGGCATCGTCCATCCGGGAAATGTGAATCTAACGTGTAACCCGAATGGACCGGAGAATCCGTATTCGCCCCGCTGCGGTGATGGACTGCGGTTCGGCAGTGAAGTCTGTGACGAGAGTGATGGAGTGAATGGAACGGCAGGACACTGCAATGCGACGTGTACGGGATTCAGTGACCCCAATCCCAAAGCCATCTTCGTCGTGCCAACACTGATTCCCGTAGGGACCACGGTGACCGCAATCGGTTCGCCCTGGCAGAACAACAACGGGCACATTGCCGATGTGAATAATAGTGGATTGGTATCGCCTATAGATTCCCTCACGATCATCAATGCCATCAATAATATCGGTGGTCAGCCTATTGAGCTTAGTGATCCCAATCCCTCTGATCGTATCCCCGCCGCGCCATACATGGACGTCAATGGAAACGGCTTCGTAACGGAGCAGGACATACAGGAAGTCAACAGTCTTCTCAATGGTGGCACCGCACACAGCGTTTCCTTCGACTGGACGGTCACGTACGAAAACGGCAGCGTGGTCCAGACTGTGGCATCAGGAACGAATAAGAGCCTTGTTTTCACGCCGATAAATGCAACGGCAAATGACCAGGCCAAATTTTACCGGGTTCGTTTCACCATCAGAGATGCTCAGGGACGCACAGCCATGTCCGAAAAGATTGTGGAGACCACCAGCACCTGCGCTGACCAAGTGGATAATAATAACAATGGCGTCGCTGATTGTGCTGATCCCGCCTGTCACTTTGATGGAATTATTCATCCCGAAAATGTAAATCTGACGTGCAATCCGAATGGTCCGGAGAATCCGTACACTCCCCGATGCGGAGACGGACTGAGATATGGAAGTGAAATCTGTGATGAAAGTGATGGAATCAATGGAACAGCAGGACACTGCAATACGACGTGCTCAGGACAGACAACACCGACGTGTCGTGATACAGCGGACAATAATCAAAATGGTGTCTCCGACTGCGCCGATCCTGCCTGTCACACAGATGGCATCGTCCATCCGGGAAATGTGAATCTGACGTGCAATCTCAATGGACCAGAGAATCCGTACACACCACGCTGTGGTGATGGACTGCGGTTCGGCAGTGAAGTCTGTGACGAGAGCGATGGAATCAATGGAACGGCAGGACACTGCAATGCGACGTGTTCTGGACCGACCACCCAGACAGCGGACATTGCATTCTTCGCGATTGCCGATTCCATCGTCGAACGACCCGGAACAAACCATGTCCGTATCTTCGTGACGAATAATGGCCCGGCTTCGACCAATGTCACGGTGACGGCAGCGATCCCTGCTGGAACAGATTTCGATGCGACGACATCGTACAGTCCCTGCATGGTGAGTATCAGCAATACTCAGCTAGCGTGCACCATCCCAGCACTCTCACCAAACAGGAATGCGCCAATCGAGATTGATCTCAACTTCGTCGCACCGACGATCCCGGCGTGCCTCAATACTGATGTCCAAACGAGGATTACGGTCAACGGAGCACTCGCAGATTCCAACCCGGCCGATAACCAACCGGTGATGCTAACGACTTCCCTCGTATGTCCTGTCCCCCAACTCGGCTGTATCGATGTCGTGAAGGAAACGTACGACACCAATAACAACGTACTCGCTCCTGTCCCCCAATTTACCTTCACCCTCGATGGAAAGACTCAGGATGTGAATGACAGCTCAGGTCTCGCCCGATTTGTGTATGTTCCACTTGGATCACATACGGTAACAGAAGCTTCTGAAAGCGCCTGGCAGCAGCTCTCCGTAACACCCACAGGAGGAACGGTCACAGTGGATCACGTCGTCTTCTCAGGTATTCACACGAATGCTGTGGTCGTTGGCAGTAACCAGTGCGCGCGCGTCGTCTTCAAGAACAAGCAGATCATCACCTCTTCCAGCTCTTCGACTTCATCGATCACCTCAAGTAGCAGTTCTTCGAGCTCTTCTGTCACACCCACACTTGGCTGCATCGAAGTGATCAAGGAGGCGTACAACACAGCCGGTGCACCGATCAACCCTGTTCCCCAGTTTACCTTCTCGGTGAATGGCCAGACGCAGGGATATACAGATGGAACCGGTCATGCATTCTTCGTGAATATTCCCGTCGGATGGCATACAGTTCAGGAAGTTGTTCCTGCAACCTGGACGCAGCTCTCCGTGACACCCTCTAATGGAACGGTGTTCGTTGGTGGTGGTAATCAGTGTGGTGTTGTCGTGGTGAAGAACAGGCAGGTTATCACCTCTTCCACCTCCTCCTCTTCGTCGGTTACCTCCAGCAGCAGCTCATCGAGCTCTTCTGTCACTCCCACAGTTGGCTGTATCGAAGTGATCAAGGAAGCGTATACCACAACAGGTGCTCCGATCACTCCCGTTCCCCAGTTCACCTTTACGGTCGATAATCAGACACAGGGCCTCACCGATGCAACCGGTCATGCGCTCTTCGCGAATGTGGCTATCGGATGGCACAACGTTCAAGAAGTCATCCCCGCAACATGGACGCAGCTCTCTGTGACACCCGCCAGTGGAACGGTGTACGTCGGCGGCGGAAACCAGTGCGGAGTGCTGGTCGTCAAGAACAAGCAGGTCATCAGCGGCACACCCACCTTCACGATCACAAAGACGGATGGCAAAACGACTGTGCAAATCGGTGATGTTCTCGTCTATCAAATCACCGTTACGAACACCTCATCGGTGAATGCGACGAATGTTGTGGTGACGGATGTGCTCCCGAGCAATGTGACCTTCGTGAATTCCGATGGCACGCGCAGTGGCAATCAGGTGACTTGGACACTCGCTTCCTTGGCTGCAGGGACGACGTCCTCACCGCTTACAGTCGTTATGACAGTCCCGAGCGGACTCTCTGACGGAACGGTAATTACGAACGTTGCCACAGTGGGTTCCTCCTATGTGACCGATATCGATACCGTCGGATCATCCAGCACTACCTGCAATGTGGGCATCACCATGAGCCAATATCCGCAGAGCTGGTTGAATATCAACGATCTGGTGACATATACGATGAATGTGACGAATAATTCCTCTACCGTCCTTTCCAACTTCACCATCACGCAGTCGCTCGACAGCAATACGACGTTCCAGAATGCGTCCAACAACGGTACCAATGACTACGGAGGGAATACCGTTCGCTGGACAGGGCTCTCTCTGGGAGCAAATAGCTCGATGACTCTCACGACCACAGTGCGTGTGAAGAGCAACACCCAGGGCGCGCTGATCTCCAGCAGCGTCTACGGTTGCAACGGACAGTCGAGCCAGTCGGCACGGGTGAATGGTGACAACAATAACTATTACGCCTACAACTCCTACGATCGATATAACCGCAATGATACGATTCCACCCGTCGCCCCTCCTCCTCCCGCCGGCAATACGAATGGTCTCAGTATCGTAAAGCAGGCAGACCGGGCAGAAGCACAACCAGGAAGCGTCCTCTCCTACACGGTCATCGTGAAGAACGCGAGTGATATCGCCACCGGTCCTGTAAACGTCACGGACACATTCAACGCCAGTGATATTCAGAGCGTCGTAGACAGTGGTGGTGGAACGCCCGGTGGCGGCAGTATTCAGTGGAATCTCGGAACGCTCAATGGAAACGTCACGCGATTACTCCACTACACGGTTCGCCTCAATAGCTCCCTCCAGCAGGGGTACACCGTCAGCAACTCCGTGCGGATCGACGGTTCGTCCGCCTCTGCTAGTGCCGATGTCCGCATTATCAAGAACTTCCCCCAGACGGGGCTGCTCACGGCATTCATGAATGCCCCCGTGCAGAAGGAGCAGTATCTCCAGCCTGTCGCTCCCAAGAAGCGCGTCACGGAGGAACAGAACGCCGATGCCACATTCCCCCTGACCATCTGGACGCTCATCGGATCATTCGGATTGATGGGTGGAGGACTGCTCGGGAAGAAATTCCTCTTCGCAATTTAATTCATCGTCAGTTCATTAACCGGCGGTTTAAACCGCCGGTTAACGAACGTGACAGGAACGTTCCTGTCCTACGATTTCATGAGCTTCGCCACCTCCAAAGGCAGGATCTTTTGAATCACCTCCTCCAGAATCTTCCCTTCCTCCGGTGGAGGCGCACTGAGAACCCAGACAGCCAAATCCGTTCCCGTGGAGGGTGTCCCTAAACCTATGCGTAAACGGGGAAATCCCTCACCAATGTGTTCGACGATCGATTTAAGTCCGTTGTGCGTCCCCGGGCCTCCCGAGGCACGATACCGAATTTCTCCAAGCTTCACATCGATATCATCGCACATGACCAGTAGTTGCGTTGCCGGATTGAGTTTGTAGAACCCCAGGATCTTCGCGATGCACTCACCGGAGCGGTTCATGAACGTCTGCGGACGAACGAGAAGAATGATTTTCCCGCCCAGATCAATTTCACACACTTCCGCAAGCAGCTTGGGTTTCATCCCCCATTCCCCTTCCCCGGCGAGAATATTCACAGCTTGAAATCCAGCATTATGGCGCGTGTGTTCGTACTGCTTACCGGGATTTCCGAGGCCAACAATGATGAGGTCGGGTTTCATAGCTGGAAGTGTAACCGATTACCGAAGAGACCGCGAAAATATTCGTAGGACAGGAACGTTCCTGTCCTACGAATATTTTCGCTCGCCTTTTCGCTCTGTCAAAGAAACTTTCCGATGACAGCCCCAAACGCCTCACATGCTCTCTTCGCTTCTCCATCCGATGGAATAAATCCCGTTTCATGTGCAATGCGGTTACGGAGTTTATGTGCCTGCCAGACTGATTCCCTATTCGGCAACATCGGCCCGGCTTTCTTCAGCTTCTCACCGAATGAACCCTGGTACCCCAGAGACAGAAACAATTGATCGCAGACTTTCTCCGCTTCCAAAACACGACGGGAAGCATCCTGCAGCGATAGTGCATTCTTCCAGCCGAGGGCCAGGCGCCTGCGCATCTCTGGTGCAATCCGCCTTTTGCGCTTGAGCAGTACAGGAATCGCAATGACGGTTACCAGAGCCAGAACTGCGAGAATCACGATCAACCACATACAGGAATTGTAGGGAAGCGGAGTATTGAATGAAAGCGTATACTCCCCTCATGCAGAGATTCAATAACTGGCTCTTCAACAGGCATCTGGATGATGACGAGCGCATCACTCTGTATGTGCACAAGCACTGGCTCCTTGGTGTCAAAGTCCTCTTCTGGCCGACCTTCGCCTTCCTCGCGGGATGGTTCTTCCTCTACGCCGCTCCGATCCGTCCCGTGCTTTTGATCTGCACGCTCTGGAGTATCGGCTCGATCGTCTGGTGGATTCGCAACTTCCTCGATTATTATCTCGATGCCTGGCTCATCACCGATCATGGCATCATCGATGTGCAGTGGTTCGGCTGGTTCCACCGCTCCTCCACCCGCATCCTCTACAGTGATGTGCAGGGGGTGAGCTACGAGATCAAAGGAATAGCCGCAACATTTCTGCGCTACGGAACGATCGCCGTAGAGAAGATCTCCACCGGCAGTGCCGTCTCCCTCGAGAAAGTGCCGCACCCCCGTGCAATAGAAGCAGAGATTCTGAAGAATATGGAGAATTATCTCCACTCAAAGAATCTCAAGGATGCCAAAAGAGTGCAGGACATTTTAGCGAATGTCATTTCCCGGGAATTGAGCTTGGAGGATATGAAGGGGAAACACTGAAACGAAATTGCGATTGTACGATTTGCGAATTGCGATTATCTAGAGTCAATCGCAACTCGCAAATTTCAAATCGCCATTCGTTTTCGCTATCCCTCCTCCATTCATCTCCCTATACTGCGCGGGATGGAAAAACGCCCCACCACTCTCTGGTATCAATTCTTCGACGTTCTGCTGAATATCGTCATCATTGTGGCAGTGGTTGGTGCTATCCGGACATTTCTCGTTTCTCCCTTCCAGGTGGAGGGAAGTTCCATGATGGATACGCTCGAAGATCGTCAGTACATCATCATCAATAAGCTCACCTACTTCATCGGGCATCCCAAGCGCGGTGATGTGGTCGTCTTCCGTCCGCCCAATGTGGACCACACGAAATTCTACGTGAAGCGCATCATCGGTCTCCCCGGAGATGCGGTTATTCTGCGTGATGGATCGGTGTATGTCATTCCCGGAGGAAAAGGGCCAGAGCAAAAACTTCCTGAACCGTATTTGAACAACCGCAATCTGAGTCACACATTCTCCGCAGTCAACGGTGGCAGTGACGAAAAGCGCTACGATGTGCCTGCCGGAGAATACTTCGTCCTCGGCGACAATAGGACTGGAAGCCTGGACTCCCGCTCTTTTCGCGATACGCACAACAATTTCACACCCTTCGTCACGGAATACGATATCAAAGGACAAGTGTGGATGGTCCTGCTTCCGCTGAGCAAATTCCATACGCTTACCACGGCGGAGTACGGGATATAAACCATTTTGATAGTATTAATGTCACCCTGAGGAGGAGCGCCGCAGCGCGACGTAATTGTCATCCCGAGCACTTCGGCGGCGCTCAGTGCAGGCTCCGTCGAGGGATCGAAGGGCGACACGGGCCATGCTTCGAGACGTCCTTCGCTTCGCTCGCTCAGGACTCCTCAGCATGACACCAATAAATATTGAAAATTCGCTCTTCATCCCTTGCATCCCCCTCTGTTCCCGCTAAACTACATATAGTCCTTCGGGGCTTTTTTCTGAAGAATCCTATGTTTACTGCCATTGCCAATTATCTCCGCGGATCCGTCGAGGAGCTCCATCAAGTCCGCTGGCCCACCCGCCAGCAGGCCGTCCGTTTGTCGCTCATCGTCATTGTCTTCGTCGCTGTCTCTGCGGCGGCTTTCGGCATTGTGGATGCCGCTCTCTCCGCCCTCGTGAAATTCATGCTGTCCTTCGCGTAACCCTAACCCTAACCCTCTATGGTCAAGCAGGATCCCAATGCCGGACGCAACTGGTACGTGGTACACACCTACGCCGGCTATGAAGATTCCGTTCGTCAGGCGGTTCTCCAGCGTGTGGATTCCTTGGGCATGCGCGACTACATCTTCGATGTCCGCGTCCCCAAAGAGAAGCAGCTTACTTTCAAGAAAGGCGAGCCGGTGGAAGAGGAACGCAAGTTGTTCCCCGGATACGTCCTCGTGGACATGATCGTCACGGACGAGAGCTGGTACCTCGTACGCAACACCCCCAACGTCACAGGCTTCGTGGGCTCCGGTAATATTCCCGTTCCGGTGACGCTCGAAGAATTCGGCGTGATCGAGCGCAGAGTCGGTGAGCAGGAAGCCAAGTTCAAGAGCGACTTCCAGATCGGCGACCTCATCGTCATCGTGGACGGACCATTCAAGAACTACGAAGCCACCGTCTCCGCTGTGGATATCAACAAGGGCAAGCTCACGGTGATGGTGCTGATCTTCGATCGCGAGACGCCGGTGGAATTGGACTTCACACAGGTAAAGAAAAAATAGGCAGATGAATTTTGTATGAACGGTGTCATGGTGAGCCGTGTCGAACTATGGACTTCACGCAGGTGAAGAAGAAGTAGGGATCCGAAATCATTATTACCCACCTAACACAGAGCAGGTCTTCGACCTGCGGTCGGCACGATAAGGTTTTTCTATGAAAGGGCATGGCCTTTCCTGAGCCGGACCGAAGGATCGACCTTCAGAATTTTTCATCAAGACAATGTTCATGGTGCTACCCGCGGGTCGAAGACCCTCTCTGCAGAAATGGATAATCCTTTCATCCTTACAATCCTCTGAATCACGGTCAAAATTCCGCCTTCACTCCCCTCCCCTCCTTCGGCAAATACAGGATCAATCCCATCATCTCCACTACATGCCCGATGGTGTACCCCAGCGCAATACTTGCAACGCCGTATTTCGGTGCAAGAAGCCACGAAATTGCAATAGCCACGGCCCCGTTGATGACGGTGAAGATGGCAGGAACTGTGGTATTTCTCGAGGCGAAGAATGCCCGCGTGAAGAGGTTATTCATGCCCTCGAAGAGGACGGAGAAAGCATAGAGCACGATGCAAATGAAGAAGAGCGGGACGAACATCGGTTCCAGATGAATGAGCCATGCTGCGATAGGCACGGTGATGACGAGCCCGATGGAACCGGGGATGGTGAATGCCAGCATGAAGAGCATTCCTTTGCGCAGGTAACCCCAGAACCGCGGCCAGTCCTGCTTCGCCGCTGCCTGGCTCAATGGGGAGAACAGAGAAAGAGCCAAAGCTGTCCCCGTGATCCCCATGATGACGGACTGGAAATTCCGGGCAAAAGCATTGATCGAGATCGACCCGGCGGGCAGCCCCGAAGCGATGCGGTCGAAGAGCAATAATTCCAACTGAATCATCCCAAGCGCAATCATTCGCGGAATCATGAGAATCCCCAGCGACTTCAATTCCGGATGCCACCAGTGAATTTTTGGACGGTATCCATGATGGATAACGGATACTAAACGCCACAGCACGAACAAAACCGCACCGACGAATGTTCCTACAATGGGGCCATGGGGGCCGATGTACGGCGTGAGGAACAGTGTCCCCAGGATCGTCCCGATGGTGTAGAGAACCGGCGTAAGGCCATAGACCCAGAAGCGCTGGATGGTATTGAGGTACTGGCCGTACGCATTGCCGAAGACGAAGAGGAAGTTGGTGAGGAGCGCGATACGGCCGAAGGAAATATAGAGATCCAAACGCGGTCCGGTGAATTCCGTGAGGAGCGGCGCGAGCGGACGGAAGGCAATCCCAAGCACCAGCGCAATGCTGCCGAACACCAGAGCGGCTACCGTCACTGCACCGTTCATGAGCTGCGACATCTGGGTGCGATCTTTGTCTACATGATATTTCGCGAGGAGCGGTACCAGCGCCACCGAGAACCCCGCCATGATGAAGATCTGAAACAGCAAATCACTCGGCCGGAACGCCGCGTAGTACACATCGATCACCCCAAGCCCCGGGAATGTCCGGTTGAGCAGATTATCTCGAATGAGCCCCACGATGGAGCCGAGCATCTGCGTGACCGCCACCACTAGGGCGCCGCCGAGGATGCGTTCCTGATTGAGGAGAGGCTTGAGGCGGGAGAGCATAGGGAAAGGGTAGAGGGATGGGTGGAAAGAGGGAAGATGAAAGTGATAGAATGACAGCATGCCTGAAGAATCCAACCTTGCCTTCATCGATGGACAAAATCTCCACCTTGGAACTACCCAGAATGGCTGGAAAATCGATCTCAAGAAATTCAGAATTTATCTGAAAGATAAGTACCATGTTGATGAAGCGTATTATTTTCTAGGATATGTCACAGAGGAACAACAAGATCTTTACAACAATCTGCAGAAATCCGGCTTCATCGTATTGTTCCGTGAACACAGTTCCGCTCTCAAAGGAACGAAAAAAGGCAATGTCGATTCCGATATTGTTTTCGAGGCGATGAAAGTACTGTTGGAGAGACAAGACTTCGGCAAGATTATGATCGTTTCCGGTGATGGTGATTATAAGAAACTTGTAGATTATCTCATCAAACGAAATGTTTTCGGAAAAATACTCTTTCCCAACAAGCAGTTTGCCTCCTCTCTCTACAACAAACTCGGTGCAGAATTCTTCGACTATTTGGAGAACCCTGACATACAATCCAAAATTTCATACAACTTAAAGAAAAGGGCTCCTTAGGCACGAGACCGTTCGGATCCCTCTTCGTATTGATACGTACACAGTATAGCCCTTTGGCAGCGACCCTGACAAGTAGTTTGGCATGAGATTATTACGTTCCACTTTCCTCTACTCCCGCTGCATCTCCTCCACCACCTTCTGCAGATAGTCCGCGGTGTTCGCGCCCTCTACGATGCGTAGCTTGTGCGTATCGTTATTATAGAAGATAAAAGTAGGCGTGATGAAGATTTTGGAATCCACCTGAGCATTGTACGTGGAGCTGATGATGTAGTCGTAGAGTTGATTGCCATCCAGGCAGGCTTTGAATGACACAGCGTCCGCTCCTGCCTGTGCAGCGAATGCCGCAAGATCCGCATCCTTCAGCGCCTGCGCTCCCATCACGAGATCGAAGTACTTCCAATAGGCATCGTTCCCCTTGTCCCGAGCCACACACTCACCTCCCAGCATCGCCCGGAATCCGATATCGGTATCCAGCGTTGTATACGGACGGTAGACCCAGTTAAGGATGCCATCATTGCGCTGCACGAGATCCGTGAGCATGGGATGGAGGAGAACGGCGAAGTCATTGGTCATGCTCGAGTATTCGATCATGGATACGACAGCACTCTGCCGACCACGAATGTGGGCACCAGCTTTCGAAGGACTGCCGCCACTGATAAATACTAAGGGAGATGACGCAGAGGGCAGCGGCTTCCCGTTGGTATACTTGGCAATGTCATCAATAGAATTAAGCGTGGGATCCACGACCGGGCCACTGGGCTGCACAGGGAAAGCGCTGGTATCCAGAGGAACCAATGGAGGCACAGACGGCGTGATGAGCCACGTAGCGAAGAAGTATCCGCCCACGAGAGCCACGAAGCAGACGATGAGGAAGACCAAAACGTGTTTGCGGTTGCGATCCATGAAGGAGAGCTTATGGCAACGTGTCTGAGCATGCAATTGTTAAGAACGAACGTATTGCGTATGACGTATAAGGAATTGCGTATACCTTCGGCTGATGAATACGCGATACGTAATACCGCATACCTGATACGGATTCCCTGGAGTGAAAATCACGCTCACCACAATACAATCCTCAATATCAATCAAGCCTTCCCTTCTGCACTAGAGGATAACAATTGCTACTCTCTTCGTAATTATGAGAAAGCTCATTGCGAGAGTCGCCATCGGTACAGTTTTGGTCGCGATTCTGGCTGTGGGCGTCATCAATAATTTTTCTCTGCGGGGAAATCCCACGAGCTACAAGGCTGAGACAAGCTATGAAAATGTTGGTAGGGACGTAGATATTGCCGTTGGTGACTCCACAGTTACGGTTTCTCATTGTGTTGCCTCCGATACTGATCTGGTCTATTGCTGCCAGAAGGAGCTCACGTCTGCTATCGCAGAGTACTACACCGCACTCGCTACACAGGGAAATGATCAATTCTTAAAGATGAAGGAGGCACAGACAAAAATGAGTAATTTTCTCGCTGACCAGAGTGTTGCCACGAGCAACGCTGCCACTCCTGATCAAAAAGATAAATGGATCAAGCGCGTATGCGGCTTAGAAATCAGCTGTAAGCAATGTAATACAGATATCGATTTGATCCTCTCGATGGTACCTAAATCCAAAATCACGTATCCATCCTCTTCGCCAACCACGACCGATAGCGGTGACCAAAATTCGGAATCGTTCAGTACTTCTTCATCCGATTGTGCGGAGGGGTACTACAGCGCCGAAACGTGTGATATCTGTGAAGGGGAAACATCACCATTGCCCGCTCAGCTGATAGCGAAAGGAGATCCAAAATGCTGCAAAGAATGCCTCGGATATTGCTGCTCTTTTTCCACTACGGACAATATCTGGAAATGGAGGACAACTTCTAAAACAACTTGCGATACTTCCATCGTTGGCTCAGGACTAGAAGGAATATACTACCCGCCCGAAAAGCCACCAAAGAACGCTCTTTTTATTGCGAGCTATAAAGCAGAATGTATGGCCAGACCAAAGCCAAATCAAGCCTCCTCAGCTGGAACTCATCCAGCCGCTGCAAGTAGTGAAGATGTAGGAACCGAAGAATTAGGATATTGCTGTTATCAGGAGTTATTTAAAACTTCATTTAAATTGTATCCTGGAAACTATCCCCCCGCGCGAAATACTTTCAGTGATCCCAACTTTTGTGACATATCACCACTAGGTGTTTTTACTCCTGAGAAATCCATTGATTCATCCCAGAAATTTTCTGAACTAAAAAATCAATGTTTATCCAGAGTCGCTAGCAGCGCGGCGAGCGAGAAAGATTTTTGTTGTGGAAATGCGACAACTCCGTGTAAAGATACCGCCTTAACAAATCTGTCGCAAATCATTAATATGGATGATTGTCCCGGTGGTAATAACGGGATTTGGGGTAATCCATGTTCAAAAGTTAAATATCTAGAGTGTTCAAAATTTAGCAGCAGCGGCAACCAGTCCTCATCCGAGAATCCCTGCGCAAAATATGGAATATACGCAATCAAAACAAAGGATAATTCTGATGGAACAGTTCAATGCGCGTGCGAAATAGGATTCACATGGGTTAATAAAAATAAATGTGTTTCTTGTAGTGATCGTTTCACAGGAGCCGAAGGTGGTAGTAAAAATAGCTATTGCAAATGTCCATTAGGAACAACATGGAAAACACCCTTGAGTAATAATAAGACAGAACAAAGTGGCTACAGTGCAGGTCCAAATAGCTGCATCCCCAATCCTAGTAGCAAGAGCAGTGCGCCACCACAGTCCTCCAGTGCTGCTTCAACCTCCGCTTCTTCTGCCAGCACAGGTGAAGGGTATTGTTGCTATTATAAAAGAGGAAACTACACTTGCTCAATCGATAATTTGAAGACAAAAAAGAGTTGCGATATTTTGGGAGAAAATACTACATTCCAATCGCATTTGTACTCCGATGCGAAAGATTGCACTAGTTGTTCTACTACTCGAAATTTATCAGGGCAAGGATGCTGCTGCTATAAACAGGGTCTTGGTTATGATGCCGTCTATACTGATTATGATCAGGCAAGCTGCAAAACTGTCTGGGGGAGATTGGCTACAGCAGCAAACTGGTATCCAGTGTGCCCAGACTCAGCAAAGATTGGAGCGACTTGTTTAACCACTCCACAATCTTCTGCCACTGCCACCTCCTCCTCTTCCCAACCTAGTCAGTATTGCTGTTCCAATGTCCAACATGGCAAGGATCCAAAAGAACCGACTTGCGGCATCGAGAAGACCCCTCAAACTTGTGTGGATTTCACGAGTGGAGAATTTACGTGGAGTGATTCTCGTTGGGTGAATCTGGATGAATGCAAGGCATGTAACGTGAGTCAAGAATCTTCTTCCGCTCCCCTTTCACCTTTCTCTGCGAGCGCCTCTCCTCAATCATCTTCATCGAAAAGTAATCCAATAAGTTCCTCCTCTTCCACCTCATCAAACGACACGAAGAAATACGTCGCGGCGAAGGGAGGGGCGGAGCCAGGTTACTGCTGCAAGATAACAACAAAAACTACTGCATTATCCAATATCTCGCTTCTCGCTGCTGCTGCGGTTGCTGCGAAGGGGACGTGTGAGGAGGATAAAGTCTCTCTTGAAATTTGCCAAGATCTCGGCGCCACTGCGGGTAAGGATGACAATACCGAAGGAAGGCTCTTCCCAACGATTATCGCCTGCGATGCTGCCTGCCCCAATCCCTGTGGGAATGGCAAGCCGGATGAAGGGGAGAAATGTGACAACGGTAAATCCTCGGAGCTAGATCCTGCAAAAGATCCCGTTTGCAAGGACCCCAATGCTTGTGGGAAAACAGCGGCAAAGACTCTCGCTGTCAATATTCCCGCAAACGTGATTAAAAATTACGATGTCGTTACGACGAAGAAATTATGGAAGCAGGCAATCATCGATGCTGACGCATGCAATGAAAAATGTGAGAAAGTCACGAAGCCTGTGTACTGTGGAGACGGAATATTAGATAAGAAAGGCTTGGACGCCAATGAAGTAGACCAGCCTGAAGAAGAGTGTGACCATGGATGGTATAAGAATGATAAGGCTGATGTTGAGCCAGGAGGATGTGATGATCGGGCCATGACTTGCGGAAAAAACGGCCCCAATATTCCAGCGAACATTATTGCCGCCTACAAAGCGGGAGAAGTTCTCCATAAGGACTGGCTCAAGCTCATCAATGAAAAAGATGCGTGCACATTTGATTGCAAGAATTTTAAGGGGAAACGCGGCGTCATGCCCAAAGACAAAAAAGACAACAACGGAAAGAACCAAGCTCCCCCTCCAGGCGGAGGCGGCATGCCCCCCGGCGGTGGTGGCGGTAACCCGGGAAACGGAGGGAATCAAAATGTTCCGAACCCTCCTAAGGACACCACTGCCAACCCCTCCAACCCTTCGGGCGATTCCTGCCCTTCGCCCAATGGCATGATCGACGGACAATGCTATCCGCCCTGCAAGGAAACGATCCCCGCGCCGTACACATGCCCGGTCAACTGCCCCAGTGGTCCCTGTCCGCTCACGACTCCGGGCCCCCAGAAGAACTGCGCCTACAGCTGTGTCGCTTCTAGTGCATCACATTCATCGAGTGCCTCTGTCCCCAAATGTGGAAACGGGAAGGTGGATTCCGGCGAGGATTGTGACAATGGATTGGCTTGTACGAGCGGAGCAAGGCAAGGTACCGTCTGCACTTCGGATAATCAATGCAAGTCCATATCCGCTGCTCATTTCTGCAAAATGGATATGGAGTCCCACCCCATTCGCGGCATTTGTGACGATGGCGTAACGCCGTGCATGTCGGGCATTGATTGCGCAGACACCTATCCCTGTGGATATAATCTCCTCAAGGATCCTTCCTGCAATGCGTCCTGCAAGCGTGCCAGCAGCTCCTCACGATCATCACTTTCCTCTAGAGCGTCTGCGAGCAGCGTTCATCCCGCATGTTCCATCCTCTGCTCTGCGAGATCCTGCTTCCTCTGCACATCGAAAAACCAGCAATGCATCATTCCGGATATGAGCAAGCTCCCGGTGAGTACCGCCACGGCGCAGCTGCTCAATGGCGGCGGCCAGGCTGCAGGATTCGACTGCGCGAGCGGTAGCAAGACTGGCTTCATCACCTGCCCATGCGGTGGATCCTCCTCAAGCACTTCTTCCATCCCGCGCGTCGCTGTATGCGGAAATGGCCGGATCGATCTGGGGGAGAGCTGCGATAATGGGGGCATTTGCACCGGCGAAGCGATAGGCAATGACGGCAAGATGCGCATTTGCTACAAAGATAGTGACTGCTTCGTTGCCCGCGGAAAGTGCTCCGCTGGTACCTGCTCGGATGGCGTTCCCTGCAACCAAGATGTGGATTGTATCGATCAGTACGACTGTCTGTACAACGTCGGAAAGGACCTCACGTGCTCTGCGCAATGCAAAATCACGGGCGTCAGCTCATCACGGTCGGGAGGTTCCACTGCTTCCATACAGAGCACTTCCTCCAAGGGGGCTTCGCTCATTTCCAAAGGATCCGTTGCCTCCGTTCCCTCTTCTCTCAAGAGCGCATTTTCCAGCTCCAGAATCTCATCGCAAAGTTCCTCGAAAATCTCATCATCGATATCTTTGAGGTCCTCTGCCATTTCCTCACGCAGCTCCACGGCATCGCGCACCAAAGTCTGCGGTAACGGGAGAATCGACCTCGGGGAGCAGTGTGACAACGGAGGCGCTTGTCTGGGCACACTCAATGGAAAGATCTGTTACCAGGACAGCGACTGCTTCGTCCCGAAGGGGAGCTGCACTCTGGGTATTTGCAGTGATGGCGCTCCGTGTTCGCAGAATGCCGATTGCGTGGACCAGTATGAGTGTGCTTACAACACCGCCAAGGACCTCACCTGCTCGGCACTGTGCAAGCGCACCAGCTCCAGCTCATCACGATCCAGCAGCTCGTCTTCCTCGGCAACGGGCATTTGCGGTAACGGAGTCATCAATACCGGAGAAGAGTGCGACGACGGCTCCCAGAATTCGTGGGTCCCCGGCGCGCACTGCCTCCCCACCTGCAAGCTCAATCTCACGATTCCGCTCTGTGGCAATCGCGTCATCGATGGTAGCGAGCAGTGTGACGATGGCAATCGCGTGAATAATGATGGGTGCTCATCTGTGTGCACAAAGGAAGTGGCCAAAGCACTCTGCGGCAACGGCATCATCGAAGCCCCCGAACAGTGCGACATCGGATCGAACAATGGAAAGGCCGGATACTCCTGCAGCGGCTCCTGCACACTTATCACGTCCGGCACGACGACCTCCTACGGCTATTCCTACTCTTTCCCGACCGGTCCCTCTACGACAACGACCTCCATTTCCACAACTACCACAACCCCCAGTCTTCCCTCGACAACGGGAAATCCCGCCTTCTGCGGCAATGCTGTCCTCAATGTGGGAGAACAGTGCGACGATGGTAACGCCATCAGTGGAGACGGCTGCTCCGACTCCTGCAAGAGGGAGACGACGATGACGACGGGCAATGCCTTCTGCGGCAACGGCAGGCTCGATGCCGGAGAAGAATGCGATGATGCGAATCGCCGCGATCTGGACGGCTGCTCCGCCAATTGCTTCCTCGAAAGAGGAGCCTGTGGAGACGGCATCGTGCAGCATGCGCTGGGTGAGCAGTGTGAGCCCACGCTCCCGCTCGATTCTCCCTTCTACACCTGCGACACCCAGTGTCATTTCGTTCTCCAATTCTGCGGAAACGGCATCCTGGATCCTGGGGAAGAGTGTGACGAAGGCCTCAGGAACTCGGATGCTCCCAATGCCACCTGCCGCGTCCATTGCACCATCACCCGCTGCGGCGACCGCATTCTCGATCGTGGAGAAGAGTGCGATGATGGCAATCTGGTGAATGGTGATGGCTGTGATCGCTTCTGCTTCCGCGAATCCGGAGCTGCGATCTCTCCATCGTCTTCCTCTCCTCGCCCAGGTGTACAACCTGGAACGAACCCACTGCCGTCAGTACGCCCGAGCCTTCCCGGAACCCCCGGTCAACAGGGTGGCTCTACCCTCGCAACGCTTACCCCCATCGCAACCTCCCATGCGCCAGCCGGTTCCACCGGCCCCGTCACCGCCTCTGTGATGGCTGCAGGAGCGGCTTTCGGGTTTGCTTGGATGAGGCGGAAAGGCTTGAAAAGGTAATAGGGTTTCTACGTATTATCCTATCTTCGGGCTAGTGGGTATTTGTAGTGAGTAGAAAGGTTCACTGTATGCTGAAATCTTCTCACTACTCTCTACTCTTCAACCCCTCTCAGAGCAGGCCCACTACCAACCCGTCAATAGCGGAAACGTACTCGCTTCTATAATCTCACCAACTTCTTCTGCTATACTTCGACAAGTGACCTCTCCGTCCTTCCGAAACCTTCGGCTGCCCATTGTCTTCGGCCTGACCATCGGTTTTTTTACATTTTTCTCGCTGCGAATGTCGCAGAGCATCCATCAGGCTGCGCAGGTGACAGGCGGATCTTCTTCTGCGATGAGCACTGCAGCTTCTATAAGCATTGCTTCTTCAGCTGCAATGATAGCTCTAGATCCCTGTATGGCTTGCAATAAGACCATCTGTTCACTGTGTCTCCCGCAGGAAGTCTGTGTAGCCGATGGCAGCGGTGATGGCATGGTTGGTACCTGTGAAGCATCAGGCCCGAAGGGCTTTCCAAACATAGCCTGTCCGTGCCCTCCCAAAACACAATCATCCTCTGCAGGAGCCTCACGCTCTGCGGCAACCGCTTCCTTATCGCCGACCGTCATTCCTCTTCCCTCCTCTCCTCCCTCTGTCACTCCTCCTCAGCTCCCATCCTCCAGTGGTACGGTATCTGCGATCTCCTCATCTCAGATGATCGTTGTAGCCAATGGAGGGGCGACTCAAGGAGTCATCGAAGTCCCGCAGGGGTACTGCGCATCCGTCACTCCCGATCCGCTCACCGGAGAGAGATTAGTCTACTGTTGCCTTGATGAACTTTTCACCTACAGCAACGAAGCGACTCCAGAGGAGTACAGCAAATTCGTCACCTACTTGAATACCCTTCAGAAAATGAGAGCGAGCGATGCCAAACCACTCTTCGAAGCGCCCTACGACAGCGCCATCCATCGCAAGTACAAGTGGCCCAGTGTCTGCGGTAGACAAATTTCCTGCAATGTCTGCCAGAATGCGCACTTCTGTGGAAATAGCGTGATCGAGGAGGGAGAAGCGTGCGATACCGGCCCGCTCAATTCCGACACGCGCAGTGGTGCCTGCCGGACAAATTGTACGAAGCCGGAATGTGGGGACGGCGTGACGGATCCAGGGGAACAATGCGATGGCGGATCGCGGAATTCGGATACTATCACCAATGCCTGCCGAACCAATTGTATGTCAGCGCACTGTGGCGATGGAACAGTCGATGACGCCGAACAGTGTGATGCCGGTCTCGACAATTCCGATACGCAACCCAATGCAGATTGCCGGATGAATTGCCTGCGCCCGCGCTGCGGCGACAATATCATTGACACCGGTGAAGAGTGCGATGCCGGTCTCCAGAACGGTATACCGGAATCCGGATGCACCAGCCAATGCACCATCGAACGCGTTCCTCGCTGCGGGGATGGTATCATCGATCTTGGGGAACAATGCGATGATGCAACGCTCAATGCCAATTCTCCGGATCACTGCAGAGAATCGTGTGTTCTTCCCCATTGCGGCGACGGTATTCAGGATTCCATGGAAGAATGCGACGATGGAACACGCAATGGGACACAGAATTCGCGCTGTTCGATCACTTGCACAGTGGATCTTTCCCTGTCGCTCATCAACAAGTGCGGTGACGGTATCATCGATCCCGGAGAAGAGTGTGATGCCCACAAGGCCAATCTCAACCAGCCTGACTTCTGCAGAAGCAACTGCCGCTTCCCTCGTTGCGGCGATGGGATCCGAGACAGCGGTGAACAATGTGACCTTGGCCCGGACAATGGCAAACTTGGCACCATCTGCAGATTGAATTGCAGGAGCGCCTTCTGCGGAGATGGCAAACTGCAGCTTGGCGAACAGTGCGACGACGGTAATCTCCTCGATGGTGATGGATGCAGCTCTTTCTGTCAGATAACCCCAAAGTCGACTGCGCGTACATTCATTTTCCCACGGACAATGAGCAGTCTGCAGCAACCTCAGATTATTCCACGCTCCACTGCTCAGGCGACGACGGTGGCAAAGATCCTTCCTCCCAACAGTACCAATCCCATCACAGGCCTTAGCGCAACATTACTGAAGCCCGCTGCATCATCCTTGACGCAGAGTAACTTTCGCTTTCCTCTCAATAGCTCCGGTCCTTCGGCTCTCAGCCTCCTCGCCATGGGCGGAGCTGCGAGTTTCGCGTGGATGAGACGACGAGGTTTGAGAGGTAAGGAAAGACCCCACTTCGCTCTTCGAGCTTCGCGGGGCAGGGGTTAGAGAAGCCAGAAAGGGTCAGTACTACCGGCAGAGCCGGTAGCATGGGAAAAGCCCCTAGAAGGGGCTAAG
>JBAWYM010000025.1:0-25114 GCA_037143575.1 Candidatus Peregrinibacteria bacterium | reverse complement strand
CTTCTTCCCCTCCCACCCCTTCACCTCTTCCTTGCAGGCATCCATCGCTTTCTGGATGTCGCTATCGGTGAAGGTGCGATTAGAGAGGATGCCGCGGTAGAGGGTATCTCCAGCGGCGCAGAAGCGGTCCGAGATTTCCGCTGCCAGGTTGGTGTGCATCATCTTTCGGACGAATTCGATGAGGTCGCGGCCACTCAGTCCCTTCTGCATCTTGCCGATGCCCATGGCGTAGCTCAGCTTCTGGAATGCACTTTCCTTGATCATGTCCCCGAGCGCGATGCCGCCGGCCTTGATGAATTCTCCGCTGCGCCCTTCCGCAGACATCTCGATGACACCGTTGTCGTTGTGCGAGATGAAGGCGATGGGCTTGAGGTAGGAATTCACGGCGGTGGCGATGTAGTACTTCATCTGCATCGGCATATTGCCGGCATCGAAGCCGCCGATGAGCACGCCCGAGACCTCGGGATTCTCGATGAGATTTTCAAACTGCTTGATATCGATGGCGTTGATACACTCGAAGTACGCCACCCCCGGGTCGAAGTTGGTGAAGAGCGAGAAGGGCCTGCGCTTCACGTGGCCCGTCACATCGAAGAGATCGATGTGGTAATTGAGTTTCCCGGCGAGCGGGTGCTTCTCCACCGGCGCGAAGGCGTTGATGCCGTGCTCGTCTTCCTTGATGACGGTGGTGCCGATCATGAGCTTGTCGCCGAAGGCCACCTTGATGCCCGGCTGGATGCGGTTTTTCTCCGGCTGTTCCAATCTGGTGATGACGGCCTTCACTGCCTTGATGAAGTTGCGGTCGAAATCCGATGAGCCGTACCCCGGCTTCTGCGCTCCGGTGAAGATGACGTCCTTGTCGATCCCCACGAGCATGTAGGAGAGGGCCGAGGCAGTGTAGGCCATGGTGTCCGTCCCATGGAGCACGACGATGCCGTCGTAGTCCTTGATGTGGCGGGTGATCGTACGGGCCAGCTCCGCACGATGGCGATGCTCCACGTCGGTACTGTCCAGGTTCATGAGCTCGATGTAATCCAGCGACACCAATCTCTCCAATCCCTTGAATTTGATGTCAAAGAGATCGCCGAGCGGGCGCTGTGTGGGGGTCAATGATCCCGCCTGGTTCACTTCCATGTAGAACGTGCCGCCCATACTGATGACGAGGACCTTCTTTTTGGTGGTCTTGGACGTGCAGTACGTTTTTAGATCGTACTGATTGTTGATGGGCTTAGGTGCTTTGTAGAAGCTTTCGAGTGGGGCTGGCTTGGAGCTGAAGCGTTCACGCATGAGATTGACGGCGTGGCGGGAGAAATTCTCCGGCACTTCCTCGGCGACGGCTGTGAGGAGGATGCGTGCGACGTCCTTCAGGAAGTCCATCTTCCCTTCGCCCTTGGCGTTGTTGAGGGCGTAGCGCATCTTCTCGATGGCGGCAGGCTTGGTCATGGGTCCCATGGAAATGGCTCCGGCCTTCACGCCCACAGCGCCGACGTCGTACAGGCCCATGTCGGAGCTTCCCTTCTTGTTATTGGTGATGACGGCCACTGCTTTGCCCTTCTCGTAGACGGCCTTGTAGATGAGCGGGATCATTTTCGTGGGGACATTGCCCGCGCCGAAGGCACCGATGACGATGCCGCGGATGGTCTTGTCTTCCACGATCTGAGCGAAGCTGCTCAAGTGCGTTTCGGAGACGAGGTCGAAGTACGCCACATCGGAGTTCGTGTTGTACGAGTAGTTGAGCTGCGACGGGCGGCGGGGCTTGGCGATGGTCTCGAGCTTGATGGTCCAGCCCACGTCGCCGAGCTTGGGGACGCGGGGCGTGATCATCGGGTTATTGGACCGAAGTCCTCTATTGATGGTTGCGGTAGCCCTGGAGAGCGTGTCGTCGAAGAGAATGCCGACTTCGCCGAAGCTGGGGGCGTTCACGTCCGTTGCTCCCATCGTCGCAACCTTGATGGCATTGGGGAGGTTCAGGCGGAAGTCCGTATCCCACTCGCTCACCTTGAGCGTGGCACCGATGAAGAGGATGGGAGTGCCCATTCCGCGGAGCGCAAAGGCCGTAGCAGAAGCGGTAAAGGGCATCGTGTCCGTCCCCGCGATCACCACGAATCCGTCGTACTGGTTCTGGAAGTGGTAGATGGTCTTGGCGATGCTCGCCACATCCGTCGCCGTCAGGTCTGCGCTATCTTTGATGACGAGTGCCAGGTAGTCGATCTTCCCGGCGCTGTCGCTGAGGTACGGGACCAGATCCAGCCCTTCGCGCAGGTTCTGGTTCATATCCGTATGCGTCCGGGGTACTCCGGCGCCGCCCAGGGCCAGGATGAGGACCCGGCCTTCGCGATGGGGGTTCACGGAGAACGTGAATACCTGCGAGGAGTTGATCACCTCCGGGAGGATGTGATCTTTGGCGGATTCGGAGTGTGGGGTGGCGGGGGTTTGTGCGTTCATAGTGAAGGATATGAAAAGTGATAAATCTTGATATTATACCAGAATAGAGTCAAGAAATGAAGGGTGATTATGTGTGATCAGAGCGGTCACTGGTTCAGGGAATCCAGTGGAAGCTGCAGCGCGATTTCTGTGGTGAGCTTGGTGGCGAGTGCCGTATTCACCGGATCACGGACGGATTTGCGGATGAACTGGAAGCAGTTGTAAATGCTGCCGAGCGTCAGTCGGTACAGGACGTCGGCATACGTCGGGATACTGATTTCTGGATGCCTTTCCACGAATGCGGCAAATGCAGCACAGACGGTTGGGGCGATGGCGGCTTGCTCTTCCATCACCCGTCGATCGACGTACGCACGCACTTCCGCGCGGAGGATCGTATGCAGCTCTTCCATATTTTCCCTGGAGAGGAGCTGGGAGTGTGGGGAGGAGTGGGAAGTGGGCATAGGAGGGGAGGTAGATAACTGCAAATCAAATGGGCAGAGATTTTATTCATCCTCATCATCGTCCTGAACGCCGGGGAGCATTTCTCCTAAACTATTCATCAGAAGGAACTGTTGTACAATATCCGCTCTTCCTCGCTGCGCTCCATAGACGGCAATGGCTTTTGCCAATGAAATAAATGCCATGGGTGCCGTGAGGCTGCCGCCGCTCATCATGCCAGCCTTTTGCGCCTGTTTTCCAAGACCGTATCGTGTATTTATTCTTCCGTCATCAAAAGGCGAAATACCGACGACTCTCACGCTGGCATAATTGGAAGCCAAGTTGACGGCTTCCATCCAAGACAAGCTATCCCAGGAATCTGGTGAAGCATTCTTGTCATAGGGTTTATCCGGGATATTTCCTGATCCTTTGGCGCGTAAAATGGCTCCGTGAATCCGATATTGATGTATGGGCTCATGAATAATGGACTGCATCATTGAGCATTGTGGCGGGCCAGGAGGGATATGAAAGACATTCGATAGGAGGGTTGATGGGGGTATGTTTGCATGGACATCGAAGATCGCCACTTTCCTGTCGAATGCTTTATGCAGTTGCAAACCCTCTGTCGCAATTGCACGATTTTCTGTTCGCAGGAGATGCTCTTGGTACAGCATTTTTGGCCAACACTTGGCTACAGGATCCCGTCCTGGAGTATGAAATGCAGCGAAATCAGATTCATTCCTCTTCATGGTGCGCGCACCATCAAGTACATTTCCCATGCACGCAGTAAAGACACCGACATATTTTTTTCTATGGAAAGCTCGAGCCACCCGAAGTGCAGTTCCTATCTGTAGTTCCGCATCTGAATTGACCTCGCCGCGCGCCATCTGGGCACCCACAACGACGATCGTTTTTTGAAGAGTCTTCTCGAAGATCCTCAGAAAGGCTGCGCATGTTTCGGCTAGGGTATCTGTTCCATGAAGGACGACGAACGCATCGTGATCTTGGTAGTGCTCGGCGATTTTTTCCGCCATCTCTATCTGATCGTCGATCCCTACATTTGTGGAATCGAGCAACTTCGGCATATTCAGCATGGTCTGGATCTGGACTCTTGCCGGTTTGCAGATACCCGCGAGGAGCTCTTCTGCTGATCGAGAAGGAATATAACCGCCATCCGGGCCTTTGATCATTCCGAGCGTGCCTCCGGTATTCAGGACGAGTACTTTGGTCTGTTCCGGGGCGCCGTTGGGTCGCGCAGTATTCATAGAGATGGTTGAGGGTGAGGGGGGAATGGGGAGTGATGAAGAATTGAAAATGGATGAGACCCGTAAAATTGGCAGGGATTTTAACCAAGAAGCGAAGTAGACCCTGTGAAGAAGAAACTGGTATCTCGTCGTATCTTCAGCAGCTCTTTGCGGACTTGACCGCGCAATTCCAAAAGGCGTGATATTGCATCGGTCGTTTCTTGCGGGTCACATCCTTCTATGCGATCAATGTGCATATCCCGATTTCTTTCCAATGTGAAATGGACATTGATTGGTGCATTCCCCTCATCTCCGTCTCGGAGAATTTGTAGCCCACCACTGCTTCCACCTCTTAGGCAGAGCGCAAGGCAGTCGACTACTCTTGCAACCATCTCTTCCAGGCCGGCACCGCTTGTCGGCATATTCTCAACCCGAACGATTCCATCACCGTGAGATGCATCAGATAGGCGTAGTGCAAATCTCAGCTGCTGTTGTGGAGGATCATCAGCGTCAAACAGGTGGTACTCACGGCGAGCGTTCCGCCATTCTCGCATTGCATGTTGCCTATGGAGTTTGGGGATACGTTCAGCGGTGATGATTCGAGCCAATGGTTGATCAGCTACGGAGGAGAGTTGGGGGGATTTCATGGAATAGGGGAAAGAAAAGTGAATGAGAATGCAAAGCCTGTGCATGTAAAGGAAGCTTGGCAAATATCCCCAAAAATGAGGAATGGGTGATATGCGCTCTGCGCTGCTGCAAGGCCTCCATTCAAAATGTGTTTCAGAAAAATTTCACCAGCACTACGTCACATTCTGTCGGCTCGGTGCTGTCAGGAATGTGACAACAGTGAGGGCGTTTCTCGGGATTTGAAATCTTCTCCTCATCCCTTTACCAAGAGATACAGAGCATGGTTGATTAATATCAGAAATAGTGTAATATAGTAGCTACTATGATCCAAAGCTTCCTGCAGAACCTCGGACTCACCGAGAGCGAGACTCGGGTGTTTCTCTATCTCCTCACGCACGGCGAGTCTATCGCGAGCATCATCGCCAAGCGTCTTGGTATCAAGCGTGCGTCGGTGTACCAGGTCCTGGAGACTCTGGAGACGAAGGGCCTTACGGTGCAGTTTTCCAAGAACGGGGTGGCGCACTTCGATTCCATCAACCCCGATGAGCTGGTGGATCTGTGTGAGCAGCGCGTCTTCGAAATGCAGCGGCTCAAGCGCAAGGCCGAGGTGCTCAAGACTGAGCTCAAGGAGCTGCGGTCCAAAGGCAAAATGCCCACGCTCGAAATTCGCGGCAAGATCAAGTACTTCCAGGGATTGGAGGCGATCACGCAGCTCATCGAGGAGACCATTCAGGAGCCCGGAAAGGAGCAGCTCTGCTTCGGGCTCAATACCTACCACACAGACCTCGCAGGAGATGACTGGGGGCAGTACACCAAGAAGCGCGTTGCGAAGGGTATGTTCGTGCAGAGTATCCAACCGGACACCGATCCTGCCATCGCCTACAAGGGACGCGACAAGCACGAGCTCAGGCAGACGCGCCTGGTTCCCCACGACAAATTTCCCGGTCGCTGCGAGATCAACATCATCGGGCCGATGATCGCCATGTTCTCTGCAGCCGGGCACGAGCCGATGGGGATGAAGATGTACAGCAAAGAGCTCGCTCAGGCACTCAGAAGTCTTTTTCAGCTGGCGTGGGAGAGGGCGGAAATTTATGACAAGGATATTGAGAAGGGGAGGAAGAAGACGAAGTGACGATTTGTGTGTAAGCAGTGATTCTTCCCTGGTCTTCAGGTTGTGGAAGACACGATGTGTCACTATTACCAAGCTTGTGGTGAGACCCGCAGGAACGAATCCTGCTCCCAAATTTAAGGAATCTGGCCCTCCAGTCAGTGAACCATGCCCTTGGTTTTCTAAAAAATAAATAAATGGGGAGCGGGTTTCGTACCCGCGGGTCGAGTAGATGGTATTAGAGGGTTGGCCTCCTCGTATGCCAGTCGGTCGCCTGCTCAAACGCATACCCCGCTCTCAAGATTGTCTCCTCGCCCCATTGCGGGCCAAGAATCTGCATCCCAATCGGGAGCCCTTCTTTGGATTGTCCACAGGGCAGAGCCAACCCCGGTATTCCCGCGAGGTTGATCGGCACGGTGAAGACATCCTCGAGGTACATCTGCACAGGGTCGTTGTTATTCGCCCCGATGATGAACGCCGGAGTGGGAGCGACGGGGGCCAGAATCACATCGACGTTTTTGTAAGCATCTTCGAAATCTTTCTTCACGAGGGTCCGTACCTTCTGCGCCTGACGGTAATAGGCATCGAAGTAGCCGGCCGAGAGCGCGTAGGTACCGATCATGATGCGGCGTTTCACTTCGGGGCCGAAGCCGCCGGTGCGATTTTTGATGTAGAGCTCGATGAGGTTATCGGCGGATTTGTCCTCCAGATGCCCGAATCTGAGTCCATCGTAGCGCGCCATATTGGAGCTCACTTCACTGGGGCAGAGCACGTAGTACGTCGCAAGTGCATAGGGCGTGAGGGGCAGACTCACATCCACGATTTCAGCCCCGAGAGACTGGAAGGTCTTGGCGGCATCCCGCACGGCCTTCTCCACGTCCGCGTGCATGCCATCGATGAAGTATTCCTTGGGGAGTCCGATCTTGAGACCTTTCACACCATTTTTCAGCGTTTTCCGATAATCCAGAACAGGCATGTTCCCCGATGTGCCATCCAGAGGGTCTTTTCCGGCGATGGTACCGAGGATGATCGCAGCGTCTTCCACAGTCTTCGCAAGAGTTCCAATGGAATCCAAAGAGCTCGCCATGCTCATCACCCCGAAGCGGCTGGTACGGCCATACGTGACTTTCAGACCCACGCATCCACAGAAGTGTGCCGGTTGGCGGATGGAGCCTCCCGTGTCCGTTCCGAGTGCGAAGAGACATTCGTCAGCGATAGTCGCCGCCGCCGGACCGCCCGATGATCCGCCAGCGACGCGCTTCAAGTCCCACGGGTTTTTCGTCACGCCGTAGCACGATGTTTCGGTAGAGCTTCCCATGGTGAATTCGTCGGTATTCGCTTTTCCAAGACTGATAGCATTTTTCTCCTTCAGTCGTCTCGTCGTCGTGGATTCGAAGGGCGGAATGTAGTCTTTCGAACGCAGAACATTGGAGCAGGCAGTCGTTGGGATTCCCTTCTCGCAGTAGACGTCTTTGACGAGGAAGGGGATGCCGGCAAGTGGGTGATCGAAGTTTTGCTCTGCATCAATTCTCTGGGCTTCCTCCAGGGCTCCTTCAAAATTTCTATGCACGACAGCATTGATCGTTCCATCCACTTTTTCGATTTGTTCAATGCATGCCTTGGTGAGCTCAGTCGACGAGATTTCCTTCTTGAGAAGTTTGTCGTGAGCCTCGCCGATGGTGAGAGAAGAAATACTCATAGCTCATAGCTCAAAGCTCACAGCTAACCGTGAGCGGATGGAGTTTCAATCTGTTGTTCTTCAATGGGTAAGGGGCTCGTTGCGAGGAGTTCTGCTGTGGTCGGTCCCTGCGGTGCGATCACATCTTCACGGAAGGCATTGGTGAGTCCTGTCACTTGCGCTGTCGGCTCTACTCCTGTGGTATCCACTTCCTTCAATTTTTCGATGTAGCTGAGGATAGACGAGAGCTCGCGGCTGTACTTCTCCACCTCCGCATCGGAGATTTCGAGGCGGGCGAGCTTGGCGATGTGCCGGACTTGGGCGGGGGAGAGAGGCATTTCTGCGGTGTAGTATGCAGTATGCAGTATGCAGGGGGAAGCAAATTGGAGGAAACCACCCCCTGTCTGAACCTTGATTCAGAGGATTGTAAGGATTTCTTGATTGTACTCAATCGAAGAACATCATGAAAATCCGGTAATCCTTTTAATCAAGGTTCAGACGATGGCGAATCCCATCTCATGGAGTGCGGCCTATCCCCTTGGGCAATCGTCCTGCATACTACCCACTACGCACTACCCACTACTCACTCGATGCTCCTCCACCACCTCCGCGGCCGCAAAACCAATGACCGGGTCCTCCGGCTCGGCACGCTCTGGCGTGGCAAGACCTTTCAGGTGCGATGGATGACGGGCGTTCCCCGGACGGTGTGGCTCGAGAAGAAAGACAAGGCACCACAGGGAATCTATCTCGGGACGTTCGCTCCGGTTTCGCTCGAGAAGCGGGCGGTTCTGCGCAATCGCATGCGAAGAAGGTGTAAAGAAGCATTAAGGACAGAGTATAAGGACGAGACGTCCTTTCCCACGTTTCAATTGTTACTCTCCCCGCGTTCCTCTAGTCTCACCTGTGCCTTCGCGGAGATCCAAACTGATGTCCGCTCTCTCTTTTCCTTCCTGCGATCATGCCCGGTCAACCCGCCAAAAAAAGGAACAGCTTCGTCGAGTTTGCGCTGATCTTCGCCGTCGTCTACCTGCTCACGCAGTTCGTCTCCAAGACGTTCTTTCCGCAGCAGAACGGACCGGTGGGGCCGCAGCTTGTCACGCTCACGCCATCGGCGGGCAGCTACAAGAGCGATTATTCCGTCATTCTCACTCTCAAGAATCCGGTGAACGCCCCCATAGCATTGGGTGCTCGTTGTCCGTCCCCCGCACTGGATCTGTTCCGCGTCGATGGCGCAGGATCCGGAGCCAAGATCACGCCGATTGCGGCTTCAGGTGGCGTCCTTCCTTGTACTGATCTCCTGCAGGTTCCGGCGAAAGGTGAAGTGAAGATTGATCTCGGCTCGTGGAAGTATTCGATGATCAGCAGTGTTGGAATGTACGAAGCGCGGATTCCTGCCGATGCCAAGTTTGTCGGAACCGGTGCGACGATGAGTGAAGTTTCTGCACGTTTCGCACTCACGGAGCCCGGATCCATCACCAAAGCGTTTCGCGCGTTCATCACCAAGCCCTTCCTCAATTTCCTGATCTTCATCGCGTCGATCCTCCCGGACCACAATCTCGGCATCGCCATCATCGTCCTCACGATCCTCGTCAAGCTCGTCCTCTACATCCCCACGCAGCACGCCATGGAGGGCCAGCGCAAGATGCAGAAGGCGCAGCCGCACCTGGATGAAATCCGCAAGCGTCACAAGGATGATCCCAAGAAGATGCAGGCGGAGACCATGCGAGTGTGGAAGGAGCACGGCATCAATCCATTCCAAGCCTGTCTGCCCACATTGATTCAGCTCCCGATTCTCATCGGCCTCTTCTACGTCATCCGCGACGGATCGTCATTGGCACTCTCCCGTCACCTCATCTACGCGCCCTACCTGCACCTGCCGTGGGACTTCAATGCGCAGTTCCTGGGCCTCAATCTCCTCGTGCCCAATGTCTACATCTTCCCGGTGCTCCTCGTGGTCCTGCAGTTCTTCCAGATGAAGCTCTCCTTCGCCATCGCGGCGCGCAAGAAGAAGGAAAAAGATGGGGATAAGTCGAAGGATCCGGAGAAGGACAGCGCACAGGTGATGCAGCAGCGCATGATGCTCTACGGCCTCCCGCTCATGATCGGCTTCTTCGCCATCAGTATGCCAGCAGCGGTGTGTCTGTACTGGGGCATTTCCACCCTCTTTGCCGTGGGGCAGCAGTGGGTGGTGAATAGGAAGGTGTGAGGGGTGATTTGAGTTGTTGACAATCGTGTAGAATTTGTTATATTTACATTATGTCCTTATCCCCTATTGAGGTTCTCAAGCAGCGTGCTCCTTCGCATAAATTTTACACGGAAGTAATGCCTTGTTATGCAACGGCATTGAAGACTCTGCAAATAATCGAACAATATGCGGGACGACTCAAATATTATTTAAATTTGTTGGATACTGAAGGGAATCAACCTTCAGCTTCTGAAGCGCTTGGGATTACAATCGAAGCTTTAATGGAAAATGGTCGGATTAGAGAATTGGTGATAGCTATTCGTGAAGCACTAATGGTCACCACAGAAGAAATGCCATTGCAAGAGGCTCTTGAATATAATCTGCGGGGCGCGTGGAGATCGGTTACAGGGGAGCGGCTCCAAAGAGCACAAACATCTGTTCAGGTACTAGAGCGAGAAGTAGGAAAAATTGCAGTGTTATTCGGTCAGTTAGTTGATCTTGGGTTAGGTCAGTTTTCTGTACCACACGACGTGACCGCAGATAGTACACAACCAGGTGGTGCCATTTATTCTTTTACTCAAGAAATCAGGCCTTTAGTAGATTTACCACAATCAAATGGTTCGGAAGCTTTCTCAGTAATAAGCCCTGATATGGCCCTTCATACATCTACTTCAAGCGTTCAGGAAGATGCCATGGTGTAATAGAGAAGTGATCTTATTATTATATGTTTCTTTCTTATTTGTATGACTGCTGTGCAACAAGAATTCTCCCTCGTCCTCTTCAAGCCGGATATTGTGAAAAGAGGCCTCGTTGCGCCAGCGATGGCACAGTTGGAATTTAGTGTGTTGAATCAAAAGCAGATAGAAATCCGGCAACGGGCCAGTCTCGTCTTCCAATTCACTCAACAGCAATTAGAGCGGCACTATTCACATCTCGTCACGAGGGACTTCTTCTCTCAAATTGTTGCGGATATGACGCGAACAGAGGTGATGGCCATGATCTATGGAGGTAAACCAGGAATGATCCAGGCGATTCGCGACGTTGCGGGTCCGACAGATCCCGATAAGGCACCCGATTATACGATCAGAGGAAAGTACGGCTTCAAGCAAGGGACAAGAATCTTCAATGCCATCCATTCATCGGAGGATCAGGGTTTTGCAGATGCGGAGATTGCCAATATCTTCCCGCGGGAACAAATCGCGAGACTGATTCCGGAATTAGTGGATCGGGTGTATCCGCAGGGGTAGGTGCACAATCATGTCGTCCTTCGACTCCGCTCAGGATGACATGATTGACTGCCATGATGGCGATTGTTTGCAGATGAAAAATGTCATAGTGAGCGTAGTCGAACTATGGCATTTTTTTGGGCGCATGAATGATCATTGAGATCGAAGACTGCGTTGGGATAAGCAATGGCCAATCCATCACGCCACCGTCATCCATCCGACAAGCTCAGGATCATTGCGCTACGCGACAGTGACCTCCTCGCACAGATACACATCCTGAATCGCATTCAGTAGGGCAATCCCTTCCACCTTCGGCTTCTGGAACGCCTTCCTTCCCGAAATCAATCCCGCTCCTCCTGCACGCTTGTTGATCACCGCGGTCTTCACCGCTTGCGCGAGGTCGTCTTTGCCGGAAGCTCCGCCGGAGTTGATGAGGCTCACTCTGCCCATATAGCAATTGGCTACCTGCCAGCGCGCGAGGTCGATTGGGTGATCGGTGCAGAGCTCTTTGTACATCCGGGGATCGCTCTTGCCGTACTTGCCCTCCGGGCTCATCGCCGGATAGCCGCCGTTATTCTCCGGGAGCTTCTGCTTGATAATGTCGGCTTCCAGGGTCACGCCGAGGTGATTGGCCTGGCCGGTGAGGTCAGCGGAAACGTGGTAATCCACCCCGCGAAGCCCCGAGGGCGAAGTGGGGTCCTTGTCTGCCTGTTTAAAATCTTTGTTACGCAAATAGCACCACAGGACCGTGAACATCCCGAGGTCATGCGCGCGCGAGAAGGCCTGCCCGATTTCCACGATTTGCCTGCGCGATTCCGGTGAGCCGAAGTAGATCGTCGCGCCCACCCCGAGTGCTCCCATGTTGTGTGCTTCTTCGATCGTGCCGAACATCACTTGGTCGAAAGCATTAGGGTAAGTGAGGAGCTCGTTGTGGTTGATCTTCACGATGAAGGGAATTTTCTCCGCGTATTTCTTGGCGACCATTCCCAGCACCCCGAAGGTCGATGCCACGGCGTTGCAACCGCCTTCCACGGCCAATTTCACGATGTTCTCCGGATCGAAATAATCAGGATTCTTCGCGAAGGATGCGCCCGCAGAATGTTCGATCCCTTGATCCACCGGGAGGATACTGAGGTAGCCGGTGCCGCCGAGACGACCGTGATCGTAGAGCGACTGGAGATTCTTCTGCACTTCCTTCGGCCGATCCGAGATGCCGAACATGTCCTTCACGTGGTCGGGGCCCGGGAGGTGGAGGCGACTCTTCGCGATTCCTTTGCATTCGTGCTTGAGGAGGGAATCAGCGTCGGAGCCGAGGTGGGTTTTGATAGTGGAGAAGTCCATGGGGTTGGTGGGGAAGGTGAGTGGAGATTAGCATAATTGACGGGAGCGATCAGTTCGATAGTTATTAGTTTGTTAGTTGTTAGTTTCTTCCTTCAGGGCTCCATCGAAGAAAAAACTAATAACCAATAACCCAACTTCGCTCCTGCGGGAGCTACGCTGGGCAGGCTAACAACCAGAAACTGCCTCGTCCATGCAGGAATTCTTCGCTATCCTTCGTCTATGACATCCGTCTCACCCCTCCGCCTCTACAACACCCTCGCAAAGCGCGAGGAGGTTTTCCAGCCCGCCCATAATAAGGAGGTGAGCATGTATACCTGCGGACCCACCGTGTACGGTCGACCGCACATCGGCAATTACTCCTCCTTCCTCATGGCCGACCTGCTGCGCCGGTGGCTGGAGGTATCGGGCTACACCGTCAAGCACGTGAAGAACATCACGGACGTGGGACATTTAGTTGCCGATGCCGATACCGGAGAGGACAAGGTGGAGAAGGAGGCGCGCCGCATTGCCGAGGAAAAGCGCGGCAAAGGTGCGGTGGTTGCGATGGCCGACGTCCTCGCCGTTGCCGAGATGTACACGCGTCAGTATTTGGAAGATGAACTCTCCCTTCACATTCTCGAGCCGACAGCGCGCCCGCGTGCGAGTGAGTACGTTGCCCAGATGATCGTCATCATTCAGGAATTACTGGCGAAGGGTCACGCCTACGAAACCGATGACGGTATCTACTTCGACGTGCAAACATTCACAGAGTACGGGAAGCTCTCGGGCAATACACTCGACCAGCTCAATGCCGGTGCGCGTGTGAGTGTCGATGAAGAGAAGAAGCACCCGGCAGACTTCGCGCTCTGGAAGAAGTGTGTGGGGCACAATGCGCAGCATGTTCTCCGATGGACATCACCGTGGGGCGAAGGATTCCCCGGATGGCACATCGAGTGTTCGGCGATGAGCAGGACGATCCTCGGCGAGCAGATCGATCTCCACACAGGTGGCGCGGACAATATCTTCCCGCATCACGAGTGTGAGACAGCCCAGAGCGAGGCGAGCAGCGGCAAGAAGCCCTTTGTGCGCATGTGGGTCCACCGCAGGAGAGTGGATATCGGCGATCAGAAGATGAGTAAGAGTCTTGGCAATGTGTTAAGTATATCGGACATTATCGAAAAGGGATTCAGTCCGTTGGATCTGCGTTATTACCTGCTTTCTGTGCATTACAGGACGAATCTGAAGTTCTCTTGGAAGGGGATGGAAGATACCATGAAAGCACGGCGAAAGATTATGGATTGGATGGGGGAGATGGAGAAGGATGGAAAGGAAGGAAATGATGGAAAGGATTCAAAGGAAGATGCACAGAATTGGAGCGCGAAATTCGCGGATGCGATGAACGCGGATCTCAATGTTTCAGAAGCACTCGCTGTCATTTTCGATTGCATGTCGTGGTCCCGAAATGTTTCTGGTTTTTCAGCGAATGATCGTCAGGGTCTCCTGATGTTTATTGACGAAGTCCGTCGCACCTTTGGCTGCTTCGATCCAGAAGAAGTATTCGCAATTCCTGCTGATATTCAAGCGCTTGTGGATGCACGGGCAGCAGCGCGCGCTTCAAAAGATTTCGCAGAGTCCGATCGTCTGCGCGATGAGATTAGCAAGAAAGGATTTGAAGTGAAGGACACCGGTGAGGGACAGAAGGTGCGGAAGATGTGATACCAATTCCAATTCAAAAGTATACAAAGGCATGTCACCCTGAGCGGAGTCGAAGGGCGACATGCCGATGTCATGGTTCGACTACGCTCACCATGACATCTTGATTGAGTGTCAGATTGAAATGGAAATGGTATGAGATAAAAATCGAATATCTGAATCACTGACGATCAGAATATCGGGACTCGCAGAATCTGCTTTCCTGTTATTCCGGTACTCGACCTTCATTTATCCCTTCGAATGTTCCCGCCTCTATACCTCATGTTAAGCAATCCACACACATAGCACTTTTTCTATACAATACTATTCGATTTCATCAACAAGAAATGGATACATATCCCCTATGCCACTTCTCGTGCTTTGCTCCAGTAATACCCAGGAGAATCGTCGATTCAGTGATGAAAATCCATGCATTTCGCCAAACTATTCTCTGGGCGGTCTGTAACACACACCGGAATGCCGCGTTTATCGCAGTGCATGGATCATCATGGGATCTTGCAGGTAGGGGGTTCCCTGCCTAGGATCTCCAAGATCTGCTTCTCTCCGGAAATGCGTGGGAGAGAGTGTGGTCTGTGTACACGCCCTTTGACAATTCGGCGCCTTGCCTTTCGTTTCTCCCTACCGGGAGCAGCAAGACAAGTTTCACACTCGCGACCTCCTTATTACTAGGCAGGTCTTCTGTGCGAGTCGTGCATCTCTGGTGACGGTCCCCCTGGATAAAGGATCTCTCTGGCCTCGTGACACCCTCTTTATATATAAGGAGAAGAGCGCCCTCCCCGTTGATCGGGAAGGAATCGTTCGTTCTCGCACACAAGAGCGCAGGGAGACAGGTGCCCGTTGCAGATACACCTCTTCAAATTACATTCGATTCACTGTTCTTACTTCGTTTTATTTCTCTCTTTCCATACTCTCTTATGTTTAAGCGAACATTAGCGGGCGTGGCTGTAGCGGCGATCATGCTGACGCAAGTCGGTACTGTTCTCGCCAAGTTCAGCGACGTTCCCGCGGGCGTTTGGTACGAGTCTGCCGTCCAGTCCTTCACGGATGCCGGCTACCTCGATGCCACACAGCCCCGTTTCCGGGGTGGCGATTCCGCGAGTCGCGCGGAGTTCGTCAAACTCCTCGTCATGACGCAGGGTGGACTTCTGTCCACACCGCCTGCCGTTCCCAGCTTCAACGACGTGCCGACCGGCGCGTGGTACTACTCCTACATGGAGGAAGCAGGGAAGGAAGGTTGGGTCTCCGGTGACGGAGCGTGCTACGGCAAGAAGCCGTGCTACGCCCGCCCGTTGGACAACGTCAACCGTGCGGAGGCCGCCAAGCTCGTCGTGCAGGCATTTGCCCTCGAGAGCACCGGTGCCGCTCCTCAGTTCGTGGATAACCCGTCCGGCCAGTGGTACACGTCCGTCGTTCAGACGGCCGCCGATCACTGCGTCCTCCAGGGTGACCCCTCGGGCACCGTCCGCCCCGGCGACAAGCTGAATCGCGCCGAGATGGTCGTGATGCTCAACCGCGCCGATCAAGGTCTGAAGTTCGGTGTGGATTGTGGCAAGAACGTCGTCACCAAGCCTTCTGTGAAGGCTGCGGTGTCCACGGACTCCGTCAAGGTTGAAGTCGAATTCACCGTTGCGGTGAAGAAGGACTCCGCCGAGACCATCGCCAACTACACGGTCGGAACGCCGGCCATCTCCGTCACTGCCGCCAAGCTTATCGCCAACAACACGGTCGAGCTCACGCTCGGTCAGGACACGGTTGCCGACAAGGCCTACACGGTCGAAGTGAAGAACGTTGCAGCTTCCGCTGATGGCACGCTCATCGCCGGTACTGTCTCGTTCAAGGGATACACCGCTATCGTCAAGGGTAATGGTGATCTCGAGGTTTCTATCGCCTCCAAGAGCCCCAAGGGTGATACGGTTCCCCGCGGTGCTATCGGAGTGGTGATGCTCGCTACCGATTTCACGTCGTCCTGCACGGACAGCGTGAGTGTGTCGAACGTCACCGTCCTCCACGAAGGCTTCGGCCCCGTGGCTGACGTCGATGGTGTGTACCTCTCCGTCAACGGCGCACGCGTTTCGCGCAAGCGCACGATTGACTCCCAGAGCCAGGCAGCTGAGCTCCGCTTCTCCTCCCCGCTCGTCATCGCCAAGTGCGAGACGGTCACGGTGGATGTCGTCGCAGACTTCAACTCCACGGCAACGATTTCGGCGAAGCACAACTTCGTTGTTGAGCTCCCCACAGACGTTACGAGCAATGCTCAGAAGGTCACGGGCAATTTCCCCCTGCGCGGGGAGACGTTTGATGTCGCAGCAGTCACGAGCGGCATCATCACCGTCAGCTACCACTCCGTGAACCCGAACCAGGTCAAAGTCGGAGACAAGGGCGCGATCGTCGGTAAGTTCGAAGTCGCCGCCAACTCCACCGAGGACCAGACGGTGTACTCCGTCACGCTCCAGCAGAACGGTTCCGCCTCTGATGGTGATATCGCGAACATCGCGGTGCGCCGCACGGATGGAACAGTCCTGACGAACACGGTTGCCCAGACCGTCGGCAACTTCGTCACGCTCGTCTTCGATCCTCCGTTCACGGTCCTCGAGGGTGATCGCATCACACTCGAAGTCGTGGCGGATATCGCCAACGGCGCAGACAAGAACGTCCAGCTCCACTTCGAGGAGAGCTCTGACCTCTTCGCGGTCGGCTCCCTCTACGGATACGGTGTGAACGGGCAGCTCTACGGCTCCCAGATCGCCATCCCCAACGACAATGCCACCACGGTGTCCATTGACGCTGGTCAATTCACCATCGGTATCAATGGTCCTTCTCAGGCTCAGTACACGAGCTCGACCAAGGGTGCCGTGCTCGCCAACGTCAGCTTCGCCACGGGTGGAGATGATGTGAACGTGCGCGACCTCTACATCGCCATCCAGGGCCAGACGTCCTCCGGCTACTACATGTGTGCCAGCGGAGGTGCGAATGCCACGGGTTGTGCGACACCTGATACCATCGTCAACATGTTGGAGAGCGTCCAGCTCCGGAATTCCAAGACCGGACAGACGATTTCCGGCGTTCGCCAGACGACAGCTGCCACCGATTACGGTCAATCTCCGTTGACGAACAAGGGAATCTACCAGGTCTACCGCTTCGATGACTTCGTCATCCACGGTCAGCAGGATTGGGTTCTCTCCGTCAGCTTCATCTCCAACTCGGGTGGACACCCGGGCAACGGAGACAAGTTCACGGCGTACATCTGCGGTGAGCCCACAAATGTCCTCGATACGAATACCCCCCCGAGCCTCACCACGAACGACGCGGGCTGCAACTTCGGTGGCATTTTGAGTTCTACAGCAACGACTTCTACAACCTCTCCGGATGCTGCCACAGTTTCACTCACTCCTCCTGCGCCTTTGGCCGTTCACTACCAGATGAAGGTGGAAGGCCTCTCCACGGGTGACAAGATCGGTGATGTCCGCCCGCGTGGCACCATCGTCGGTCTCTCCCAGCAAGTCGTCGATGCGTCCCTCACGGTCCAGACCAACAACCTGAAGACGCGCGACTCTGCCGTGAAGAACACGCCTGATATCGCCCTCCTTCAATTCGAGACCAAGGCCTCTGCTGCCGAGGATGTGCTCATTACGAAGGTTGTCTTCGATGCACAGTCCGGCTCCCTTCTGAACGCCACCAACTACACGCTGTGGGTGGACACGAACAATGACCGCAAGGTCGATTCCGTTCTCCAGTCGGGTGCAGCTCCCACCTCCGGAGCTGCCGGTACGGTCTCCTTCAGCCAGATGCTCTCCGGCGGCGCTCTCATCAAGAAGAGCCAGTCGGCCGTCTTCGAGGTTCACGCTCAGGTGGCGTCCTCCTTCCAGACGAACGCGGGGCTCATGCTCCGCTTCGCCACGGGTCAGACGAACTACATCGAAGCGATCAAGATGTCCAATGGTGCCAGCCTCTCCGGTCTCAAGCTGAACGGATTCTGCGGCGTCACCAAGTGTGATATTACGATTACGGCTCCGACGAACTCCAAGCTCGGAACGAACTGGGGCTTCCTCAATTCCGGAAACCTCTTCGTCACCGCTGATCTTGGAACCTCCTACAGCGCCCGCCAGATCTTGGCAGGTACGTTGTCTGAGCCCCTCCTCCGTCTGAAGTTCTACGCAGATCGTGAAGACATCGACGTCTCCGATCTCGTCTTGAACTCCTCAGGTAGTAATGCCGACACCATCGGTGCTCTCGAGCTTTGGCCCGTAGGAGCCACCGACAAATTGGTGAGCAGCACTTCCTGTGGCACAGATGATGTTCTCACGACGAACGTTGGAGCCGGTGTGACCACCACCTCGGCCTTCTGCTTCAGTGGCATGAAGAAGCAGCTCGTTGTCAAGCGCTCCAGTCCGCTCTATGTGGACGTTCGCGCACGCATCAATTCGAATGACGGTAGCAACGGCGTCAGTGCCCAGATTATTGCTCTCTTCCTTGATGCCACCCCGACAGCGACCAAGGGTACCTCTGGCTCCGGCTCCGTTCGCGGATCTGGCGTCGGTACTGCGGCCGACCTCAAGGGCAACGTCGTCCATGACGGTTCCGGCATCGCCTACATCGGCACGGAAACGATCACGGCTGCCAACAGCCGCATCGTCAGCAAATTCAACACGACGGTTTTGTCCAAGTTCGCATCCGTCACCAACGGTATGGCTGCGATCGACTCATCGCTCCATGCAACGGACTCTGAGCCTCTGGGCAGCTTCACCTTCACAGTGATGAGTAACCTCAACGCTGGTGATGGCGGAAGCAACTCCGAGATGAAGAGCATCGTCTTCGGTGTGTCCTCTACGAATGTGACCATCGACGGATCGACATTCAGGCTCCTCAACTCGACGAGCGGTTCTTCCAACACGTTTGCCTGTACCCCGTACAAGAATGATGGTACGACGGCCATTGGCACAGCCTCTGGAAGCTTCGTCGTCGTTTGTCCGAGTATCTCGGGTATCACGACACAGATGAACATGAACTCTGCGACCACGTTTACCCTCTTGGCCAAAGTGTTGAATGCCAACACCTCCACCAACGGGCAGGGCTCTCTCACCGTGTCGATCTCCAACTTCAATGATCCCGTGAAGGCATACGGAACAGCGTCCACGGCCGGCCACATTCAGTGGATCGACCACAACGCTTCCGGTATCGTCTTCAACTGGATCGATTACCCGATTGGTACAGGTACGGTGAACTCGCTCACCAAGACCAACGGTTAATAGTATTCTCACAATCCGTAGTATTTTGACGCGTGCAAAACCATTGAAGCCCTCCCGCCATCGGGGGGGCTTTTTTGGTGGTGGGGTGTGTGTTTTTGTTTGTTGTTTTTGTTCTGTTTCTTCCCTCACCTAGCCTCTCCCATCCACCCCGACGCCAACGGGGAGAGGGATGTGTGTGTTTGTTGTTTTTGTTTTGTTCTGTTCTACCTCACCTAGCCTCTCCCATCCACACCGACGCCAACGGGGAGAGGGATGTTTGTGTTTGTTGTTTTCTGGGAATAAGGCTCAATGTTCCGAAAAACAAAACACATACACATTCCCCCTCCTCGGGATCCCTTTGCGCTGAACAGACGAAACGATACCCTCCATTATCTGAGAGAGGAGGGGGCAAGGGGGAGGGAGAAACAGAAACAGCACACAGCAAACATTTACTCTCCGTTTCCACCCGTTCTCCTTTCCTAGAGAGGGGAATGTTGGTGTTATTGGTTCTGTTCTGCCTCACCTAGCCTCTCCCGTCCACCCCGACCCTTCGACTCGCTCCGCTCGCTCAGGGCAGGCGCCTGCAGGGAGAGGGATGTGTGTGTTTTTGTTTTTCTGGGGATATTGCTCAGTGCACGGAAAAAACAAAACAAACAAAACATACACATTCCCCCTCCTCAAGATCCCCTCGTGCTAAGCAGACGAAACGATGCCTCTCGTGATTCGAGAGAGGAGGGGGCGAGGGGGAGGTATTTCAACGGCAGCCTCCCTACCCCACCATTCTTCTCTTCATCCTCAGCATCGCCTGCATCACCGGTCTCAGCACGATCTGCTGTTCCGGAGGGTAGAGCACTACGTTTCCACCGAATTTCTCTTTGAAAACCCCTACACCGGCCCAGGGATGCGTCGCGGAGGAGTCCGGCGGGGAAATACCCAAGAGATCGTACGAAACGCATCCTGCGGCCTTGCAGCGCGTCATTGCTTCCCATTGCAGCGCGTAGGGAGCCATGAGGGCGCGGAAGGCATGATCGGAGGCACCATAATAGTAATAGGCTCTACCATTCCAGGCGACGCCCAGAAAGGCGGCGATGGGAGAGCTTTGAGCGGAGCCTGTCCTGAGCGGAGCCGTAGGAAGCTTTGAGCTTTGAGCCACAGGGGTTGTTGGTTGTTGGTTATTAGTTATTAGTTTTGCTTCGAAGAAACTGGAAGTGGAAGGAGGTCTCGCCAGCATCAGGAAACTTTCCGGAAGATTTTTCAGAAATGCTTCGTAGTGACGTTTGGGCAGAATGCCGAACTGATCACGCTCGCCGGTGGATTTTGCGAGAGCGTAAAACGCATCAATATCTTTGGAATCCTCGATGGTAACACCGTTCTTCTTTGCGACGGTGATGTTGTAGCGGCCCTTGGGTTTCATCTGCTTCAGGATGTCTTCTTCCGACTGCGTGAGATCGAGGATGCGAGTGGCGACGGGCTGTTCATGACGGGAAGAAGTTATTGGTTTCTGGTTATTAGTTATTAGTTTTGCCGGAGAAAAATATAAGCAGAGACAACTGTCTTGTTTTGCATCAGAGACGATCTTCTCTAATAAAAGCCCTAAGTCCTTTGTCCTAAGTCCTAAGTCCTGGAGCGGTCCCCGTGGCATATCCCACGTCGCTAAGCCCAAGCTCGTCCGGTCGATCACCACGAGCGCGGAGGCGAGGATTTGTGCTCCTTCTTTCTGAGCATAAATCCGCACTTCTCTTCCCAGGGATTCCTGAAACTGTTTCCACTCCAGTGACTGCCAGAGCGAACCTTCCGGATGCGACGTGATCCAGGTGTCGTACGCGGCGAGCTCTGCCGGGGTGGTGAGAACGGAGATCATTGTCCCTATGATACATTGTTGTATTGTTTGATTGTTATATTGTTCGCAAGTGAGGGATCATTATTTTGATGAAGCGCACCCGTTCCCGGGTGCATGATACGAGGAGGCCATCGTCTTCGACTCTTCAAAATGCCATGGTTCGACGCGGCTCACCATGACATTTTTCAGAAATTCCTGAACAATGTACTATTTTTTCAATTTGCCCGTCGGCTAGCGAAACTCCTATCCGAGTCTCCGGTGACAACGTATCCTACCCCCTACACCCTACCCCCAAAATTATGTCTTACGCCCTCTCCGCTCTTCCCTTCTCCTACGATGCCCTCGAGCCGCACATCGATGCCAGGACGATGGAAGTCCACTATTCCAAGCACCACCAGACCTACTGCGACAATGCCAATAAGGCGGTTGCCGGTACATTATTCGCCGATATGCCGATGGAAGAAGTATTGAAAAAGTTGAATGAAGTCCCCGAAGACAAGCGCACGGCGGTCCGCAACCACGGTGGGGGATTTGCCAATCATAGTCTCTTCTGGACGGTCCTAGGCCAGAAGGTCAAGGAGCCGACGGGGGATTTAGCAGAAGCCCTCAAGAAATCTTTCGGCTCGCTGGATAGCTTCCGTGAGAAATTCGAAGCGGCGGCGCTGGGGCAATTTGGATCGGGATGGGCTTGGCTCGTCGTCAAATCGCAAACCCGTGGTGAGCCGGGACGAACCATAGCAAATCAAGAAATCGCCAATTCTTCCTTAGAAGTCATCAATTTACCCAACCAAGATTCACCCCTTAGCTTAGGCAAAACTCCGATCCTCTGTCTCGATGTCTGGGAGCATGCTTACTACTTGAAATATCAGAATCGCCGGGCGGAGTATGTGAAGGCGTTTTGGCAGGTCGTCAACTGGGAAGAAGTTGCACGACGTTTGTCTTTGGTTTGATCAACGAGCCACCCTGAGTGGAGTCGAAGGGTGGAACGTGGTGAACTGGCAGGAAGTCGAAAGCCGATTTGCTAAGGTCATTACTTGAGTGGCCTGCCCTGAGCGAGCGGAGCGAGTCGAAGGGTGAATTGGGAGGAGGTGGGGAGGAGGTTGCTGATGACATGATTTTATATCGGAAATCTCCGAATAGCTTTGGTTATGTGCACTCTCATGAGAGTAGGGCGAGATGCGTTGGAAGTAATATTATTGGCAAGTCCAGGACTTGGATTCCTTTCGACGGTTCATCGTTCTTGCATAGGCGATAACTCGATCGAGCATGTCACTCTGGAGGTGATCCGTTGTTGAGTGTCTCATGCACTGCTCCCCCACTTTTCGTATCGCTTCAGAAGTAGATGAATCGTTTCCCGGATGAATGGCGGTCACTCTGGAGAAGTGTTCTGCGTCATTGGGCATTTGTTTTTCCCAAGAGAAAACTTCTACACCCTGATTTTTCCCCCAGCACATCATGTGGTTATTGCCTGTCACAAACAGATAGTTGACACACTTGTTGCGGGTGGTTGCCAGATGCTCAAATATTCTTTTTGCTGCGAGATAGAGGGCTGTCGTCTCTCCGTCGATTCTTCGTTCATATTTATCGATGTTCACAATGTAGTCTGTGGCATGAATTACTGATTCTTCACCGATAAGCGTCAATTCCAGCTTTTTCCTTCCACAGCGAAGAATGACGGATACTGTGAAAAGTGCATCCCTACAGATACGCGCATTAAGGATCTTTGCGCCGGCAATCGCTGTTTCAATGAGCCATTCCCGGTTAGGTGTGTGATTTTCCGTATCAATCATGCGTATAGGTATGTTATTACACAATAATATAATTAATCAACCACACTGCGATAAATTCTGATTTCGATCTCCTCCGCATTTTCTTTGACTTCCGCTTCCCAATCCTTACAATTCCCCCGATCGCAGCTGTGACGATTGTGTTGTGAGCGCTGCACCTTATCGCTTTCCTTCTCGACCTCTCTTGAGGTGGTGATCGGCAAGCGCAATTTCTTCCTCCTCATTTCTATGGCCAAGAAAGTCGCGAAGAAGGTTCAGAAAAAAGCTCCACACAAAGCTCCTCCAGTAAAGAAAGTGGTCGCCCAGAAGAAGGTGGCGCCGAAGAAAATCGCCCCTGCCCCCAAAAAGGCGGAGCACGTGAAGGTGCCCTCGCATGATGCGAAGAAGGCGCCCGAAGTCAGCGCTGCGCCCGTCGTCCCTGCCCGGAAAATTGCTCTCCCCGCCAAGCGCGCGTATCGCGTGCAGGTCGAAGAGCGGATTTTGCCGCAGGTGGAGGCCACCGTCGTTCCCATGAATGGCCGTGTGCCTGCCTCGCTCAAGGACCTGCCCGAACGCCTCCAGCCCACGAAAGTTTTCGAAGGCCGCGTGTACGTCACCGACGACGACAACATTTCCGAAATTCTGCCGTCGCTCATCGAGATGCAGCTCCTCAGCTTCCGCTGGTTCCTCACGGAGGGGATCAAGGAGCTCTTGGAAGAAATCAGCCCGATCACAGACTTCTCGGGTCGCAAGATGGAGCTCAGGATCCTCGGCCACACCTTCGATCCTCCCAAGTACGATCCGGATACCTGCCGCCGCCGCAACCTCACCTACGAGGCGTCTATGAAGGGGCACGTGCAGCTCATCAACAAGGAGACCGGCGAAATCAAGGAGCAGGACGTCTTCCTCGGATCGATTCCACTCATGACGAACATCGGCACCTTCATCGTCGGAGGGATCGAGCGCGTGGTCGTCCACCAGCTCGTCCGTTCCCCGGGTGTCTTCTTCTCCAAAATGCCGGAGTATCCCAAGTACAATGCCGCCAAGATCATTCCTAAACGTGGAGTGTGGCTCGAGATCGAGACGGATCGCAAGGGGATAATCACCTGCAAGATCGATCGCAAGCGCAAGATTCCGATCACGCAACTCCTGCGTGTCTTCGGCTACGACACCGACACGAAGATCCTCAACCTCTTCAAAGATGTGATGGGCAAGGAGATCGACTACATCCAGACCACCCTCGACAAAGATTCTGTCCGCACGGTGGAGGAGGCCTACCAGAGCATCTATCGCAAGATTCGCCCCGGCGATCTCGCCACACCCGAGAATGCCAAGCAGCTCATCGATTCACTCTTCTTCGACTTCAAGAAGTACGACATGGGCCACATCGCCCGCTACAAGCTCAATCGCCGCTTCGGCTTCAAGACGCCCAGTGACGAAACGCACCGCGTGTTTCAGGTCTCCGATTTTACGTCGATTCTCCGCGAGCTCATCCACCTGAACAATGGCGAAGGGGTACCCGATGACATCGATCACCTGGCCAACCGCCGCATTCGTTCCGTCGGTGAACTCGTGCAAAATAAGTACCGCGTGGGTCTCGTGCGCACCGAGCGCATCATCAAGGACCGCATGACGGTGCTGGATATGGAGACCGTCACGCCCACGCAGCTCATCAACTGCCGCCCGATCACCGCGGCCATGCGCGAGTTCTTCGCGAGCTCGCAGCTCAGTCAGTTCATGGATCAGACGAACCCGCTCGCCGAGCTCGCCCACAAGCGTCGTCTCTCCGCGATGGGTCCCGGTGGTCTCTCCCGTGAACGCGCGAGCTTCGATGTCCGCGACGTGCACCCGAGTCACTACGGACGCATCTGTCCTGTGGCCACACCCGAAGGTCCGAACATCGGTCTCGTCGTTCACTTGGCCGCTCTGGCCCGCGTAAATGCCTACGGCTTCCTCGAAACTCCCTACCGCGAAGTCCGCAACACTGTTGCTCTGGATCCCGACAAGCTTGTTGGACGCATGATCGGTGAGGATATCCGCGAGGATCGCAAGATCGTCCTGCATGAAGGAGAGGTGGTGAAGACGAAGGAGCTAGCCAAAAAGATCATCAGTCTCCTCAAGGCCGATGGGAAGGACGAAGTTCCGGTCCGTCCGTTCATCACGACCAAGATGGCCTACATCGATGCGGAGCAGGAGCGCCACCTCACGATTGCTCAGGCGCAGATCAAAGTCTCGGAATTCGGCGAATTCCTGGCGACCACCATTTCTTCCCGTCGCAGCGGCGAGCCGGTGCTCGCGGATGTCCGCGTCATCACGCACGTGG
>JBAWYM010000024.1:0-25364 GCA_037143575.1 Candidatus Peregrinibacteria bacterium | reverse complement strand
TTCCGTGGATGATGGCGTTCATCTTCGCTGCTTCCTTCCCTTCAGGTGTTTTCGGCCCCGTGCTCTTCTTCGCATTTTGCCCATTTGCAGTGATCTGCTTGTCGGTGGCCATAGTTAGAAGGGAAGTGGAGATAAGAGGTTATTAGTGCCGGTGCTTTCTAAGGGTGCCAAACCTTCTTCAATGGGTATATTGGCATCCTTTGCCGAAGTCGGTAGTTTCCACATCCAGCAGCCATCTCTCCCGCCTGTCCTATATGTATGGGTGCCAATATCTTTCTTGGCCCTCTTTAACGTTCGTTCAGAGATACCGGCGTCCTCGGCCTCTCTTTCCACTTCAGCCGCACGCCTCGGTTGCATTGATAATGCTTCCCGAAGAAAATCCTTGGCCTCGTCCAAAGCAGTATTCCCACCATCGGTTGAATCGGGACTGAGAAGGGAATCCGCGGTGACCTTGCTTTCTCCTTTCCACAAAAAGCGCCCATCCTTCACCTCATAGGCAATGGATGGTGGAAACGGTGCAAGGTTGTTCTTGGTGCACACCATAACTCGTTCTGAGGCATCTATGGGGTTGATTCCGACTAGGTGGACTACCCTTGCAGCACCAGTGTAGCCAATAGACCCAAGCCCACGGTACATTGTTCGAGTTCGTGAGGTTTTAGTGAGGTGGCGAATACCGATGACCGCTACCCGATGGACTTCAGCCATTTTGGAAAGTGGTGTCAGAACAGAACGGATACCCGGGTCACTGTTCGCATCAATGGATGAGCCGAGATAGGCATTGATCGGATCGATCACCAATAGTGAGAAGCCACCAAGGAGCAACACTGCCTCAATCGCAGCAAGATCCTTATCAAGCGAGAAATGACGCTCCTTTCCCTGCCCGTCTTGGACGGCGGTGAGAATGTGTACCCGCTTCAGATTGGCCTCCATGCCCTCCATGCGAGGGCGGATCGTATCGGCTGGGGCATCCTCTGCATTGAGTAGAAGGACATTTGCTGGTACCCGTCTTGTATCGTCCATTGGGAAAGGTGCCCCTGTCGTCACTGCGCTAGCGATTGCGAGCGAAAGCCACGATTTTCCTGCCGATGGATCACCTTCCATTATCGTGAATTTCCCCTGAGGAAGGCGATCCTTCCATAGCCATTGCACATCTTCGCGCACCACGTCGTTGAGACAAACGACTACCGGCCGACTGGGCTGGTCATGTGTCGATTTTCCTACCTCTTTCTTCCGTCCTCTCTGTTCACTGGATTTGATGCTTTTAAATATCGAGCGCAGTTCGGACTCTAAGAGGGGCGGCGTATTTCGACTGTTCCACTCCTTAAAGCCGCCCCATCCGATACTTTCCCAAAGCTCTTCTGGAAGGTGGGTGAGAGCACGACCAATGACAGATGCAGCGGCGGTGTTGCGTCCTCCGGCTGATACTCCATCTTTAGCCTCCTGCCATTGCTTCATCATATTGCCGGTACTTCCCGTGCTTTCTATTATAGGGTCATAGAAGACGCTAATGGCGCGTAGTGAGGTGAGCACTGCATTGAGGTCGTACCGCTCTCGCTGTGCCTCGTACAGAAGCAATTGGCATAGAAAAGGGTTCTGGGTGTCTTTGAGGTGAAAATAGCCTGGAAGACGCAATACCCGCGTCACATCCTTGGCCGCTGGATCGGCCTCCAAGAGACGAATGAGAAGCGCTTCTGCCTCATTGAAGCGATCTATTGCAGTACTGTCAGCCGACAGCAGCAGCCAGATTGCCTGAAGTCCGTTCTTCGTTTCTATAATGATGTGAGGGCGCAGAGCGAAGGAAAGTAGCTGGGTTAGAGCTTTGGACTTCCTTTTCTCCATAATCTCCTTTGCAACCTTGTCTCCTTCCTTGGCACAGTCCTTGTCTATGAAGAGTGCCTCGATCGTCTGGAGGTGTTCAATCCTACGGGCATCACCGAAGCGATTTGGCGGGAAGTAGACGCCACAACCTTGTTCTTGCTTTCGATTGGCCTCCTGAGGATCGAATACTGAAGTGGAAAGGGCTTTCGAGATGTCTTTTTCGGGGGCATCATGAAGGTACTGAAAGTGGCTACCAGAGAATATTCGAAGAAATTCCTCTGTTGTAGGTTGCTGGAGAATCCGTAGGTGTTGTAGGGAATCTGTAGCCAGCGCTGTGGGGGTGGAATTAGCGATCAAGGTGGCGGGGGAAATGACTGTAGAACCGTCGAATTTCGTCTTTTGCCTTCATCCAGCGTATGTAGAGAATGGGAGGAGCTGGCTGGTAATAATGGGTGTGGTGGTGTAGAGTCATGGTGTAATTTGATAAAGGAGATAAGAGTTCGTTCTTAGTCGGGCGGGCTCTATTTCTTGTAAGGACCGTCGCGGGGGAATTCATTGAGTCGTTGCGCATTGTCTTCAATATCGAGGCGCTTCTGGATTTGCATCAGGAGCGTGAAGTATGCGATGCCGGTCTTCAGTTGTTCAGGAGTCAGATTGGACATGATCGGCAAGTGGAAGCACTTCCTCTAGGGGCAAGTGAAATATGTGTGCGAGTTGGTAGAAGAAGGATCGAGGAGGATGAGTCCTACCAAGCTCATATTGCATGTATGTAATGCGGTTGATGCCCAGCTTGTTGGCGACGAATGCCTGGGTGACACCTTGTTGCCTGCGTAGAGATCGGAGAGAAGTAAATGTCATTGACTTCAAAAGTACATGAGATTAACTTAATGGGGAATTATCTAATATTCCCCACGGGGAATTTTCAGGATTATCACTGGAATGTCGCAAAAGCTATCCCATGAATTGCTGTTAAAGGCCTATGAAAGACATGACTTCACCTTGAGGGGGCTTGCTGATGCCCTAAAGAGCAAGGGTCTTATTATTGATCACAAAACCATTGGAAGTTTTGTGCGGGGATATTCACGTCCGAAAATAAACACGTTTGAATCAATAGGACGAGCTGCACTAGAATCGAGTAAAGAAAGGATTGAATATTATTCCCTATGGAAGAAAGAGCATCGGTTGAAAGTTATTCGAACAAATAAAGCCAAATTATTTGAAGCTCAAATACGAAAGGCAAGAATGAAAGGGGTCATCGCCTATGCTTCTCCTTCAGTAGGTGTGATGTCTAGTCCAGAAGACTACAGGGAATTATTCGGGAAGCATAAATCAGTATTACAAGCATCAGTAATAGTACAGATAAGGAAAGATAATGAATTATGGGATGTATTTGATATAGATCATGAGGGAAGAATCAATTGTTATTATCTTTGGGAGAAGCATCCCTCAAAATCCGATGATTATTTGATAGCGAAAAAACTGAATACAATCATCAATAAAATATCAGAGTATGGAAGGAAACTATCCGTTCATCCGAAGGCAATGCTTGAAATTGCCACAAGGGCAGTTGAGGATTCTGCTCTGTTCGATCCTGCGGTATATCAAGAAGGTAGAAATGTAATTGTAAGTGCTGAATGTTTTCAATCGGTACTAGATTCAATGAAACGAGTATCCGATAATATAAAGAAAGGACATATCAGTACTGATGATGCTGATAGTTTGGATTTATGGCGTTCAATGGTTGAAGGATACACAAAGGGGAATTTATTACCTGAGATGAAAGAAGCGATCCTTAAGGCAATAAATATTATTCAACGTCGTTTCTCATAATATCATGTTCCTCATCTATACCCGCCGATCAACGGACGATGCCGAGAATCAGAAAAACTCTCTGGAGTATCAGCTGCGGCTCTGCCGTGAGTTTGCGAAACAGCAAAAGCTGGAAGTGACCAAGGACAGCATTCCGAGCATCATGGAACATGGCGTGATCGCCGAAAGCCATTCGGCATTCAAGGCCTCTGCATTGTCCGTAAGTGGTGCCGGTTTGGTCGAATATCAGATTGAACGCCCTAAGTTCATGCAAATGATCTCTTGGCTTCTGGAGGGCAAATATGAAGGAGTGATTGTGCTGTGCTGGGATCGTATTTCGCGCAACGAGCAGTCGGATATGATTGTTAAGGAGCTCATCGACAAGCACAATATTCCATTCAAATTCGTCCAAGCGGACTATAGCCATGGCACGAGCTCCGGCGCTCTCCATCGTGATATTGATGGCATGTTCGCCCGTCACCATAGCCGCGTAACCTCGGAGAAGGTACGCAATACCTTTACCAAGCTACGCGACGACAGGCAGTTTCCGCACCGTTCTCCCATTGGCTACCTCGACGAAGGACCAGACCGCAAAGTGCTCGATCCTGAACGTGCGCCCATAGTAAAACGCATGTTTGAAATCTATGCGGCAGGAGAGACTTCACTGAGCCAGCTCTTGAAGTGGGCAAAGGAGCAGGGTCTTACCGCAAAGCCGAGGCATCGCCGCCGTACAAGGCAGGAAATCATGGAAGGCAAGGAGGTGACAGAAATCGCAACCGCATTTCATGTTTCCGGCTTAAATGACATGCTCCGAAATCCTTTCTACATCGGCAGTATGCGCCATGGGAAAGGTGTCATCCCCGGCAGCCATCCACCATTGATTGATATGTCTACTTTTCTGGAAGTACAGGAAAGGCTTTCCAAAAACCGCCAGTCGGTGAATTATAGAGCTATGGAAGTATTTGCTTTCAGAGGCTTCGTACGATGCTCCTGTGGGCGTAGCTACATTCCCTACCGTGCCAAGAAGAACGGTGAAGTGTACTACCAGATCAAATGCCTGGATGGATGCGAGAACGTGAATCGCAACTTCTCTGAGAAATTCGCCATTGATGAGGCATGCAAAATTATTGATGAGATCCACTTTACCGATGAAGAACGTGCGGACATTAGCTCAGGAATGAAAAGCGGCCTTCGTCGTGCTGCCATTATACGCGATACAGCACTTGAAGATGTAAATCGGAGAAGGAAGAAAGTTCTTGAGGATCTCGACTACTTACGGGAAAACAAGATAACGCTGCTACGAGAGGGCGCAATGACAGCCGCTGAACTCAAGAAGAGCGGTGACGAGTTGACCGAGAAGCTCAAAGAGCTCGACGCGCAGACTCAGGCGCAGACCGAAAGTGAAGAGGAAATGCTCAATTATGTGCTCGTCTTTGCTGAACTCATGAAAAAGGCTCCGTCTATATTCAAACGCTCAACCGACATAGAAAAGCGAAAAATGGTTCAGCTCGTCTTTACTGAACTCACGATTTTCGACAAGAAGTTGATTTCGTACAAGGCAACCGAGGGTATGGAATGGTTTTTGAGGCGTCCTGTCCTTAGTGGTGGGCCAGGGTGGAATTGAACCACCGACCGCGGGCTTATAAGTCCCGTGCTCTAACCAACTGAGCTACTGGCCCGAAAATACTTCCTGTCAATGATCAATGGCTATACGAGTATCGTCACTATACCGTGAATTAATGTTTGGGAATATGCAGTATGAACGTAAAAGGGAATTCAAAAAACCGGAGCTCCGCTTGGAGCCCCGGTGTTCTCAGAATTGGTAATGATTACTGCGTGATGAACTTTCCATTCCCCGAAACCGTCGCATTGTTGCCAATGATCTCCGACCCGACAATGTTCGTGCCATTACCGAAGATATCGAATGAGGCTTTGGGGGCGTAGACAATACCAGTGATATTCACGGTGCCATTACCACCTACACTAAAAGTTGTGGAGGGGGCGGTTCGGCTCTGATATACAACGATTCCTTTGTACGTTCCGCTACTTGGAGCGGTGAGTGTAATGTTACCATTTCCACTCAGATCGAAGACGCCCGTCGGAGAGTAGATCATTACCCCACTCCCAGTTACGTTTCCGTTTCCCGAGAGGGAGATACCGTTGACGAGATAATAAATACCTGGATTCAGCTTCACTGAGGCATTACCACTGACGGAGATGCTTGTATAGGTACCCGGATCGATTGTGGTGGAAACGTTCCCAGTTTTGTTGATACTTTTATTCACAATTCCCTTTGTCGGAGTATCCAGAGAAACGAGCGGATCACTGACAGCGCTGATACCGGAGTAAATTGTACCGACAATTTTCGCGTTTTCGGCAATGCTGGTACCAGGATTTCCGACAATGGAAACGGAACCGCATGTGAGTGAAGCATTGCTGCTTATGGTTACTGCTTTAGCATTCGCGGAATTGATAGTAATGAGCCCATTATTCTTCACCTGTACAATGCTATTGCCGGAGATATTCAGAGCAATAGCGGACGGTTCCAAAAGAAGAAAGCCCGGCTTTTGGCTGAAGGGAAGTGTCGTTCCGCCAGCTCCACCTGCAACAGAAGATTCCGCGGAAGACTCCAAACTGCTGGCGGCTGAGAAGGCACTGGAGCTTTGGACTAGAGCACAGGCTCCGCGAGTATCACCGGCAACTGAGGCAGCAGGCCACTGTGCCAGAGCAATGTTCACAGTTATTAAAGAGCCATCGGCATTTCTGTGACAGATAGTCAGAAGATCGCTCTCGTTAATTGGTGGAACTCCAGTAGCGGTGACAGAGATGGTGCTTTGATTACCACCTTGGCTGATAAGGACAATCACTCCTTCCGTACTGGGCTGTCCATACATACGAGAATAGGACACCGTATTGAGTCCTGCGACAGAGATCGAAGGAGGCAACGGATAAATTTCGTCTAAAGCGACAATACGACCTGCATAGGTTTCTCCTTGAAAGATTGTCCCTGTGGCGACATCATATCCCCATGGAGAATCCTGAGAACCGGTCATGGAGAGAAACTGTGCTCGAGTAATGCCCTGATTGACCAGCTGAGTGGCCATCGAGAGATCATTGTTGAGCTGATAGCTGCGATATGCAGTAATAGCTACACCAGAAATAGCACCGACGATGCCAATGGAAACGAGTACTTCGATAAGAGTAAAGGATTTGCTTTGTTTCATAAAAGAAATGGTGAATAGATAAACTTTTTCTATTGTAATGATAAATATTTTGCAGTGATGTATTAGCGCTCGACGGCATCAGAATTCTATGGAGCGATAAGAAAATGCATAGTTGGTTTCGCGGATGCAGTTGTTGTACTCTCCCGATGTGCTTGAATCACTCATCCTTTTCGCGCTTATTATTTTCTTCCAGCCGCTCTTCGGACATGTGAGCGTAACCTCTGGAATAATTCTTCTTCTCGCCTACGTGACGCTCGTTCCAGGTCTCCTCCTGATCTTTCGATTGAGTCCTCCATTTGTGCCAACGAGCAGAAAGGTGCTCACCATCATGATGGACCTCGCAAAGATTCGCAGGGGAGAACGCGTGTATGATCTGGGCTGTGGAGATGGCCGAGTGGTCTTCGCCGCTGCGGAAAGAGGCGCTATAGCTACAGGATATGAATTCTCCGTTCCGACATATCTGATTGCGAAGTTCCGATCACTCTTTCGACGGGGCGCCAGGATTCGGTTTAGGAATTATTGGAAACAGGATTACCGAAATGCAGATGTGGTTTTCTGCTTTCTCCTGACGCGCACCATGCAGGAGTTTCATCAATTCATCTGGCCACATCTCAAAAAAGGCTGCAGAGTGGTCTCCAATTCGTTTCAAATCGAAGGCCTGATTCCCGTGGAACAGCGCAGCTGTGTCTTTGTCTATGTCAAAGAATAATTACGAGATTGCTGGAACCTCTGAAGGACTACTTATCCTTCTCTGCTTCCACTTTTATCGAAAACACTTGGACAAAGTCACCGGCACGTAAGGTGGCCTCGAATGTCCCGACTGACTTAATGTGCTCAGCAAGCTCAATCGCATTTTCGTCGACTGAGACAAGTAATTGTTCCTTGAGAGCTTCGGCAATGTGGCTTTCGGTGATAGCAGCATAGAGCTTCGCAGTCTTCGTGATTTTTCGTACGAAGAGAATCTGCTTACCAGCAACCTTACCGGCTACAGTTGCGCGAAGAGCATGCTCCTTCATACGCTCTTCTGCACGACGTCTGATTTCATCAGCATAGCGACGCCTGACTGTGGGCGTTGCCACGAGAGCCTGACGATAAGGAAGCAGACAATTTAACGCATACCCATCGCCTACAACGAGAAGATCATTCTTCTTGCCGATACCGGGGACATCTTGGAGGAGGAGGATTTCCATAGCGAGTGACGAGAAAGCTTCTTACGAAGAAGCCAAAGCAGTCTATTGATCCGGCCATCGAGTGTCAAGCACAGATGACCGAGAGGAATATTCTACAAGACAATTATTGTCTTGTAAAGAGCCAAGGCAAAAATGACAGCCAGCTCTTCCCGGTAACGAATTGACGGTCTTCGAGCACATACCAGTGTGGTAATGTGAGGAAGCGATCGGAGTGCAGTGAGGGTCGACCGATCTGAATTCCGTGAACATCCTGGTGATGAGCGAAGGTATAGAGCGGTGAGTACAGGAAGATCGCCGGTACATCTTCTTTGAGAATAGTGCGCAGATCATTGAGCGCAGCGAGCCGCTCCTTTTCATCGGAGGTCTGCCGTATGGTCTTGAGGAGAGTATCGGCTTTGAATGAGGAGTATTGCGAAAAATTGTACGCATCCAGTCGCAGATTGGTCGAATTGCCATCCAGCTTCTGAATGCCGTCGCTGTGCCAATACGGATAGCTATCAAGGTTATCGAGAAGCGACTGCCCAAAGAGAAGAATGTCGTAATCGCGGGCGATGAGCTTCTTCTCGAAGGCAGCACGCGTATCGGGAACATCGATCCCGACATGAACTCCGAGCGTCGCCCATTCCTTCTGTATTTGCTCGGCGATTTTTCGATACACCGGTGGAGTAGAGCTCGTGAGAAGATGGAGCGACAGTCGTTCTCCGCGGTCATTGACCCTGATTCCCACAGGATCCGTCGATTGCCTGCGACGAAGTAAGCCATTTTCCAGATAAAGATTCTGAGAGGAAATGCGTTCCTTTTCAGGAACAGTTCCGGCTCGAGAACGAGTGAAGAGATTGAGGAGATTTTGCTCTTCATTCTGTTTCCTGAACTCTGCAACATCTGCAGTGCGCCAAAGGGAGAGAGTATCCAAGGCTTTACCCTTCGGATCGACGAGACGGATGAAATTCTGACCGAGATGAATAGAGCCTGTACCTCCACTGGCCGTGGGGAGAGCGACGATCCAGCTGCCCGATGCAGCTGCAGGAAGTGGCGTGACACGAATACCATTGACCAGCGATCCTTGTGGGATATTGGCGAAGGATCCTGTGAGTGTGAGTGCTGCACCTGTTTCCAGATAGACAATGGGGTCTGCATGGAGATCACCGGTGGCATTCATATCCTTGAGCTCCAGCAAGCGCTGCAGCCGGACTTTCTCCGGCAGGTTCCAATTGGAGGTGAACAATGCTCCCTGTGCGAGATTGGCATCAAAGGAATAGCGCCAATCTGATGCATCCAGCTCCAAGAGGGGAGTATCGACAATCGTTTTCTCTCCGATGGCATCCACAATCTCCTGCTTATTGGTACCAAGCTGAAGACCGAGACGCAGCTTTCCGTCCTGAAGCATCGGATGTTCGAGATTGAAAAATAGTGCGACGTACTGCGGAAGAGAATAATCAATGGAGGTGAACTTACGGGGAATGATCGGTTCGCCGTGGTCATTGCGCGGAACCAGACGAACGCCATCGAGGTTACGAATATCCGAAAGCAATGTGGCGTAATCGGGGAAGATGCGGAAGACCACGCGCTTGATGAATATCTGCGTATCGATAGCCCGCTGGATGCGCTCGAGTGTCACTTCGGTAGAGAGCTCCGTCTGAATGAGACTTTTGAACGCATAGGGACCGGCGCCTATGGGCTTGAACCCGAAATCCAGTGCCTGATCGAGCTTTGAGACGGGCACACCGGCGAAAGAATTCTTGGGAAGAAGCCCGAGCGTCAGATTGCTGGTGAAGTAGGTATACGGCTCTTCGAGCGTGAACCGCACAGTTTGGCTATTGATTTTTTCGATGGACACTCCGCGAAAGTTCTGACGAAGAAGGGCGTTGGGAAATGCCGGGTTCTGGATCGTCTGAAATGTGAAGAGGACATCATCCGCGGTCACGGGATGGGGAAATGCGAGAGTGGCATCCTGCCACTGAACATTCTGCTTGAGCGTCAGTGTATACACCTTTCCATCTTTGCTCTTGATGAGTGAAGCGAGGTCTGGGACAATTTGCTTGGTTGCAGGATCGTATTTCAACAGTCCACTGAAGACGAGCGAGACGATATCGCGGTTGACGTTATTCGTCAGGATGAACCAAGGATTGATCGGCTGAAATTGACCGACGGAGCCTTCGATGTACGTTCCGCCGTTCTTGGGAACGAGCTCCGTATTGGCGTAGTAGAACTGTCGCAGGAGAATGATCAGCGTCAACAGGAATATTCCAACAAATCCCCGCAGAGCCCAACGTTGCATCTTGGAGAGCGCCGAAAGAAAGCTGCGCGGATCGCGGATCACAAAGGGGAGCGAGGGAGGGGAGCCTCTCTCAGAGGTACCACTGCAGGACCGCAAGCGACAGGAAAAGGATGCTCAGCCAGATACTGGCCTGGTAGAGAACTTTCTCTGCGCCGCGTCGCTGGACATACGTCGCGCCTCCGCCACCGAAGGTAGCAGTGAGGCCGGCAGACCGGTGCTGGAGGAGAATCGCAATCGTGAGGAGAATACTCACGAGGACTTCTATAGTGGTGATCAGTGCCATCTCGGATAGTGTAGGGGAGGGGACAGGGGAGGGCAATGGTTCTCCGATCTTTTCCCAATTGCATTAACATTCTTCCTTCATCCTTTGCTAGACTGCGTTCCGTGGGTGGTTAGCTCAGTTGGTTTAGAGCGACTGATTTACACTCAGTAGGTCACAGGTTCGATTCCTGTACCACCCACCATTCGACTCGCTTCGCTCGCTCATGGTCTGCGCGCTACGCGCTTCGGCCATTCTCTTTGATGCGCGAGGCGAATGACAGTGAGCGGAGCCGCAGCGGAGTCGAACTGCCCCATATCGTCTGTTCCACGACAACATGGAACGGATTTTTCCAGCAGCACCCCTCTGTGGGTGCAGTGTAGAAGTGGCAAAGCCCAATTTCAAACAGGGTTCGTGATGCTGCCCGCACCCGAGGACGGGTGCTGCTGAGTCATGGAAAGATTGAAATTCAGAATAGATGAAATTTCTCAAGTAATCGTAAACAATCGTAATACAACGAAAGCACATATTGACAAGATTACATAACACCAGTACTGTATCTTCCTTTTTGTCATTCCCCCCAGTCCTATGTCCCATCTCCGCAGATTCCCCGCTCTGATCGGTCTCACTATGATCGCCGTAGGTGTCGCCGCATTGCATAGCCTTGCCGTGTCGCTTCCTGCCGAAGGCGCTCAGGCCACTGCGACGACGGATCGTCCGCTCTTCCTCACGCTTTCGCACTCTCCGGACAAGGTAAATGGTGGTGATCATGTCTCCTACGTAATTGCCCTGCGATCAACCAACCCTATCGTGGGCGCCTACACAATCAATCTGACTCTCCCATCAGGAGTGGCTGCACGCATAGCAAGTGACGGGGGAATCATCACCGGAACGACGGTTCGTTGGTCCGGTATCGCTGTTTCATCGACATCTGAGCGACGGTTATTTGTTGAAGTGGATACGGATCTAGCCATCGCTACGAATGAGGTGCTCACTGCGACTGTGACCGCCGGTGCTGAGAAGGCATCGGATTCCTTCACGATTGCGTACAATCCCAATGCTCTCAATCTTTCTCCGCTCAAAGTCACCGTTTCGAATGGTGTGGATTTCGCGGCGCCCACGGATAGCCTCCGATACATCATCACCGTGGGAAATCCTACGTCCGGCGATCGCACCTTCACGCTCAGTGCTCAGATGCCGACGTACTTCTCACTCCTCGCTGCTACAGGACGTTTCACGAATGACACCAATACTTTGAGCTGGAGAAATGAACTCATTCGCGCAGGCGAATCTGTGACGTATGAAGTCACCGGAACGATCTTTCGTGATGCACCGGAATTCTACGCGATGGTCTTCTCGGTGAACATCGACGGGCACATTGCCAATGATACGACGATTATCAAGAAGAAGGATATCATCGCCGATTTCGATGTTTCCCTGTCTGACGGTCAGGAGAATGCAGCTCCCGGATCGCTCCTGACGTATCAGGTTCGTTTGACGAATAATGAAGATGCACTGGCATCCGAGCTTCCGGTGACCGTCGCCTTCCCGACGTACCTCGAGTTCGTGAGTGCGGAGAACGGTGGCGTGTGGACCGGCAACAGTATCCGCTGGTCGAATGTGACGGTGAGTCCCCATGGCGCGCGCGCTCTCACCTTTGCCGCTCATGTCCGCACCGATGCCCCGATCGGATCCGTCCTCAGGACATCCGCAGAGTCCAATGGCTTGGTTGGTGTAGATACAACCGTCGTCGATACTGGAGTACAGACTCCTGTTGTCGCTGCACCCGTCACGGGACCGACTGCTCTGCTGCGCAAGGTTGCGGATCGCAGTGAGGTACGCCCTGGAGACACGGTGGGATATACCGTGATGTTGCGCAATAGTTCCGATCACCCATTCCAGAATGTCCGCATCGAGGATCGCTTCGATCCGTCGTTGATGACGGTTGTGGGGGGAGAGCGTGGACAGATGCAGAACAATACCCTCGTCTGGACGGTCCCGACGATCGCTCCGGGAGAAACCTGGAAGGTGCGCTACGTTGTCCGCATCTCGGAGAATGCTCCCCATGGCTCGACCATCGATAACGTCGTCTCCGCATCAGGGGAAGGCCTCGAAACCATTTCCCTTACGGAGCGGGTAACCACGACGCAGCTGGATGTGGTGCGCCGCATGCCCCCAACCGGAGCAGCGTTCGATCAAATCTTCCTGGTACTGGCAGGAAGCCTCAGTGTCGCGCAGACGTTCCTCTTCAAGAAGCGCCGTTTGGCCTGATGTATCAGAGCAATTCTCAAGCACAAAGAAGGGCGGCCGAGGCCGCCCTTTTGATAACTGCATGAAGGCTATCTTATACGGCTCCGCAATAAAAACATCATCAATGGTTGATGGAAGCTATCCTCAAATAACGGCGTAGCATCGCCGGCATTGTGTAATGAAGGATATCTCCGAAAAATGCTGATTATAAGCAAAGCCGTATCACGAAGTCGGTCCGGTGTTCATGGATCCCAAGAGGGATTGCATGATCTCTACGATCTTCGTAAAGGAGAGCGTGAAGGGAATATCGAGAAGCCGCGCGATGAAGAGGACGAGGAAATACGCGATGAATGCCACGACGAGACCGATGATCGAGTAGCGGATCGTGTGCACGGCTTTCTTGATCTTCTCATCGTTTCCTGCCGAGAGAATAAAGGAGATACCGCCGACGATGATGAACACAAGGCAAAGGATGGTCGCTGCGATGAGACCGAGAGCAATGAAGGTCTGCATGATATCGACGATACTGGCGCCTTCCAGAAGTGTGCGGAGCATGAGAAAGAGGGGAAAGGAAGGAACTAGACTGCAGCAGGAACATTCTCCGGCTCCAGGATTTTGAGATTAATGCGTTCATTGGTATTACCTCCCACCATATGGACGAGAGTGCGCAGGGCCTTCACCGTTTGGCCGCCTCTGCCGATGAGCTTCCCCATGTCGCGGTCGCTCACTTTGATCGTCAGCAAAATACCCAATTCGTCCCGTCGTTCCTCAAGAACCAATTGATCCTTATCTTCACAGAGGGATTCCAGAATGAAGAGAACGAAGTCGTAACCGGGGAGATGGGTATCAGGCATATGTGCGAAGCTTAGGCTTTCTCTCATCGCTTGTGAAGCGAAAACAGACGTAGGACAGAAATGTTTCTGTTCTACGTCTTTTTTCGTAAACTCACCGACTTTCGTTGATTACACCGCTGCCGGTGCTGGGGCTGCAACAGGAGTAGCTGCAACCTCTCCTGGGAACTTCGTCTTCTTCTTCGTGTAGGTCTCGATGTACTTCTCCATGCCTTCCATGCCGATCTTCTTGAAGAGGCGTGCTGTGGTGTTGGTGGGGATCGCGCCTTTGGACATCCAGAACTTCACACGTTCCTGCTTCACTTCCTGGATTGCGGGAGTGCGGGCCGGAAGATAGTGACCGAGCATTTCGAGAAACTTTCCTTTTACAGGTCGTGCTTTCTCGGCGACGACGAGGCGGTAGGTGGCGATTTTGCTGCGGCCGGTACGTTGGAGGCGGATAACGAGCATAAGAGGTTTCGCTCTCAGGAAACTGAAGAGCGCAGGGATTCTAGGGATGCGTACGGTGGTCCGCAAGCGAATTTCCCGTGGATTGCAGTTCTAATGTTCCATCCAAGAAGTTTAGTGCTGTATTTTCTTCGTCGGATGAGTGAGTAGTTTGTAGTTGGTAGTAAGTAGAAAGGTCTTCTCCATAATGAAAACTACTCACTACTCACTACTCACTATTCACTACCAACTCGTAAGTGATGGAAATGACCCAACCGAACTTTGTGGAAGTGATGCTAGAGCGAAATGCTGCTTTGGAAAGCTATTGTTTACTCCTTTCCCTGATCACGCGTATTTCCCTTAGAACGTGCTGCGGTGCTTCGCTTTTGAGGTAGCGGAGAAGGGGATCGATATGCGGCATCATTTCCTGTGCGGCAATGGAATGTGTGCATTCCAGAATGAGCGTGGACCCATCCCGCAACGTTTTCGCGTGAAGCGATCCGGAAATGTGTGGTACGTGCTTTTCGATCCAGAGATCTGCCAAGTGAATCACCACACTGGCCTGAGCATGGTCCTTGAGGCCACGCTTCTGGAGAACGCCGGGGAGGATGGTGCCAAGTTTGTCCATAGTTCCTGTGGTGGAACTATACCCTGCGGTACACTGAGAAGGTATGCGGAAGGTTCTATTCCTCGATCAATACGGTGAGATCGGCGGCGGGCAGAGAATTCTCCTCGATATCATCGCGGCTTCTGCATCGTATGATTGGAAGCCAGTCCTCCTGTGCCCCGATGGTCCTCTGGCAGGAGAAGCTCAATCACTTGGTGCCGAAGTGACAACGTGGGATATTCCTTCCATTTCTGACGGTCGGAAATCGCTTCGAGATTTGATGAGTATGCACCGTTGGGCGAGGAGTGCTGCTCGGGATTTTCAGAGGTTTGCACAAGATGCTGATCTTATCGTCGTCAATGGTCTTCGAAGTTTGCCAGTCGCTGAGCGCTGGAGAAGAGAGCTCAACATTCCCGTTATTCTCTACCTTCACGGAACCTATACCGGTCTGCAGCAATGGTTGATTCGGTCATTCCTGAGGAGGCAGGGTTCGCGTGCCATCGCTCCTTCTCCCATCGTCGCTCAACCTTTTCGGCGGTTGAAGAATATCCATGTCATTGCGAACTGGGTTTCCCGAGGATTCCTTGCGCCGCCAGCCCGATCCGCAAAGCTGCGATCTCTTCTCGCGATTCACGACGCACTACCGTTGATTCTGGTCCCCGGTCGCTATTGTGAGAGCAAAGGCCAGCGTATCGCACTGGAAGCCATGAAGACATTTCCGCAGGGGACATTCCATCTGGTGTTCTCGGGCAAAGCGCTGTTTGAAAAGTCAGGACCCTCAGTCGAGCTTCTCCTGAAACAAGCGGCAGCGGAAAATCCCTTTGTCCATGTTCTCCATTGGGATCGTCCACTGCCGGAGCTCTACGACGGAGCGGATCTCGTCCTCATGCCCTCGATATTCGCGGAGCCTTTTGGTCTGGTGGCCATCGAAGCAATGGCGAGAACCATACCGTTGATCGTGAGCGATCGCGGCCATCTTCCGGAGCTTGCCGGGCATGGTCGTTTCGCGGAGGTGACCGCGCCAACAAGTGAGGATGTGGCGAAGAGTATTCAAAAATTTCTCGATCATCGATCCGCATGGCTAGAACGTGCCGAGCAATCGCGCATCCATGTTCAGGAATATTTCGAGCCAACAGAAGCGCTTAAGGAGGTGTATGACCTTTTTGCCCTCGCAGCTCATTGATGACGATTGCTGAGCTTCTGTCGGCTTCCGGATTGCCCAATTTGGAATCCGAGCTATTGGCGGCATTTGCCCTGCGTCAAGAAAGAACATGGGTGATCGCACACGCATCAGATGACCTGACTTCTGAGAATATCGAACGTTGCCAAGGTCTCTTTAATAGAAGGAGGAATGGTGAACCGCTTGCCTACATCACTGGTACGAAGGAATTCTACGGACGCGAATTTAGAGTCACGCCGGCCGTTCTCATTCCTCGCCAGTCAACAGAGATTCTCATTGATCAAGCGTTGAGCTTCAATCGTCATCCTGAGAATTCAACGGTGGAAGCGGATAGCGGCATCTCCATCATGTCGCGTATGTTTCATGATTTTCAGCAGCCGTCGATCGTCGTCGATATCGGGACTGGCTCCGGCATCATCGCCATCACTCTCGCACTCGAACGGCCTGATCTTTCGCTTATCGCAACGGATATCAGTGGTGCTGCGCTCAGAGTCGCGCGACAGAATGCGGCAGACTTCGGTGTCATTAACCGCATCGACTTTCGGAAAGGTTCGATGCTGGATCCACTCAATGATCTTGATGAGCCATTTCTCATCTTTGCAAATCCTCCTTATATTCCCGCATCTCGAGTGCTTTCTACTGAGGTGAAGAACTTCGAACCGAACGATGCTCTCTTTGCCGGCTCAGATGGCACCGATGTCCTCCGTGCTCTTTGTGAAGGTGCGAAGAGACATCCGCTCTGTTGCGGGATGATCCTGGAATGTGAGACCGATCAGGTGCCGATGCTGGATCGTCTTCTCAGCACAGACAATTCTTGATACGCTTCCGCCATGCAATCACTCCTCAAGGAACTCGGATCTGTCTGTGCGGTCATCGGCGCCCAGTGGGGTGACGAAGGAAAAGGGAAGGTGATCGACCTCCTCGCGGAGCACTACGACATCGTCGCGAGAGCCAACGGTGGCGCAAATGCCGGGCATACTATCGTCGTGAATGGCAAAAAGCACGTCTTCCATCTCCTGCCTTCCGGTGCTCTCCATCCGCACACGACCGTCGTCATCGGAGCAGGAACCGTCCTCCATTTGCCGACCCTGCTGGAAGAAATCGCGCTGCTCAAGGAAAACGGCATCGACGTCCTTCCACGTCTGAAGATCTCCGACGAAGCGCACATCCTCTTCCGTTACCATCAGAGTATCGACGGAGCGATGGAAGAAGCGATGGCGAAGAAAAAGGGAAAAGGAATTGGCACCACCAAGCGCGGCATCGGACCGGCGTACATGGACAAGGCAGCGCGCACCGGCATTCGCATGGGTTCACTCAAGCTCGATCTGGCATCCGAATTGGACTACAGAGCAGAGCGCGTGAAGGCGATGTTTGGCGTAACAGTGGATGTCGCTCAGGAGCTCAAAGATCTGGAAGCGGCACGCGCCATCCTCGTCCCCTGTGTTACAGATACCATTGGATTACTCCATACGTCACTCGCTGCTGGCAAGACCATCCTCATCGAAGGCGCGCAGGCGACGTTGCTCGATATCGATCACGGAACCTATCCATACGTGACGAGCAGTTCGACAACCGTCGCCGGAGCATTGCAGGGTCTTGGCTTGCCACCTTCTTGTCTCACGGGTTGCATTGGAGTGGCCAAAGCGTATTGCACGAGAGTAGGAGAAGGGGAGTTCCTCACCGAGGTTTCCGGTACCGTCGGTGATCGTCTTCGTGAAAGAGGAGGGGAGTACGGCGCAACCACCGGTCGTCCGCGTCGATGCGGCTGGCTCCACATTCCAGATCTTCAGCGCACGGCGATGATCAACGGCTTCACACATTGGAATATCACCAAGCTGGATGTGCTGGATCAGGAAGAGGAAATTCCGGTGGGCATGGGACAGGCGAAGGATGGATCGGTGACGTATGAACAGATGAAAGGATGGCAGTCATCGACGGATGGACTGACGAGCTTCGATCAGTTACCACCGGATGCACAGAAGTTTCTCCGATTCATCGATGAGAAGACAGGCGTGAAGGCGGCACTTGTGGGGACAGGAAGGGGGAGGGAAGCGATGATAGTTCGATAGGCATTATGTATGAGAGCATGCTTAAGAAGTGTCATGGTGAGCCGTGTCGAACCATGACATCCCATGAGGATCGCAAATTTGTCGCAGTTCGACACAGCTCACTGTGACAAATTTGGTTGTTTCTAAGACTTTTAAATACTCTCTAATGCACAGATCACCGCTCCCCCCACCGCAACTTCGTCCTCAACGTATGCAGGAAGGTATCTTGTTTGCGACGAAGAAACCGCAAAGTCTGCGGCGCAATCGTCGCGCGGATCCGGTCGCCGTCCTGAAGCGGGACGTACATCTGGCCATCAAGGGTGAGATTGATATCGACGTCGGCGAATTTCTTGGCGCGGACGTGGACCAGAGCCTCTACCGTGCTGTCGCCGCTGATGACGATGGGTTTCTGGGAAAAGCTGTAGGGATTGATGGCGGTGAGGATCATTGCGGACCGGAAGGTGGGATGGACGATGGGGCCGCCTGCTGCAAGGGAATACGCTGTGGATCCGGTCGGCGTGGCGATGATGAGGCCGTCTGCCAGATAGGTGGTGAGGGATTCACCGTTGAGCTTCGTCTGCAGGTCGATGAGACGTGCGATGGTGCCCTGCGCGATCACAGCTTCGTTGAGCGCTACTCCCCGAAAGACCGTCTTCGTCCCGCGAATCGCCTGAATCTTCAGAAGACTGCGGGTATCGATCATGCCGTTGCCACTGAGGAGCTCTGGGAGAATACGGTCCGCTTCGTTGAGTTCCACTTCGGCCAGGAAGCCCACGGTGCCACGGTTCACACTGAGGATCGGAATACGGAAATCATCAATCTCACGAACTGTACGCAAGACTGTGCCATCTCCGCCGATGACGATCAGTAGATCGATGCCTTTCATTCCCTGCATCAGCTCGCAGCCTTTGGTACAGGAAAGCCCCGAGAGCCTCTCTCCGTCGATCAGTACCGTCTTCTTCTCCCGCCGGAGAATCTTCATAACGCGCGTAACGGCTTCATCCTTGTGATCGAGCGCGGATTTGACGGTGACGCCGATGCGCTGGAAGGGCTTCATGAATGAAGTGTAGTGTGTTTGGAGTTGCATCACCACAAATCAGATGGAAAGCAGGGATACTTCCCTGCGGTTCGAAGCCCGGAGCTCATTTATTGAAAATGTTCCTGATGCTGCCCGCAGGCAAGTATGCCTGCTCTCAATTATCATTATCAGGCAGATTCCTCAACACCTCCAAAAACAAATCCACCGTTCTCTTCCAGCTAAACTTCGTCGCCTGAACCGGCCCTGCTTCCGCGAGCATCCCTCGCATCATGTCGTTCGTCAGCAGAATCTCCAGGCACTGGGCTATGGACTCCACGCTCTCCGGATCGACGTACAGCGCCGCGCTTCCGGCGACTTCTGGGAGGCTGCTTCTGTCTGAGGTCAGAACCGGAACACCACGCTGTAGGGCATCCAATGCGGGAATGCCGAATCCTTCTTTCAGTGATGGATAGGCGAAGACGGTGCATGTAGAAAGGAGCCGTTCATATTCCTCATCAGAAACATAATCGAGCCACTGCACATTCTCCGTAGACGCGGCAGCATCAACGATAGGTTGATCGAACCAGCCACGGCCTCCTGCCAGGATCAATCGTGATGTGCTGCGCAGTTTCTCCGGAAGCAGCTTGAACGCCTCGATGAGACGGAGCTGATTCTTCCGCGGACAGAGCGTTGCGACGCAGAGAATCGTCTTGCCGTCGGGATGATTCTGCATCGCGGTTGACCGGAAAGGACCAACCGAAATATTGGTGATAGTTTCTGAAGCCACAGTGGAAAATCGCTGAATGAGTTCCAACTTCGTCGCATCACTGATCGTGCAAATATGCCGTGCATGGGCGAGCGTTCTTCCGAGTGTCCATCGCTCAATTACGCGTGCCTTGCGATCATGCGGCTCATCATCGAAGGCAATGAGATCATGGATCACCGGAATGACCGCCACAGAGGAGCCAACGAGGAAGGGGACGATGAAGCTCGTTGGAGCAATCCAGATCATTTCCTTCGATGATTTCCTGAGCCACCATGCGACGGAGAAATGCCAGAGCAGTCCACTCGAAAAGCGTTGGTACGTTGATGCGTATGGTAACCATTCTTTCGTCAGTGGACGATCTCCTACGAGAATAACGGGAAATTCTCTCTTCATCAGCTCCATCACGAATCCCCGCACCCACTGGCCTTTTCCCGTGGGATGGGGTGAGAGAGCCGACCGGATATCTATGGCGATCTGCCGCATAGGTTCAGTCTAGTAGCGTCGCGTATTCGGTGCTATGCTCTTTTACCGATGGCATCCAACTTCGCCCGCAAAGTCCTCTCCCTGGATCTCGAGGAGAAAATCCTCAATGGAGGCGTCCTGATCACGCTGGTGGGGATATTCCTTCCGTGGATCAGCGGTGAGTCGCTTGGGGGACTGGTCCATTCCTACACCGGACTGGGATTCTACACGTCCTTCATCGGGCTCCTCGTCTTTTCCATTAACTTGTTTCTGCTGCTCATCACCCTGATCCCGCTCACCGGAGGCCCCGTGCTCGTTCGCAAACGTCACCGCGAGATCGTTCGTCTGTGTCTCACCGCTCTTTCGGTTATCCTCACCATTGCGGCACTCTCTGTCCTGATCAAAGTGACGACGAGTGATCTTAGGCGCATGGAAATCCGATTCGGAGTATATACGTGCCTCATCGGCAGTCTCGTCGCACTGCTCTATGCCTTCCTTCGCTTCCAGGAACAGCGCAAAGCGGATGTGCAGGAGATCTTCTATCACCCCGAGGAGAAGGAGAAGCTTGTCGATAAGCAGGAATACTTCGACGCGCCTCCGCCTCCTGCCCCGCCAAAGCAGTCACCACCGGAAGAACATCGGTTGTATCGCTAGCGTTTTATCCATGAAGTTTAATGTTGAATTTCTATTTTCGGACAAGTGGGTAGTGTGTAGTTTGTAGTGAGTAGAAAGGTTTTCTGCAAGTTATAAACTACTCACTACCCACTACTCACTACCAACCCTTCAAAATATAGGAACATCAGGTATTCACCCGGACATCAATCCGATATACTGCGTCCATGGAATGGAAAGATGAAGACTTCGTCTACTTCGATCCCGAGACCAAGGCGATCATCGGGCCAGTAGAATGGACCAAGACCGGCAATGCGAAGGAAATGCTGAAGCCTGAGAAGGTCCTTCCCGTGGTGGAGCCTGCAAAAGACGGGAAGGACACCAAGAGACCATTTCGTCGGGGAGGCTTCCGGAAGCAGGCCTTCATCTGGGGATCCTACCGCTCACTCAAGCGACTGTATAATCTCGAAGGCAAGCACAAAGCCGCCGAGCGCACTCAGACGCTTGACGAGGCAATGGGGAAGGCGATGACGGAAGCATATTGGAATTGAGCATTTTCTGTCATGGTGAGCCGCGTCGAACCATGGCAGAAAATGATGAGTATTTTGCCAATTTGTGTCTAGCCAATGCTGAGTCGTAACGAAGGATCAAACCATGATTTTTGAATCAGTCGCAATTTTGTCGCAGTTCGATGCGGCTCACTGTGACAAAATTGAATTCCGCATCTATATTATCAGCAACCCACACACCCTCTCCACTTCCTTCTTCGACCCGATGATGAGCGGGCAGCGCTGATCGATTGCTTCATTTTTTAAATCCATAATGGGCATCGAGCCATCTGATGCGGCACCTCCTGCCTGTTCCGCGAGGAAAGCAAACGGACCGCACTCAATCACTTGGCGGAGTTTCCCGCGAGGATACTTACTCCCGCCGACATTGGTGAAGATCCCCTGACCTTTGCTGAAGATATGGTGCACATCGGCCACCATGGCTCCGGAGTACCGGATCGTCATCTGCTCTGTGAGCCATGCCTGCATCACACGCTCATACCCGGGATTATCGGCAATCGCGCGGAGATTGCCTGGACTGTAATTCTTGGCCGTATCACTGATGCCGAGGAACTCGCGTAGTAGAATGTATTCACCGACGTCATTGAGGAGGAATTCATGCACCCCATTGCCCGTGGTGTAGACGAGTATGGTGCGGGGACCGTACAAAACATACAGCGCGGCGATTTGGGAACGTGGTGTTTTGCCAAGGATCTCTTTCCCCGGGTAGATGCTGACAATTGAACCGATAGCGAAATTGGCATCCACAAGCGAAGAACCATCGAGCGGATCGAATACCACGGAGTACGGAGCCTTGGGATCGACTTCGACGATCTGATCTTGTTCCTCGGAGACAAAGGTGGAGACGAGACGACTTTCGATGAGGTGCTCCTGGAAGATCTTGTCGGAGAGGACATCGAGCTTCTCCTGGTCTTCACCGAACTGATTCATCGTTCCGGAGAGTCCGGCTTCCGTTGTCTGGATGGCATAGCTGATGTACTTTGTCGCGCGTGAGATATCCAGAATGAGATGGCGCAAATCATCGGGAGCCTTGGAGACGTGGTAGAGATGGGCGTTGAGACTGCGCCGTTCTGCGGGGGCCATCGCGGGCTGTGTCATTGCAAAGAGTGGGAAGAGCTAGCGGAGAAGTAATCCTATCTGGTTGACCAATTCGGTGACGCGCATCGCATAGCCCCACTCGTTGTCGTACCAGGCCAAAATTTGCACCATGGTTCCTCCGAGGACATTGGTGGACTCGAGATCGACGGTGCTGGAATGCGCATCCGAAACGTAGTCTGAGGAAACCAGAAGCCCTTCTTCTACTCCGAGAATTCCGTTCAATTCGTTGTTCGCTGCATTCGTCAGAAGCCGATTCACTTCGTCAGTGCTCGTCGGTTTGTTCACCTCCAGGACAAGGTAAGCGGCAGAGACGTCGGGGACGGGGACGCGCAGTGCCATGCCATCCATCAATCCGGAAAGATGGGGAAATACCTTTCCGATAGCCTTCGCTGCTCCGGTCGTCGACGGAATGATATTCAGCGCCGCCGCTCGGGAGATCCGCAGTTTGGAGCTATCGGATGTATTGTCGAGGAGATTTTGCGAACTGGTGTAGGAATGCGTCGTACACATGAGACCGCGCTTGACCCCCAGATGTTGATCGAGGACTTTCACGACGGGAGCGATGCAGTTTGTGGTGCAGGAGGCTGCACTGACAATCGGTAAAGCAGAAAGAAGCTTTTCATCATTGATACCACGGACGATCATCGTCGTGTCATCTTTGGGAGGAGCGGTAATCAACACTGCTCTGGCACCAGCATCCAAATGGGCCTGCGCCTTGTCCTTCGACCGGAATTTGCCCGTCGCTTCCACGACGACATCGATATTGAGCTCCTTCCATGGACAGTGCGAAGGATCCTTCTCCTTCACGACACGAATGAGCTTTCCTTCCACCATCAGATCATTGCCGGAGATCTCGACCGTGTGATCGAATCTTCCGTGAAGGGAATCGTACTTGAGGAGGTACGATCGCATCGTGGCATCACTCGAAGCGTTGATGGCGACGACTTCGACTTCCTTGCCGAAGCGCTGTGTAAGTTGTCTGTGAACGACACGACCGATGCGGCCGTATCCGTTAATAGCGACTCTTATCATAGATGAATGATACTTAAAGATTGGCGATTGTAAATTGGCGAATGGCGATTCCCAGTAAAAGGCTTAGCAATGAGCTACACGATACTTCAGCCACACTCTTTTCTGTCCATTCACGAGACCTTCGTAAGGCTCAGTTCCGTATTCCTCAAATCCCAAACGAAGAAGTGTCCTTTGACTAGCTGAATTTTCCTGCAACACACGAGCGGTGATCATGTGGAATTCTGCCTCCTCGAATGCCCAATGCAAAATCTGTCGGATAACTGCGCTCGCTATTCCTTTCTTGCGATGCTCTGCATAGCCAATCAAAAACGTGAGATTACCAGCTTTGCAGAACTGCTTCTCCGTTTCCTCTCGGATTCCATTGATGGAAATTGCTCCTATCGGTTGATCATCGAGAAGAATGACCCATTCATACGCATTGGCATTCGCAAGAATTTCTTTGATGCGGTCAATCTCGGTCTGGATATTCACATTTGAGAAATCCGCGCCCATGAATTGTCCGACCTGCGACTCCGTTACCCAATCCAGACTTGCCTGAGCGAAATCGAGACTGTGCTCGACAAGTTTCAGTGAACCTTCTGTGAATTCATCGACGTTCAGTGCCCTATAAAACGAATGATGTTCTGCATAATACGACATAGCTGAATCATACATCAGAGTTTTAGCATTATTCCCTCATATTCTCGTACTCCCGTATTCTCGTATTCCATCGCTCACCCGAACATCCCCACAATAATCCCCAGGAACGCAATGAACGCCCCAATGATCCAAAAGCGCATGGTGACCTTGCTCTCGCCCCATTCCAGCGCTTCGAAGTGATGGTGGATGGGAGCGGCGAGGAAGATTTTCTTTCCGTTGCGGAGCTTCTTGCTCGTGAGCTGGACGATCACCGAGAGCATTTCTATGACGAAGATAAAGCCGATAAGCGGTAAAACTAAGACTTGGTCAATCATTAATGTTATTGCACCAAGGACTGCTCCCAGTGCAAGTGCTCCGGTGTCTCCCATAATGAAGTGAGCAGGGGGAACATTGAACCAGAGAAATGCGGCGATGGCTCCTACGCTGACTGCACAAAATGCAGACAAAACGGCGAGGCCTTTCATGTAGGCAAGGACCGCGAAAGCACTGAACGCAATGGCAAGCAACCCACCTGCAAGACCATCGAGGCCATCCGTGACGTTGACGGCATTGGCCGTGGCGACGATCACTAGGATGAAGAAGGGGATATACCACCACCCGATCGTCACAGAATGGTAGAAGGGAATATCGATGGAATTGTAGCCGAGCTTGAAGTAGAACCAGCATGCACCAGCTCCGGAAAGGAGGAGGAACGTGAGCATCTTCGGCATCCAGTCCAAACCGCGCTTCTTGCCGATCATGCAGATATTCAAGTAATCATCGAGCGCACCGAGCAGGCCGAAGGAGATCAGCATGAAGAGTGGAAGATAGACCTGGCCGCGCTGGAGGAGGGAACTATCCACGAGACCGAAGAATGCCAGCAACCGCGAAAGGAGAACGGTGATCAAAATTGCGCCCCAGATGAGGATGCCACCCATCGTTGGCACACCTTTCTTCTTCTCATGGAATTTATTGAAGATTGTTGCCGCACGACCGTCGATGGTTTCTGTTCGCAGCTGCTTCCCCAATCGATGTTTCTTCAGGAAATTGATAAATGCCGGTGTAGCGGCTATGCCGATCACAAACGCCAGAAGGGCATAGAGCAGAATGGCGATGAGGGAAATTTCCGGGCGGACGGGGATGAAGGGAAGCATGCGGAAAGAGTAGCTGTCTCACAGCACGGGAACAAGTTTGTGTACCTCGCCATAACATTTGTCCGCAAAGGGGGTCAGATTGACGGTCCTTTGGA
>JBAWYM010000023.1:0-25748 GCA_037143575.1 Candidatus Peregrinibacteria bacterium | reverse complement strand
AAATTCAAACTCCCTAAACTCTTTTAAATGCAGGCACCCGAAATCGAACGGCACCAAGCGCGTAGACCATGAGCGAGCAAAGCGAGTCGAATGGTTGCGGGGGGCGGATTTGAACCGCCGACCTCGAGGTTATGAGCCTCGCGAGCTACCGGGCTGCTCCACCCCGCGTTGTGTAGGTCTGCATTCTGCACGATCTTTTGCTTGCATGGAAGGGGAAAATCCGTAAAATCCCCCCGCTATGGCTCACAAAAAGGCAGGAGGTTCTACCTCCAACGGCAGAGATTCAAACGCGAAGCGCCGCGGCGTAAAGCGATTCGGCGGTGAATCTGTCAATGCTGGTGAAGTGCTCATTCGCCAGAAAGGGTTCACGTTCAGACCCGGTCTCAACACGCATGTGGGGAAGGACTGGACGATCCACTCAAGCGTGGAAGGTAACGTGCGTTTCTCCGAGAAGCGTGTAGTGAAGTTCAGCGGAAAGAGTGAAGCCTGCACGTTCATCCATGTGGATCCGGTGAAAGCCTGAAGATTCATCCTCAGAGTAATCGAGGGACCAAGCTGTTTTTATCATGCTGAACTGAGCGAAGTAGGTACGAAGAACATTGACGATTGGCGAATAGTCGATTGGCGATTTATATTGCATGGAGCAACTCGAATCGCAAATCGCCTAATCATTCAATCGCAAATTATTTCATTTTCCATTTTCCATTTACCCGCTACCATGCCCCCATGTCAGAAGAAGCAGGATCAGCGGAATCTGGAGCCCCCGGTGAAGGTGGAGCGAGTGGCTTTGAGGCGCTCAGCGAAGAGGCCAAAGCGCGTTTCGCCGCAGCAGCTGCGGGAATGCAGCAGATCAAGAAGGAGGAGAAGCGTTCCAAAAAGCGCGATGATCAGGTCGCCAAGGCCATCATCCAGTTCCTCGCAGACGAAGATCACTCTCATCTCTTTGTCCTGATCTCCCGTCTCGTCGCGCGCGACTGTCCCAGTATCTTCATCCTCGCCATCCTCTCCCTCATCGCAGAAAGTTGCCGCACAACCGTGGAGGATTATCTGAAAGAAGCGCAGGCAGTAACACCGGAACCCGATCTGGCTACAGCAGGAGCCCTTGTGAAAGGAGGGGCAATCTCAGCAGCGGAGAGCCACGATCTCATCCTCTGGATCACCCGCATGCAAGTCGTCTTATCGCTCGATCCCCAGGGAATCCTGATGAAACTGATGCTCAACGAAAAACACGTCGACGGCACGGTCCTCCAGCTCACCACCTTCGTCCTCCAGGAATTTTTCGAAGCTCAGAAGAAGGAAATCCCGTTTGAAAAGCTCCAGCCTCTCACCGCGAGTATCCTCCAGACTGTCCTAGAGCCGTTCATCCCGAGCGTACGCAAGCTCCTGCTGGAACGAGGATTGGAAGGAAGAGAACAAGAGGAATAGAGGCTACAGACCTCGGCAATACATCATCTGGAAAACCTATGGAACGATTCACCCTATGCAGAGCAGGGATACCTCCCTGCGGTTCAGCACATTGAGCCCTCTCTAGCCATCAATGCCCTTGGTGCTACCCGCCATTCGACCAGCTCAGGACAGGTATATTATACGGCTCCGCAATAAAAACATCATCAATGGTTGATAGAAGCTATCCTCAAATATCGGCGTAGCTTCGCCGGTATTGTGTAATGAAGCATATCTCCCAAAAATGCTGTTAATAAAGCGAAGCCGTATTACTTTCTCCCGAAGACCCACCTTAAGAGCACGATACCAATGAAGAACGAGCCAAGCAGAAAATCAAGTACCATCATCAACAGGATCTGTAAACCATTAGCCTGAGCCAGTAACAGCGGGAAGAGTGAGATGCAATAATTCATGATCATCGTCGCAGGCAAATTGGCGATCGCAGCCATAAATCCACACATAGATTCAAACTTCCAATCACAGAGAAATACAAATTCGAAACCGAATGTCACCAGAAAATACAGAACACCGATGAGACCGCCGATGAGCCAACTTGGGAAACGATATTTTCTCATAGGCTGAGAATATTCTCTTCAATGTCATCTCACAATAATGATGTCCATGGTGCTACTCGCAGGCACGTATCCATTCGACCAGCTTAGGACAGGTGCCTGTTCAAAAATTGTACCTTTCAGGCTTCTCTAACCTCTTTCCTTTCCTCTCTAACTTTCAACACACTTACCGCTTCAGAACGCTCAAAAATGCTTCTTGTGTCAATGTCACCCTCCCCATCTGCTTCATCCGCTTCTTCCCCTTCTTCTGCTTATCCAGGAGCTTGTTCTTGCGGGTAACGTCTCCTCCATACAGATAGCCGGTCACGTCTTTGCGGAAGGCCGAAACGGTCTCGCGGGCAACGACTTTGGCACCGATAGCCGCCTGAATAGCGATCGGGAACTGCTCCTTCGGGATCACCTCTTTGAGCTTCTTGCAGACGATCGCTCCCACAGCATGCGCTTCGCTGCGATGGACGATCGAACTCAAAGCGTCCGCGGGTTCGCCGAGAAGGAGAATCTGCAGCTTTACGAGATCTCCTGCCCGGTACCCAAGGGTTTCGTAGCTCATGGAAGCATACCCCGAGGTCGAGGATTTCAGGATATCGAAGAAGTCAAGGACGATTGCCTGAAGGGGAATTTCGAAGTGCATGAGTGCACGATCGGCATCGAGGTATTCCAATGACTGGTAGATCCCACGCCGGTCACCCACAAGTGTCATCACCGCTCCCACATCCTGGGCACGACAGACCACTTCCAGCTTCACCCACGGTTCGCGCACTTCTTCGATGGTGGAAGGATCTGGGAAATCCGCAGGATTGGAAATGCGCGCAACGTTCGGTTCATCCGGCTTGAGGAGGCTCGAACGGACAACCTCTGCCGCTCTCCGCACAGCGAGCTTCACCTCGAAGAGCACGCTCGGAGCCGTGATGATGAGATCACAGTCATGCTCCCGTTCCAGACGCTCCTGGACGATATCCATGTGCAGGAGACCGAGGAACCCGCATCGGAAGCCATTCCCCAGCGCCGCATTCCGTTCCGTTTCGAAATTCAGCGCGGCATCATTGAGCGCGAGCTTCTCCAAAGCTTCGCGCAGATCCGGGTAATCGTCAGCGTTCGATGGATAGAGACCAGCGAAGACCATCGGCTGCACTTCTTTGTATCCCGGCAGGGGCAAGGCATCAGCGGAGGAGGCGACAGTATCACCTGTCCGAACAGAGAGCACATCCTTGGAACCCGTCACGATATAGCCAATCTCCCCTTCCTCCAGGCAGGAATCGGAAACGTATTTCGGTGCAAAGTGCCCCAGATCCAAAATCTCCACGGGAGTCTTGGTTCCCAGTAAATGCACCTTGTCGCCCTTGGCAAATCTCCCCTCGAAGACACGAACGTAGGCAACCGCACCGCGGTAGGTATCCATCACGGCGTCAAAGATCAGCGCGCGGTTGTACGATTCCTTCCCCGCGAGCAATTCTGCATTCTTCATCTTCTTGGGCATCGCGACCTTCTCGATCACCGCATCCAGGACTTCCCGCACTCCCCTACCCTCCTTGGCAGAAATCAGGAGAATCTCCTCTTTCTTACATCCGAGTAACTTCACGACTTCCTCACTCACGCGCTCCGGATCGGCTGCCGGAAGATCGATCTTATTGAGAACCGGAATGATCACGAGATCGTGCTCCATCGCCATAGTGAGGACTGCGAGCGTCTGGGCCTGAATGCCCTGCGAGGCATCCACGAGCAAAATTGCCCCTTCACACGCAGCGAGTGATCGGCTGACCTCATAGCGGAAATCCGTGTGCCCGGGCGTGTCGATGAGGTTGAGCTGAATATTTTTCCAGGTCATCCGGACGGGAGTGAGCTTGATCGTAATCCCGCGCTCCCGCTCCAGATCCATCATATCCAGGAGCTGCTCCTTCATTTCCCGCTTCTGGAGGGTTCCGGTAAATTCGATCATGCGATCCGCCAGCGTGGACTTGCCGTGGTCGATATGGGCGATGATGCAGAAATTTCTGATATCCATTTGTCATCACATTACCCGATGATGGAGCATTGGCGAAGAAGAGATGAAGGAAAATTATCTTTCAACCTCAGCAGCAGCCCTTCGGGCTGCGGAATCGAAGGTATGAGCACTCTTCAACGATCGATGAGCACCCGCACACAATCCTTCAGAGATACTCCTCCGATCTTCGCTTCCATGAGCGGCTTCTTCTCCGCCGCAATCTTCGCCTCCCACTGAAGTCCTGTGGAACCGTTGAACGGTGCCTGATAGTTATTGCCAGTCAGCGGAGGATGGAGAGCTGCACGAAGGGCATTGAAGCGTAGCGAAGAAGGATCGGTCACTTCCGACTGCGCACTGATCTGGTACCACTTCAGCGCGGCAATCCTCGTCTGTTCTGAATCGAATTCCTGACGGATTTTCGAAAGATCCGTCACGAGAGGATCATGTAGGAGGGAAATCAGGCGTTCTGTCGATTCCAGAACGATTCCACGCAAATCCCAGAGTGTGGCTTCTCGGTCGTGCTCGCTGGAAATATGTGCAACTTCCGCCTCAGCCAAAGCAATGGCGGGGGCGAGCATTTGTATCAGAGACGGTCGAACGTTCTCCGCTTTCTCATACCATATCTTCCAAAGCTGGAAATCTTGGAATCGACTCACCGCCTCATCAAAGGATGCCATATCCTTCTCAGCGAAAACCGTACGCTGGGTCGGAAGCTTCTCGGGAATCTTGGAGAGATCTAGTGTTTCTTCTGTGCCCGGCCGTGGGGAATAGCGGAGAACCGTATTCTCATTCTGCTCCATGAGCTGACTGCGCAGTGCGTACATCGTGGCAACGGCTTGAGAGCGGGAGAGAAGGCTTGCTCGCCACTCATCAGGAAGATCGAAGGTTTTCTCCTGAGGATTCCTCCGCGTACGAGTGGCAAAGTCGATGTAGTCCGTTGCACGGAGTAATCCGGTGGTGATGTGAGGACGCAGCGTGGCGTCGAACAGATGCTGCACGATCACGGCATTCTCGGCTCCTTCATCTGTAGGCAATTGTCCCGTTTTGGCTACTTCTCTTTTCTTGTACGCAGACAATTGCGCCTCTCTGGCTTCATTGCTGAGTCCTGTATACCAGGACTGCGCTTCAGACACATCTTTGGGCGTAGGCTTGATGGAAAGATGCTTCAGAATGTATGCCTGCAGATCAGTCTCACGCTGATTCCTGCGTGTCTCAGCTCCGGTAAACCAATCTCGTAGCTTCCAGCCACCACCGAGAGCTTGGGTTTCGCGAAGCAATTTCGATGAAGGACGAAGAACCCCCTTAGCCAACTGCGACTGATTGAGATCAAGCGCAAGCTGATACAGAGAATCACTGGAGAACATGCCCAATCCTATGATCACGCCTGCAGGAACTGCCATATAGGAGGCACTTTCCAAAAGTGTGAGAGCGCCGACTTCCACGCTAAGGGGAGCGCTTACTGCGATCGATCCTTCCTTACTGAGAAGAATGGCTGCCGTATCGCCCTCTCCTCTTTCTTCGGCTGCACGTCTCTGCTGATGCGTCTGATACCAATTGGCACCCTGAGCAACAGCATCGAGAGCCACGGCAGCAGTACCGGCACCATTGATGAGACGTCCGGCTGAAACTCCCTTTCCCGCACCGGTGACAGCAGTTTCTTCTACTGCCTTTGCAGCACCGAACTCAAATGCTCCAATACCGGCGGGAACTTGTCTTTTGGGTACGGGAACTGCGACTTCTTCAATGGTAACTGGTGAAACATGCACAGCCGGCTCATTAAGCATGCGAACACCTTCCTCAAGTGCCTTCTCGGTATTCGCCCTCGCTTCAGCAAAACTCCTTGGCAAAGGCTGAGGTTTTTCAGGAACAACTGGGACGTCTTTTAACGGAACTTTCGCAACCTCCGCAGCAGATCCGGGAACAGGTGAAGTACGTGCAAACCGCTTGGCAACTTGCTTTTCGATGATTCTTGCCCCACCAGTGAGAGCCTTTCTCGGAACGTAATTCACAGTCTTCCGGAATATTCGCGCACCGGGCAGCGTGGGGATCGGACTCGGCACCCACCCTGCGGCATAGTATAATTCCCCGATTGTCGTCAGTATCCCGAAGATAACCGACAAGGGAACGTACTTGAGGTAATCATAGCGTGCATATTCCGCTGCATGGTGATCGAATTTGTCGAGAAGCGTCATGAAGAGCTGTTCCGTCTTCTTCTCGAGTGCAGGAATGTGCTCGGCATTCATCTGAAAGAGAATCTTCTCATACGCTCCCTGGATCGAGAACTGCACATGACGAAGTTCCTCCTGTGCTGCAGGAAGTTCCCGGGTAGCCTTCTCAGCCTGAGGGCCATTCGCCTGGGCTGTACGTTCCAGCACTTCGATACGCTCCTTCGCGGTAATATAAGATTTGGATAGCACAGAGACATCCACCTCCCCCCTCGGCAGGATCGGATCACCGCCGACCAGTGCCATAGCTTCCGGCCGGGCACCCATCGCATCCCACGCCAGCCGGTGTTCTTCTGTACGCTTCTGGATTTCAACGGGATCCTGAGGGTCCTTATTGAGAGCTGCAGAAAGGCTCGCGTAGGCCGCATCTCTGTTTTTCTGCTCCAGCGGGGTGGCGATAGCATGAAGGCTTCGCAAATTCTTCACATCCTTGGTTACCTGCTCCACTTCCGGTGTCGTATTGAAGTTTTCGACAGTACGAATGATCAGCTTCTTCTCCTCCTCCAGACGTTCCTTCAGTCGCTGCAAATTCTCCTGCCTCGTCGCATCCGGCCACTTTGCATCAAAGCCATACTTCGCCACGTCGCGCACCACTGCTTCCCCGTTGAGCGTCCCGCGTGTCAGCTGTGACACCGTCCTCGGAACGAACCATGCGGCATCTTCGAATTTGCGAGGAGTGAGGTACTGATCAATGACATCGAGAACGGAATCAATCACCGCCAATGTTCCCTCCCGCAGACGCACCTTGAGGGATCGCTGTTCATCGGTAACTTGCCCAAGCGCTTTCATGTATTCCTCGAAACCGACACCATACCGGTCGAACTCCATGAGGACCTGCGACCTGAGCGGCTCAGGGATTATGAGCGCTTTCGCAGCCTGGAGTTCGCGTGCACTCGGTTCTGTGAGCGTTCCACCCGGGCGCGTCCCCGCTCCGAAGTGCATGCGCCTAAGCATCAACTCGTACATCTTCCCGGAGAATTGCGCATTCCCACTTTGATTCCTAGCCTCTGCAGCAACCCCGGACTTCAGAGACTGGAGGATCTCCGTCTGGCTCAGGTCATTGCCGTTCTTCAGCACCTCCTGGAGCGACACTTCGACGTGCGCTGAGACGACTTTCTCATAAAGACGCGATGCGAGCTGTGTTTTCTGCGAACCAGACTTCCCGGATGGATATTGCCATTCTTCGCCGACACGCATCACCTCACGTTTCCGCTCTTCCAACGCATCATTCAGGGAAGCAAATTCTGCCGCGGTAGCATTACGATTCTTCGGCTCCAGTATGTTGGTCTCCACGGCATAATCCCGCAGGATCTGGACATACATCTGCAGCTCTTGAGTGGTGAGTGGAATCCCGGAATCCTGCGTCATCATGGGAACCGTCCGGAAACTCTGCCGCAGTTGCGTGAAGGGAATCGCCCTTAGTTCAGCCGGAACAGCACGCGCCACCGCAAGAACGGCATCTCCAGGCCGCTGATCTTTGAGCAGATCTGTAAGAGTAATCGGTCTCTCCACTATTACTTCCTTTATTTTTTCCTTCACCGTTCTCTGTTCGACGTCAGTGGGAACCATTCGAAGAAGATTGGCAACCTTATCTTCATCCAGCATCGTCTGGAATGACCAGATTTCTGACACAGCGGTCGTGGCAGTGATGATGCGATCGAGTTCCTTGTGCATTTCCGCCATCCGAGCCTCATCACGGAGAATCTCGTCATACCGGTCTTTGCAGGTCGTCGCGAGTCGCTTCCGGAGATCCGGATGAGCTGCCCAGTAATAGGCAATATCTTTTTCGGCCTGACAAATCTGATGAATTTTCCCCTCTTCGTACAGCGCCACCGCCGTACGCAGATCTTCCTCAGCAGCTGCGGGCGTCCATTCCTTCTGAAGCATCACCCTCTCTGGCACCGTATTCCTCTCAGCATTTACCATCGAATACAACTGCTGTCGTCCGATGATTTCCTTTGCGACATTGAGCTGGTACTGCTGATGCGCCTTGATGAACTCCTTCTTCTGACTCTTGGCAAACTCGTACATCTTTGCGAGCACTTCCAATCCCTCCTGCTGGATCGAGAGGTACTTCGTTTCCTTGTAACCGGGCTCATACACTCCGGACCGGACTTGCGGCTTATCGCGAGAATTGGATAGCCGAAGCTCTCCCGAAGGACCACGCTTCAGCGTTTCCATGAGAAGCTCAGAGCCAATAATACCGGACTTTGCTTCTAACTTCCGAACACGGTCCAGCATCTCCCACTCGGGAGTTCCGGGCTTGGGCTCAGGACGAGCTTCCAGAGCTTGGCCATCAACGCCGACAAGGGGATGGAGGGATTCCAATGGTGATATGTGTTTTTACCGAAAACTGTTTTAGAGGACCGGCTCACCAATCCAGATATTCGGGATAGGAGGAGCACTGGGGAGACCTCCAGTGATGACACTCCCCGCACCTTCAAGCCCAGAAACTGGAGCAAGAGCTCCGCCCGCTTCCGTAGCACCTTCGATGGCCGCGGCCGTGCCTTCAAGCGCAGCGGCATGCAATCCCTGCAAATATGCCAGGAGGTAACTTGCTCCCCAGGCAATCAGCAATGTCGCAGCGACTCCGACGACGACATACGTCGCAACGCGCACGGACTTCTTGGCCCAGATGGCCTTCACTTTCTCCGTAGCCCAGGTGAACATGCCCTTCTTGTCCTTCACCCGCTCGAGAACATCGCTCTTTTCCAGAGCAACCTCCGCCTCGAGCTCCAGTTCCTTCTTCAGTGCCTCAGCCTGATCGGAGAAATCTTTCACGAAGCGCTGCTCCAAAGCATGCACCAAAGCCTCGTCTCCCTGCTTGGGATCCCAAGTAAAATCAGGGTAGTACTGCTGGATCTTGGTGAGAGCCTCTGGATCATGCGCTATGGCTTCCGCAAGGGAACTGGCAAACGTACCGCGGTTAGCCTCATTGAGAATCTGCCGACCGATACGCTCATCGACGACTGTACGGATGTGAGTCAAAAGATCTTCGCCGGGTTGTACCTCAAAGAAGTCGTGGTGGTAGACCGCATTGCGCTCCAATTGGTCCTTCAGTTCAATGAGACGATCGGCGATAGAAGAAGCAAGTATCTCGCGATCCTTGGTATTTGTGAGCGATACTGCCAAACGCGCTCTCTCCGCAGCATCATTCTCCCTTCCGCCATCGAGGAGCTGAGCAATTTGATCCAACTTCCCATCAAATTGTTCAGGAACTTCAGAAGTCCCTGCTCGGCCATTCTTCCTCTGGTCGTCAGCTCGGGGGGCCATTTCTTGAGTAGAAGTAAGTGGGGTCATTTCTTGAGCGGGGTAAAAATGACATGGCGGAGGACCGCAATGGCTGCAACAGCTTCGAGATCTGTATCGGATTGAACCAAGGGAATCGTCCGTTCGAGAATTCTGCCAATCGACACAGGGCCGAGCGCATAGAACAATTCACGGATATCATCATCGGTAAGACTCTGCAGATCGAGCGACGCAACCCACTTCTCCATTCCCTCCGGAGAGACCGCACTGGCGACAGAGGACATGCTTTTCTGAATCTTCGGTGAGAGCTTCATGAATTTACAACGCACACGCTGCTTCGCTTCACTCTCCTCATAGGAAATATTCTCCGCTTCCACCTTCCACCCCTCCTGGATCTTCTGAGGTAAAGCGAGGAATAGGGTCTGTTCTGCCGTGGTAAGATAGAGGCTGTTCATGGTGATCAATTATACAATTCCTCGCCATTTTGAGCAATAACAACTTTCTGCACGGAATTTCAACTGCGAAGACGCTGCGAAAGTGCCTCCTGACCCTTTTGAACGAGCGCCAGACACTCCTGCACTCTTCCGACGAAGGAAGGGAGCAGCGAAAGCTTGTCCTTATCGGACTGAGGTATTACCTCGAAGGGAACGCGGAGAGCTAATGCTGCCAGAGCTCCGTGATAACGCTGGGACAGAACGAATGAACCCCGGGAGACTGCAGTCCTGAGGTCTTGGAGAGTCCGGATGGGGAGAACAATTCCTCGCTCTCCTATCAAGCTTCGCAACTTTCGAATGACCCCCTGTTCGCTGCGATCATCAGGCTTGAGAGAAAGGATGAGCACTTCCGCCCAAGATTGTTGTGAAACCACCGAAACTGCCTTCTCCAGAAACGCCGAAGAGGAGTTTTCTCGTGGAATAATAACGAGCACATTCTGTGAACACACTCGTGGTTTCTCCTCTAATAAGAGAGCAAATACCGGATCGAATGTTTGTACAACTTTATTGTTCTTTAACCACGATTGCACCCGGGCAAGAGAATCGTAATCCCGGACACTGATGGAAGCTGCATGCCGGACAACGGAACGGGTGATCCGCTCCCCTGCTCTGGTACGAAATGGGCCTATCCCCTGGAATGCCAGATGGTAGGGAGTCCTCCAAACACGGGCAATCAGCGCATGGAATCCCCAGAGGAGACACGCCCGGACCGATTCGATATCGGTAAAAAGCGTTCCACCACCGAATACCAGATTCTCTGCAGAGCGAATAGCGAATACGGTCTTCAGCCAACGAAGCCCCAGAAAGGAACGGATACCCATGGGTAACCGGGGAAGCTCCTTCCCCAGCGGATGAGCTGCGATCACTCTCCACTGCACATCGGCAAATTGGGTGAGAAAGTACTCCCGTAGAGCCTCATCACCGAGATTGCCAGTGCCGTAGTTGCCTACGAGAAGATTATCCATACATTGATGATCAGATCCTGAAGCAGTGTACAACATATACAACAAACCAGCCCATTGACTGAATTTTTATGTCATTCCGAGCCGCGTCGAGGAACAACTATTTCACTTCCTCTGGAGTCTCAACGACATCCTCCTCCGCTGCCTTGGCTACGACCGGAGCTGCGGCGATGGAGAACTCATCGGACGTCGTGAAGCGCTCACTCAGGCGAGCAGATTTTCCGGTGCGACCTCGGAGGAAATTGAGCTTGGCTCTGCGAACACTGGCCACCTTCTTCACCTCGATCTTCTCGACCAAGCGCGAAGACAGAGGGAAGTTCTTCTCCACCCCGACACCGGAGGCGATACGGCGAACCGTAATCGTCCGATCGGAGAGGACATGCCCGTTGTGGACGCCAATCACGAGACCTTCGAAAATCTGGATACGTCCCTTGCCTCCCTCTTCATCGTGGATGCGCTCGTGGACACGTACGGTGTAGCCCGGCTTGATGACGGCATGCCGGGATGCGTACTTCTTTGCCTGCTCGTGGAGGAGTATTGAAACCATGTGCGCGAAATCCTAGCGATGGAGAAGAATGGTGTAAAGGAGAATGAGGAAGAATTGGCGATTTCCTGATTTACGAATTGCGATTTGGCATTTTCCAAACCAACAATCGCAAATAGTAAATCTCAAATCGCAAATACTCGACCAATCATTTCTTCATCGCCTCCTCTATCTGTTTCTGCAGCGTATTGAGCACCAGCATGTGCCGCGGATCACTGACAATCTCCGAGACAAATCGGTCTTTCAGGCTCAACCTATAGAGGAAGTCCCCTTCGGAGAAGATGGAGTACTTCACATTCTTTAGTCCCGGATCCTGAAGGAGCAACGCCTCGAGCATCTCCTTGCGCAGATCCCCGACGATGAAGAGATCCACCTTGCTCTCGGATCCCACGAAGGAACCGGCGAGGAGGATGAGCTTGATGCCCGGAAGCTTCTTCAGGCTCTCAACGATAGGACTCTCCGCCTGGATTTCCTTGGTGAAAATGCTCTTGAGCTCCGAGAAAAGCGGGAACTCGTGATCCACGTGGTAGTACTTCTTTCTATTGCGATGACGGGCACGGACCAAACCGATGCGACGGAGATTTTCGAGCTCGCGACGGATGGAGTTGATCTGCTCGTGAAGAAGACGGGTAAGTTCGCGTATGAAATATTCCTCATCCGGGTGGAGGAGAAACGTCGAGAGCAGCTTGACCCGCGTCTGCGACGAGAACAGTGATTTGAGGATGACGGACGACACGAGCACAAACTGTACTCATGAACACAGGGTAAGCGCAAGAAAAGTGTTCATCTTTTTGAATACTATAGTTATACAGAGTATTTGCTTAATATAAGCCAAAATGAATATCAATGCTTAATTATTGGTTTCAGCTTTGAACAAATATTATACTCATGTTTGACGGTTTTTTGTGTTCTAAGTGCATTAATTCCTGAGAGGATGATCAAGAGATGAACGGGCGTCCTTCATTTCTTTCCCCAGGGGTGATTGAAGAAAGAGCTGAAAAGTGCTAGAATAATGAGAATGTTCTTCAAACGAAAAACCCTCATCGCTCTCCCCGCATTCTTTCTCCTGATCTTCCTCCTGAAGATGCAGGGAGCGGACGCAACCATCGGTATCGCTTCTGCTCACGCAGCGGATACCGCACTCAGTGATACATTCTACGGAGGAGTGATCATGATCACCGGATTCCTTTCGGCAATTTTCCAGTTCGTGATCTACCTCTGCCTCTATCTCTTAAGCGCCCTCCTCGATCCCAACTTCCTCGATCTCGATACGACGAAGGATCACATGGGTGCAGTTCTTCTCTCGGTGTGGCAGATCTCCCGCAATATCACCAATGTCATCCTCGCGCTCATGCTCATCGTCGGAGCGATTGTCACTGTTGTCCAAGCGAGCGGCAACTTCATCACCACCCACGCTCGCAATTTCATCATCGCCGTCATCATGGTCAATTTCTCCTGGTTCTTCCCGAGAGTGATCATCGATGCAGCAAATGTCCTCACGGCGACGATCTATGCTCTTCCGAGCCAAATTCAAATGGCTCCTTGCATGGATTTCGATGTGAAGGGAGAGAAAACCCAAGAATCGTGCAAGGCGATCATTGAATATGCTTTCTTCAAAAAGCCAGAGGGCAATGATTGGACATGCCCCCTCTTCCAAGACATCATCGCCGATCCCATCGTCTGCGTGAGGACAGCGCCACTCGATGCCGCAGCGAACCAACCCAGTGCCATTTTGGGTGGATTGGTCTTCAATCATGCCCGCCTGCAGTACTTCGCACGGCTGGTGAAACCGGAGGTGAATCCGGCTGATCCCGCCAACGAATCCGCAGATTACTTCAAGCTCTTCACTTTTACACTCCTCTCCTGTCTCACCATCTTCTTCAGCGGTGCACTCGCTTTCCCGCTCATGGCTATGGTCGTGGCGCTACTCGTGCGCTTCACCATCATCTGGCTGACGATCTGTTTCATGCCATTCATGTTTATCGGACTCGTCGCTGCAGGGACACCTCTTGTCTCGATGTTCGATCCGATGAAGGAAATCTTCTACAAATTTGTGAAGGCCGCTTTCCTCCCGGTCGTCATTGCCATCCCCATCTCCGTCGGATTCATCCTGCTCAATGCTGCTTCTTCCATCTCCCCCAGCGCCCTACCACTCGCGCAGCAAATGCTCCGCCAAAGCACCGGAATTCCGATCCTCGCGGGCGTGGCGAATTTGAACCAGCTCTTCTGGGTCATCATGGCGATCACGTTCGTCTGGAAGGGATCCTTCATGGCCTTCAAGATCGACGAAACCTACGATGGCATCGGGAAAGCCTTCCAAGGTTCCGGCGCCTCCATTGGCAAGTTCCTCGGTAAGCTCCCGCTCCTGGCTCCTCTGCCCCTCCCGAGTGGCGGTGGGATGAACCTATTGGATCTGGGCAATAAGATCGCCCACCCCAATGAGACGTTGCTTTCGAATAACAAATTCGGCTTAGGGAAATCTGACACAGCATCTCAGCCGACACAACAAATCGTGAACTCCGTCACCAGTACGAATACGGCAAATATTGAAATGCGAACGAAAATCAGTGGAGCCGTGAACGCATTCAACGCTACACCGAACGATGAAAAGTGGAAGGAAGTCGTCAAACGTCTTGAGGAATCTGCAAGCATGGCAGGGGTCACTCTCAACAAGAACAGAGAGGAACTCATCAAGCTACTCGACGCAATCCACACCACAGATTCGACGGTAACAGCAATTGCCGATAAATCGAAAATCCCGAAGTAAAACCGTATTTCTTCACCATGGTTGAAAACCCACGCCCACCAGAGGCACAGGATCCCGAGAAGCTCCGCTCCGAGCTTAAGATCGCTCTGACGCGCGACAAGAAGGAGGAGAACGCCTACGTCATCAAAACGCGAGCGGATCAGCTGGAGCTCGACCGGAATGCTGGTCTTAACCAGACCAGAGGAATGATTACCATTGCCGAGCTGCAACAGCCAGGTGGAACGGAAATTGCGGGAGGGCACCTCAATGAAGCAGCGCAGGAGTGGAAAGAGCTCAAGGCTGATGGCAAGGTACCGGAAAAAATGAATGAAAAAGCCATCGATATCTGCAATAAATCCTTCAACTACCTCAAAGCACTCCAGAACGATGTCAAAGAAAAGCTCATCCCATCCAGAGCCTCCAATGCAGAAGCAAAGGAGTTCCGAACAGATTTGCGGGATAACCTTAATGCCATTCTAGTGAAGGCTATGGAAAACGGCGTCATCGTCTACCATGAGCCCAGCGGCAAGATCAGAAATAGCGTGGGAAAAGCTGCAGCTCAGCTCCGCGAAGTCGACGAGCTCGAACAACAGATTTTGCAATCGTACGGAAAGGTCACGAGGGAAGGAAAACTCCCGCCGGAACTCCAGATACAGCTCAGCCTCATCGACCGCACGAAGGACTTCTTTCAGATGGTGATCGATGGAGATCCAGAGAACAAAGAGCGGCACGCTGCGCTCCACCCCAAAGAAGATATGGACCCGGCCTATGCACGCTACTGGAACTCCTTGCGCATGCTCGCGCTCCTCGCCTCTATGGGCATGCTCACCGCCTCAGCGATCATTGATATCAAAAATAAGAAGCTCTCCGTCTACACGCTCGTATGGCTCGGCATCGTCTCCGGTACGGCCGGAGTATTCAAAGGCGAAGAAAAGGTAGCCATGGACCAGCTCAAGGGATTCCTTCCCAAGAACGAGTGGCAGAAATACGAAATGAACGGGAAAGCGGATGCTGATCTTCTCCTCTCCATCCGTACGGAACATGAAAAAGATGGGGAAGTGGCGGAGAAGTACAAAGAGCTGAAGAAGGAAATAGGGCAAACAACTCTGGGCAAGTCGCGCTCACCGGAATTGAAAGCAAGACTCTCTGTTCTGCAGCAGCAGTACTACAACCTCCTCAGAGACAAAAAAGGAGAACCGACAGCCAACCTTTTAAAGGAGAAAGTCGCTCGAGCCAGCGACGATGCGGATCACCAGCCCGACAGTCTTATCTACTTGGTGGATCGTGCCACGACAACCAATGATATCGCCTTCGGGATCCTCCTGGATCTCACAAAGAAGGGCATCGGACCGGAATCCGCTGGGAAAGATCTCGCACAGAAAGAAGAAAACGGAGACTCCAAAGGAACCTTCCACGATTACGACTCCTTCAGCTCCAGTTCCGGTACGAACACTTCCGATACATCGTCAGCTGCGACGCCGATTGCCGCTCCCACGAATCCTGCCCTTTCGGCGGCACCTTCCGTAGCGACTGTCGTGCAGGAAACTTCTCCGGTCACGAAGGGCATCAATGAGACGCCAATGCAATTCAAAAATACTGAATCTGCATCATACACATCCGCAGTCTCCGAAAATGCGAAGACAAACAATAAACCAAGAGAAAGCGACGATAAACCAAGAAAAATCAGTCAAGAGGAATATGCAAACGTTATTTCGCGGTACGTCGCTGGATTTGGTGTAACAGTACCCAACAATCCAACTGAGCTGGGAGTAGCACCCAGAAAAAGTGGTGGTACGACATACTATTCTTTCCATAATTCCTTTGACGACCCCTTCGAAATCACAAACCAACACTACAAGGAGATGATTGTTAAGGCGATCCCCACATTTGATTTGATGAATGTAGAAACAATGGAAGGTGCATTGCAATACATCCGCTCCGCTCGAACAACGCCGACATCGGCTGACAAAAAATCAACGGAACTTGCGAGAGAAACCAATAGAGAATTCGATGAAATGCTCAAAGATACACCCTATCATTTCAGTAACTACCCGGGAGTATTCCCCGCTTTCAGCTGCAATATATTGAATAGAAGATTTATCGGAGAGATAAGTACCGTAACGCAGGCTGCTTTCAAACATGAGTGCGTCGATGGTGATTTCATGTGGGTTGAAACAGATAAGAATCTCACGACAATCAAAAATATCAACTTCGGGCACAGCGGCAGTCTCATTCCCGCTTGGCTATCTGTTGTTGTAGGAAGATATCAGAATACAGAAATCAATCGGAAGAACCTGATAGATCTTCATCAATCTGTCCTAGGGGCCATTAGAGCAAGATACGACACAGACCTTCACAAAGAAATCGAAAAATCTCATTTCACATACTGTGTCCCGGGCGAGCATTCCGATCGTCTGTACCCACCAATAAAGGAGAAGAATGATTTTGAGCTGACATCGAGAGAACAGTACTCAAGTGATGATTATCCCATAATTCTGATCAATCTGAATACGGATAAATCGAAGATCAACCGGATTGCCGTTTATGACAAACCTCAGAACGATAAAAAGGCTCCCTACCGCCAAGTCACCAATCCACAAGTATTGGCGGACATACAGAAATATATCGACATACGACCGCAGGCTACAGTATTGGACCAACTCTTTTGGAGCGTGAATAATCGCCTCTGCTCCCCTATGGCAATCCAGAGCATTAAAAACAGCGACGAATATCAAAGAATCACTCAGAATTTGGCACTCAAGAAAACACCTTTTCGATTCTCAGGATTCCATAGAGAACTGAATGCGCAAATATACACCGGAAATGGACCTTTACATGTGGCAATGGAGAATGTGATGGGGAATAACCCCGCCATCAGAATTAAAATGAGAGATGATAGGACAATTGAATCAATTGATTTGGATTCATTCGATAGAAAACCTACGCCACCATGGCTGCTTCCCATTTTGCAAGCGACGAATGGAGAAATAACACCGGAAAAGCTGAATCAATTGTACACACAAGTAGTGGATGCAGTGAAGAACAATGTGAAACTGCCCATTTGGATCAGCGCAATCGCTTCCAGCTCCTTTGAATTCTTCGGTCGCGATGAGCTCAAATTGGATCTCCTACGGAGAGAACACAGCGAGATTAAACTGACAGCAAAGGCAAAAGAGAAGATGAAACACGGCAGTGATTTTGATTATCTCAATAACATGAAAATTGAAATTGATTCTGATGCAGGAATAATCAAAAATGTTGATTTTGTGTTTGGGTATAACAAAGTGTTGCCACAACAATTGAAAGATTTGTTCAGCTCATATGTCGGTATTCAAATATCGCGTACGGAAGATTTGAGTAATCTGCATGGCAAAGTGGTTGAAGTGATAAATACTCTATTGGCATAAGAAATCCGACGTAGACAAAGGATGCCTACACTTCAACACCGTCCTTCTTGATTTCCTGTGCGAGCGTCGAGAACCTATTCTCTAGGAAATCGGCATGCATCCAGACAGGATGGATCTTCATACTGAGCGACCAGCGTGTCTTGCGCACAGCGACGGCTTCTTCCTGCCGAGATGCGAGGAATGCCGTGCCGATCACCGCGAGATCGATATCGCTTTCCGGGGTCGCTTCGTCGCGGGCACATGACCCGAAGAGGATGACGGATTGCACCGGAATGCCGTCTTTTTGAAGCAACTGCTTGTAGGCTCGTGCCAACGATAGTGCGTCATCTTTGTTCACCTTCAAGAAGATACCTCAGTGCACTACTTTCAGAGAACAAGATTCAGGTACTCACACTCAAGGAACCTCTGAAAAACTCTTAAGCATGTCATGGTGAGCCGAGCCTGTCCTGAGCCGAGACGAAGGATCGAACCATGACTCGAAGCCAGAGCCCAATTTGTCGCAGTTCGACACGGCTCACTGTGACAAATTGGCAATTATTCAGAGATTCCTCATCATATCTGTGACAGAGCTTTAGCTACACGGTAAAGCCAGCGAATTTGTCGTATACGGAGCCATGAAAAAACAGATGTCATAGTGAGCCATGAGAAGCAGATGTCATAGTGAGCCGTGTCGAACTATGACATCGTCTACCACCTAACCCCCCATGTCCTCCCTCGACAGCGCTCGGGATGACATGGGGGGAGCTTGTGGTGGAGATTATGCAATAAGCGTCTCATAGGCAATTCGTCGAACGCGATAGCGGATTCTTCTCATCTTCACTTCCCTCCAATTCGCTGAACTATTTTGACATGAAGAAAGTGCCGGCAATTGATTCCAGTCTTGGCTTATCAACGCCTCTTTCTTCCTCCTGCTCCATCGTTTCACCCTCTTCTCCCAAGAAATCGCTTCATTGATATCACCGAAAATTCCTACGTATACCAACTGCACAGGACGGCGCCGATGCGTATAGCTCTTCGGGTCGGCACCAGCCTGATGCTCCCCTACTCGTCGCTCGTAATCATTGGTCACGCCGGTGTAGTAGCTGCCATCAGCGCAGAGGAGAATGTAGACGTAGTAGTCTTTCATGAATGCAACATACCGAAAGAATGCAGCGTCGATCAAAGAGACATTCGTACACCCTCAAGACACCCAGATTGATAGCGGATTCTGGGCTTCGAGTCATGGTTCGATGCTTCGTCCCGGCTCAGCACAGGCTCGGCTCACCATGACACCTCTTAAACACACTTTAAACCTCCTTTCTCTTCAGCTCCCTCAAAAACACTTCGAAAATATCGCCCTCAGCAATCGGAATCGAAGACTCAACCCTGAGGCCGCACTCCGAACCTTCCTTGGCTTCTTTGATATCCGTATCAACCTTACGCAGGGACGTGATGCGACCCGTGCCCACCACCTCCCCTCCCCGCTGGAGACGGAACGTGATGCGCTTGATGCTGCCGTCCGTAACGCGCCCACCCACGATCTGCTCCCCCTTCTTCGTCAGGAAGACCTGGAGGACCTGCAGATGACCAAGAATCCTCTCTGTATCTACGGGCTCCACGAGTCCGGCCAGAAGGGCCGTAATGTCATCGAGGAGTGCGTAGATGATGTCGTATTCGCGCAGCCCTACCCCTTCGCGCTCAGCCGTCATGCGGACTGCCGCTGCCACGGGCGTATGGAAGGCGATGACGATCCCGTCACTCGTGGCTGCGAGCATCACATCGCTCTCCGTCACCGCGCCCACTCCTTCGTGCATGATCTTCACCGCCACTTCCTTGGTCTGCAATTTACCCAGCGCTTCCTTGAGCGCTTCCAGCGATCCCTGCGCATCCGCCTTCAGCACCACTTTGAGCTGCGTGAGCTTCCCTTCGGAGAGACGAGTCACGAGATCGACGAAGCGCTGCTTCGTACGGTGCGTGCGCTGCTCCTCGACAGCAGACAGCAAAAGACGAGCTTCTTTCTCTGAGGAGACGACCTGCAGAATATCGCCGACCTGCGGAAGCTCATGGAAACCGGAAATCCGAACAGCGCCCGACGGACCGATCTCCGCGAATTTCTTGCCACGCGCATCGGTCATCGTCCGGATCTTGCCGATGGTGGATCCGCACACGAAAACATCGCCGTGGTGGAGTGTGCCGGTATTCACGATGATCGTCGCGAGAGAACCAAGGGAAGGATTGAGGTTGCTCTCGATGACGGTCGCGATGGCGGCACGCTTGAGATTGGCCTTGCATCCGCGTTCTGCGGCGACAAGCACGATGGCATCCAGAAGGTCGGTGATCCCGAGCTTCGTCTTGGCGGAGACCTCGACGTAGGGCGTCTTGCCTCCCCAATCCTCCGGTTGTAATCCCAGCGCAGCCAATTCCCCTTTCACGCGCGGCGGATCTGCGCCTTCCTTATCCATTTTGTTGAGCGCGACGATCACCGGAACATTCGCCTCCTTCGCATGATTGATCGCCTCGACCGTCGTCGGCTTCACCCCTTCATCCGCTGCGACAACGATGACGGCAATATCGGTGACCTGAGCCCCACGGGCGCGCATGGCGGTGAAGGCCTCGTGACCGGGGGTATCGAGGAACGTAATGCGATGAACATCAGAAGATCCTGCAGCAATGTGCTCCACCTGATACGCACCAATGTGCTGCGTAATACCGCCCGCCTCGCCCGCCGCAACGTCTGTAGAACGAATCGCATCGAGAATGGAAGTCTTGCCGTGATCGACGTGGCCCATCACCACCACCACTGGCGGTCGCTCCGTGAGATTTTCCGCATCGTCCTTGAGAAGCTCTTGGAGATTGCGGCTGAGGAGATGCTCGACGGAAGCGGATTCTTCAATTCTCTGTACAGTGACACCGAGATCGGCAGCGACGATGGCCGCGGTATCGAAATCGATGGATTGTGTAATCGTCGCGAGGACGCCGTTCTTCATGAGTGCCTGAATGACCTGCGGGATCTGGATCCCCGTCTTCTCCGCAAATTCCTTCACGGTGATTTGGGCTCGAAGAGACACGATGCCATCCTTCCTCTTGATCTGCTCCTGCGTACCCTGAGCGATGTCGCGATGCACGGGCTTCCCGCGCTCTTCCAGACGGGAGGCGGTATGCCGCTGCCCGCGCGCCGTCGCAGATGCTTGCTGCTGCTTGATCGCCAGTTGCTGCTTCTCAATTGCTTCCTTTGAAACATCTTCCAAGGTGAGCTTCCTCAGGACATTCACTCCTTGGGGACTCGCAGTCGGCTCGGAAGTCTCGGGGGCCACAGTCTCTCCCTCATCTTTTTGATTGCTCTCGGCACCCTCCATTCCAGAACCTTCCAGCGCCTCGAAATCGACATTCTTGCCCAGTTTGCGCGCAATGAAACGGATGACACCATGCGCAAGCTGGTCGGGAATCTCACGATCGGTCGAGCGAATACCGAAGTTCACCTGATCCAATTCGTGGCGGAGCTGCTGGCCGGTCATGCCCAATACTTTGGCTACCTGAACTAGGCGCATGGACGGAGTGTATGACAGATTCGAAGCGAATGCGAGTGATTGCTTCATCTCTTGACTGAATATTCTCAACTCAACAGCGCGGCCCGGAGTTTACAGTGAGCCGAGACGAACTGCGGCCGCATGTCGAAGAATAATGCCCCATTCACATCATGCACCCACGAAGGGGTGCGCTCGAGAATTGAATGATGTTCAACCTCTCAAGCCTCAGGCTCCGCTGATCTCCTTCACAATATCCACCCCAGACGTCTTGGGTGCTGAAGGTGATAAGGGAACATCAATGCTCCGTGGCTCTGTCGTCTTCGGCATCGCTGTCGGCTTCAAGCCTGAAGAAGGCAACGGCATATCTCCCTCACTCTTCTGACGCTCCATCCCCTCCCTGATTTTCTGAACGCATTCCAATACGGCGAGGGAGAAATTGGAAAAGTGAGAAACTTTGAAACCGGAAGCTCGTGCATGACCACCGCCGCCGAAGAGACCCGCTGCCAGACGATTGGCATCGATCGCCGGTGACGAGCGCATACTCGCCTTGAGGATACCTTCCTCGGTCTCGGTGAACATCACGTGCACATCGGCATCGGGAATGGTGGAAATGAGCTCATCGAGAATGCCACTCACCTCCTTACTATCGGCTCCCATCTCGGCGAGATCCTCGCGGGAAATAGCGGACCAGGCGATCTTGCTCACATCATCCACCTGCACGCGATTAAGCGCGCGGCCCCAGATCTTCAGTGTAGAAAGCGGCTTGGTTTTGTACACGTTCCGGATGATCTCCTGCTGACGCGCACCGAGGTCGAGCAAATCCGCAGCGATCTCCAACGAACGCGGAGTGGTATTGGGATTCTGGAAACTCCGAGTATCGGTGATGAGCCCGGTGAGGAGGAGGGTCGCGAGATCCGGTGTCATCTTCTCGCGCCACTCCGGCACACGCGTGAACCATTGGTACAGAACCTCTGTCACGCTCGCAGCCGTGGTATCGATGAGCTGAAGCTGACCATAACGGGTATTGGAAATGTGGTGATCGACATTGAGAACCGGAATATCACCGAAGAGATCCACGTGATCGGTGTACAGGGAACCGAGAAGCGGAAGATCAGCAGTATCCACGACGACAATCAGGTCGTACCGGTGATCCCCTTCCCCGAGCGACACCTGATGCGGATGGATACGACCGCTCTTGGGTACCACGATGATATTCACCCGGTTATCTTCAACGGTGTACCGAAGCTTGTCGATTTCCACCCCCTGATCCAGGTTCACGGTAATGATGAAATTCTGGGATTCCTGAAGCTCATTCTCCACAGTTTCGAACCCCGGGAGGAACTTGAGCGACTCCGGCGCGGACTCCGGGCACACCACCGTGACGTCCTTCCCGATCGCCGTGAAGAGCGAATAGCAGGCCAAGGCACCCGATAAACCATCCGGATCCACATTGGCGTGGGGAACGACGAGGATGCGCTGATACTGCTCAATCGCATGGGTCGCAGCCGAGAGTTCGAGGGAGGACAGTGTCATGTGTTCGAAGTATTATAATACATTTTATAGATTATTGCAAGTGTCCAAATCAGACTGAGAGAGTTGCCATGGGCATAAGGGGCGTATGAAAGCAGAATCCCCTATCCATGACAAGGAAAAGGACATGTCAATTGCTTGCGGTGTGAGAGGGAAATCGACACTGAGAGTTCGATGATCGCCTCTTGAAAGAAATCATGCTCATCCTTTAATCCTAGTAATCAAGGTTCTAGACAATGGTCGGGACGACAGGACTCGAACCTGCGACCTCTTGCACCCCATGCAAGCGTTCTACCAACTGAACTACGTCCCGATACTGATGACTATTGAACCAAAGAACAAAGACTTACGAAGCCAACTGCCTGCCCCACGGAGCTCCCGCAGGAGCGTAGGGGGGAACTACGTCCCGAAAAAGAATGATGAACCGAATGAGCGCGAAGTGACCGCGCGGCACTATAGCAGTGGTACAATCTGTGTACATGGAAAACTTGGAAACTCAGTTACAGGCAATCCTCGAACGCAACAAGCGTGTAGAAGCGGAGAAAGCCTGGGAAGTGAGCTGGTTTCGCCGGATCACGATCGCCATCCTCACCTATATCACCGCAGCCGTCTTCCTGATGCTTATCGAAAATCCCTATTTTTGGCTCAATGCGGTAGTTCCGCCGATTGCCTATATTCTCTCCACGTTGTCGTTGCCGCCGCTCAAGAGATGGTGGATGGCAAGAAAGTAATTTGGAATATCGAAACAATAGATATGAAATACTGTGGTAAATTAGTAATACCCGTATGTTTGTTTACATAACTATAATATGCTATAATAGCGATATATAACTTCAGCATGACACAAACAGCAGATCCAACAAACAGTGGCTCATCTCAAATAATGCAGATAATGGGCTCCTCGGATGCTGGAGGGATGCCCGCAATTCTGACAGGCGAAAAGATTTACAACCGGATCATGGCGAAGATTGATGAGGATCTCACTACCTCTCATCTACAACTATTACCGGAGAAGTACAAAAATGAAACAAAGACAGAGGCAATTACACGTGCTGAACGATATAATAAAGCGTTTACCGAATATGCTCATCGCTTCTCAGAATTCGTGAATGACTGGAACAAACAATTCAACTGCTACCGTCGTAAAGCTATGCAATACGCGGAGAAAACTATGCGTAGCGAGGATGAATCCCGAATGAATAACACAGTCACTTTCTCCACACAATCATGAATAATTTTTTTCTGTATACTCCAACATTCCTTGTCACGCTGGCAGAGTCGAGACTTTGTTCATACGACCAAATCAATGGCCCCGAAAATATTCAAATGGAAAGACGGAAAACGAATGAAAAGGAGGATAAGTCCCCTCGAGTCGATCCAGAGCATCCTACTAATGGCGCAATTGAAATAGCTAAAGAAATGCTTACTAAGGCAAAATTGAGCGAGAATGATCAAGCTAGCAAAATCCAAAACCTCCGTGATGCAATACGCAGCATGACAAATGGCAGACAGAAAGAGCTCAATGATACGTCTCATGAACTCTTAAGGCAGCTGGAAGCCCTCGATAAAGATATTTCCATAATACCCGGGGATCCGCGATACGAGTTGCTGATAAGAGGACTCGGAAGACAAATTGGAATTGAAGATATTTCTGGTTCATCACATGGTATAGAGTATAAACGACCAGGCGTGGGCAATTTGTATGAAGTGAGTGTAGTACCACGAGGCATCAGAGTCCCAGCTGGTACCCTCATTTTCGATGAAAATGGTAAGATCAGACGAGTTGATAAATATTTGGACAAACAAGAATCAAGTCTCTCATCACACGAACTCTTCAATACGATTACTACGAATAGGGAAATTTATTCCATCAGGCCAGGTCCGCAGCTTGATACATTGATGCGAGGTCTAGGGGAAAGAATTGGTATACATGATGCTTCCAGTCGAACACATGGCTTAGAATATTCACATCCAGATGATAGGTATCATGTGAAAGTGTACTCGTTAGTCACACATGAAGATGTCGGAAGTATCATTTTCAATAAGGACGGTGCTATCACTGACATTGTTCTATCCGCCTCGAATTCAAAGGAACTAAAGGCGAGAGGCAAAGAATACGATGATTTGGCTAGAGTGGATCGAGCTTTACAATCGGGGAAAGGTCTATTAAATCGTATTGGAGCCAATGACCATGAGACATACTTCACAAAACAATATGGAGCATGGATAAATCAATATCTCTACATCTCATTCGATCATGACGATGGGAAATGGCTTGTCTCGTTGGGTAGCACTAATAAGTTCCAAAATCCCGCAGATTTCAAAGCTGACATGGTCGGAGGATCGGTAAAATATGACAAACTCTGCGCAGATCTAGATGCCATTAATAACGGGAAGAATCCTTCAAGATAATGATCGGAAAAGAAATGTTCATTATCCCTCGAGTTCCCATAATTCGATACTTTGGATTCGCTCACTATGACAATTCTTGCTGGTTACGATGGTTCTGATGCCCTCTCCGGCACTTGGATGACTTTAAAAACATGCCCCGTCGCCTGCAGGAACTTGTCGATCCCCTCGTGTGAAATTGAAAGAGTGGCCGTATTCACCAGCGGATGACACAGCATGGACTCGGCTTTCCAGACTGATTCATCAATGAACACCTCCACAGCATGATCGGTATCATTCACCATCCCGAGCAACGTCGCTGATCCCGGCTCCACACCCACGTACTTCATCAACCGATCCGGTGAAGCGAAACTCAATTTATCAACTCCACACACGTCTACGAGCTTCTTCAGATCCACTTTCTTCTCGTAGCCGACAACTACAAAGAGATGCCGCGTCCCCTTCCGGTCCCGGAGGAAGAGATTCTTGGTATGCGCTCCGGGCATCGGCGGGCACAAGCGCTCGGCTTCCTCGCAGGTGAAGACCGCAGGGTGGTCGAACTTCCGGTAGGCGATGCCGTGCAGGTCGAGGAAGGCGTAGATATCGAACATGCGATGAAGTATGAAAACCGTGCTTACAGCTTATAGGTTGAGGAGCAGATGAATGTTACCACCTAAGGAGCAAATGAACGTTACCAGATA
>JBAWYM010000022.1:0-26026 GCA_037143575.1 Candidatus Peregrinibacteria bacterium | reverse complement strand
GGAAGGAACTGCGTCTCGCGCTGCGGCGCTTGAACGCAGGGCATGGGGTAGTCAAGTCTTTCGGCTTGATACTGCGAAGAAAGTGCTCTGGTTATGTATCAGAAATTCCTGAGAAAAGCTCAATCATGGACACTTTTCGCATTCCACTTTTGCTCATGCATAAGAGCTCCCACTCCTATCGCCTGTCACAAAACCCCCCAAACGTCTGTCTGCTCCCGAAAATAATCAGCTAACAATTAACAATTAACAATTAACAATTTATCAAGCTAGCAAGCTACAGCGCCCTCCACCCCTGGCTTCGCACCACCTCATAGAGCTTCTGCCGCTCCTCGGAACGCAGCGAAAGCAACGTCTGCGGACCGACGGATCCCGCACCATCATTCTTCTTGGAAGTAATGATCTTGCGATCCAGCTGATACTCGATCAACGCCGATTTCGTGAAATCACCGAAGTTGCCGTTGATTTTGTCTTCTGGGAAGAATCCGCGATCAGCGAGCATATGCTGGAGAAGGGTCACCGTATCGCCACTCTCTCCAAGATCGACGAAGCGATCGACCATACCTTTCTTCTGATCGAGCGCGATCTGCACACGATGCAGCATCACGTAGCGATCCGCCATCGCCGTGACGAGCCGCCTATTCCATGCCTCCTGCATTTTGCCACGGGTAATGGGGCCAATCGTTCCTGCGCCCGGAGACAGCGCATCCGCAACCAGACCTTTGGCCTTCTGGAAACGCAAAATAGCATCAGAAAGCAACAAATCATACATCCCGTTCGTCCTGCCGGAATAGAACCCAAGGTAACGCAACATTCGCTGTGCAGCGGTGACAGCCTTCGGTGCGGCATCTATATCGACATTCTGCGCAACTGGAAAAACGGCAGGGAGCCGTCGCAGTGCAGCCGTGAGTGTGGCGGCTGAACGCTCCGTCAGCTGTACCGAAGATTCCTTCAGGCGATAGGCAGTATTGAATGCCGTGAGGGCATCGGTCGTCTCCTGCCCGAAGAATCCCGTGGAACTTCCCGCGAAAAATCCGACATCCTTGAGAGAACGCTGGAGAAGATCAACAGAGAGACCACGATCCCCTGCTTTTGGCTGCACGGAAAGGAGATCATCCCCGGATACGGAGAAGGTCTCCAGGCGATCGAGGGAGGCGGGCAGTGCTTCGAAGGTGAAGGATTCCTTGGGCTGGCGATGGCCAACCGGATAGACCGTTCCCCGGATTTTGCGAACCCCGAAAGCCAGAGCGCGCGCCAATCCTTCTTCGCCATACCCCGCCCACACATCTAATCGATGTGCACCATTATCCAATTCTTGAATGGCTCCGCCACGATCGTGAACCGTGAAGCGTCCGAGTCCCGGAAGTGCGACCATGGTACCGAAGGCGTAGCTCTTGGGTGCCGCGATCATCCCCGGATACACGTCCGTCCCATCCGCTCCATGCACGCCTTCTCCATTGAGAATTTTATCCGCGACGTAGCCGCCGCGAACGTAGCAACACTGGCCCGGCAGTGGAGAATAGTAGGCAGTGAGGATGAAGTCCTGCTGGTAGGGTCCGTCCGGTGTCTCGCCGAGGACCATCAGCGGTGCGATCACACTTAAGCAAAGGATGATCACCTGAATGTGCCACGGAAATTTTCGCTGCACGCGATGGTAAAGAGGTGTGTGTTGGATTTTCATAAATCTGGATATTCTAGCATCTTTGACGAAGACCGTCTGCTTCCTACAATCACCGAAATTGTTACATTGTTACATTGTTAAATTGTTATAACAATTCCGAGAATCGCTTCAAGCTCTCCCTTCCTGCCCTTCCTGCCTTCGAACTACCTCACGACGACTTCATCCTCCATCCGCATCCCAAATTTCCCGGGAATATAGACTCCCGGTTCGATGGTGATAATTTCGTTCTTCTGTAGAACCTCCGCCGGACGCTTGGAGCTCAACGTCACTCCTTCATGAATGTCCAAACCAACCCCATGACCGAGTGAGTGGACGAAGTACTTTTCAAGCCCGTACTTCCGCAGAACCTTTCGGGCGATACGATCGAGCTCATGCGTGGTGATCCCGATTTTCACCGCTCTGGTAGCAGCTTCCTTCGCTTCGGTCACGGCTCGTAATACTTTCTCTTGGAGTGGACTCATCTTACCGGTGAAGAAAACGCGGCTCTGATCGGAACAGTATCCACCGAACTTCACGCCACAATCAATCTGCACGATATCCCCGGACTTCAATTTCCGATTCGTCGGATGATGATGCGGTCGGCTGGTATGCGATCCGAAGCCGACGATGGGATCGAACGAGAGATCATCGGCACCTAATGTATGCGCCTGGTCACGGATCTTCCATGCAAGCTCACACTCGGAAATCCCCGGCCTGAGGAATGTGGGAATCATCTCCAAAATACGCTGCGTGATCCTCTGGGATTTACGAAACGCCCTGAGTTCGTCTGAATCTTTGGCACGGCGAAATGCAGAGACGATCCCGCGCTTATGAATAAATTTTGTATTCTTGAATTTCTTTTTCCAGAAGCCATATTGACTGAGTGTTACTGTTTCTGATTCACACCCGCAAACCGGTACCTTCTCCATGACCTTCACAAGAGAGGACATCGATCGCACGCTGATCCCCATACGCACATCCTCTTTCGCGCCTTCACCATACCGTCCATCGACGAAGAGCATGAATGCTTTGGGTGTGATGAGCAGAGCGCCGGTACTGACCGTTATTCCGCTCAGATAACGCAGATTCACCGGATTCGTGATGAGGAATGCGGGGGTAGCGGCAGCCGAGAGAAGCTCTACGGGAGTGGAGGGACGCATAGTGGCGCGGGAAGCCAAAGTATGCTATCATACAGATGAAATATCCACACCCATCATCCTTCCCCGTTCCCCCATGACTCTCCGCCCCCGGATCGCCTCCGCATTCCTGATGATGGCGACAGTCGTCAGCATCCTGATCATCGCGCCCTTGTCATCCGCTCAAGTCTACAACGGACCCGGTCTGGAGGCCGGAGCGCAGAGTGCGCAGGTCAATGGCGTCGCGTCCGGATCTCCGCGTCAGGTCATCGTGAACATCGTGAACAACGTCCTGAATTACGTCTTCCTCGCTGCCGTCATCATCCTCATCATCGCCGGTCTCTTCCTGATTTTCAGCTTCGGCGACGATACGACGAAGGACAAAGCGAAGAAGATGGTGATCTACACCATTGCCGGCATCATCATCATCCTCATCTCCAAGCTCATCGTGATGTTCGTCATCAGCGTCATGAGCTGAGCAGGCACTTTTGACACGTATTCCCTTCACTCCACGCGTATGCAAAAGCACTCCCCCGTAGCACTCTATCGATCCCTCTACGCCGCAGCAGCACTTCTCCTGCCCGCTTCTGTCTTGGGAGCTGCTCTCGGCAACGCCGATGACCTCAATGTGGGCACCGCATCCACAACCAATGTGCGACAAACCATCATCTCCGTCATTCAGAACATTCTCTCCTACGTCACACTCATCGCCGTCATCGTGATCATCGTCGCCGGAATCATGCTCATCGTCGCCGGAGAATCTCAGAAAGATAAGGTCAAAAAAATGATCCTGTACGTCATCATCGGCCTCATCATCATTCTCCTCGCCCGCGCCATCGTGACATTCGTCGTCGGCGTTTTCTAACAATGATTCTCCCCTCACCCCTCCGCTACCGGCTGTTCTCTGTCCTCGTGCTGACGCTCGCCCTTTGCGTCACAGGACCTGCGCGAGCGGAGGTACAGAGCGAACCGTTCACCGTTCAGGCGGGAGCCGTCTTCGAGATTCTCGCCGATTCGCCCAGAACAGGGACTTCCGTAGCGTGGACCCTCACGAAGGCCGACGGCACGTTCGTCCAGGCAGACCGTGGCAAGATCTTCCGGGAACGCTTCATCGAGATCGGGGACTATACCCTCTCAGCTCAGATGAGCGGATCCGATCGGGCGACTCTCGCGGAACGAACGTTCACGATCCATGTGACAGAGCCATCCACCGCATCTCCAGCGGCAGGAACACCGGGCGGAGCGCTCGTCGTCACGGACCCCACCGCCAATGAAAACGGGATCGTCGTCATCAATCCGGGCCAGGATCTGCTGCTCCTGACACCCAGTTTTCCCGGGCAAATGCGCCTGAGCCTGGACCTCGGAAGCGGAGCAGGTACGGATGCCGACGGAACATTCTTCCAGACAGACGCAACGGCACTGCGCATCTGGTTTACGGAACCACAAGGACTTCGCACCATCACCGTCCTCAGTACGGAGAGCTCGGGGACACAATCACAGATCATCTCCTTGTCTTTCGGTCCACCAGCCGTGCCCACACCCACACCAGAACCGGGATCCACTCCCGCATCGGTCCTCGGCATGATCACTGCAGAAGACCGCGGAAATGGAAGCTATGCCTTCTCCCTCAATGATTCGACGATTGTGACTACCGGACGGGCACTGCTCTTCCTCTGGGATTTCGGCGATGGACGCCAGAGCATGCTCGATCATCCCGTGCACACCTTTGGTGCCAACGGATCGTTCCCGATTCTCCTCAACATTCAGGATCTGCAGACATCACAGGAAATCCTGAAGACGAATGGCACTTTGACGGTGACGTCCGTGGGGCTCGTTCCCATCACCACTTCCAGCGCATCATCTGCTGCGATGGTGTCCTCCACTCAAGCATCGTCAATAGCAGCGGAACCTCCCTCATCCGTCGATTCGCAGAATTCTTCGAAGGGCTGGTCACTCCCGATTTCTGCCGGTCTCCTGAAGAATATCGGCATCGGAGCGGGCGTTCTCCTCGTCACGATCCTGCTCGGCATCGGCATCGTCAGCCTCCTTGCACGCATCGTGCGTCATTCGATGGAGAAGAAAGAGGGCACCATCGTGAGTGAGGGGAAAACAAAAAGCTCAAAGTCAGGCTCGCCTCGGAGCAAAGCCGAAGTGCTCGAAAACACCGCACCGATGTCGGTGATCGATGTTTCCGCTTCTCCGGAGCGTCCCGGAACCGATTTCCCCGAGCGACCAACGCCGTCCCCGGAGCCCGTTTCCAAGCCCGCCAAGAAACCAATGCCGGATACGCCTCCCATCCAGGAGCTGACCTTCGACGAACAACAGGCGCCGGCATGGCTGCGGGTAGGGCATACCGAAGCCGAGAAAAAAGGCGTAACGGTCACGACCCCACCGACACTGATCGATACCGCTGCGCCATCGGAGATACCTGGGACTGCGGAAAATGCAGCACCGTCGATATCTGCAACACCTCAGGAGGAATCAGCAGCGGTCCCCTCCTGGCTCTCGGCATCAGCGCAGTCGCAGGATCCCTTCGCCCCATCACCTTCTCCTGTTGAACCTTCACCACAGCCCTCTCCTCCCATCACTCCCGCGCCGTCGTTCGCCGACTCTTCGCCCTCACCATCATCCGTCATCACCCCGGCAGCATCGCCCGCAGACGAGATCCCCGACTGGCTGAACCCCGGTAGCAAATCGGATACTCCTCCGGTAGCAGAGTCACCGTTGGCAACCATGGAATCACCGCTGCCAACCGAGGAATCACTGCCACCAACATCTCTAATTATTGAAAATCCGGTCGAGCCTCCAGCTCCTCCACCGGTCGCTGAAAAAACTTCGGACGTCTCGACGGTCACTTTGGAACCGGCAATGCCCGTTGTCACAGCAACCTTACCGCTCATTCCTCCAGAACCGACTCCATCGACTTCTACAGCAGAACCTTCCCCGCCCATTTCTCTGGCGCCAGAACCGGCAAAGGAACCGGAACCAATTGCTCCTCCAGCAACGGAAGCACCCATCGTAGCCACGAGTGAAGCGATGGCAGCACCGGTAGCGGAAATACCCGCCGTCCCCATCAAAACACCGGCAACTCCTCCTCAGAAACCTTCCCCAAGCTCAACCCCTCCGCAAACAGAACTCAGCCCAGCCGAGCGCGAACGCCGCCGCCTCAAGCGCCAGCGCTACCGGCAGAATAAATATAAGCGAGAGCACGCCGAGACCGCTGCAAAGCCAATCGTTCCAACAGCCCCTTCTTCTCCTGCGCTCTCATCTCCGGCTAAGCCAGTGCCACCGAAGAGTGCCGAAGCCAAACCGATGAATCCTCCGACCGTAGCAACGAAGCCAGATGTCCCTGCTATCACGCACGTTGCAGCTCAGGAAAAACCGCCTGCGCCTGCACCAGTTCCCGCACAACCAGTGCCACCAGTGCCCACCACGCCCCAGCAAACAGATGAGACGATCGCCATCATCCGGGCAGACAACATTGGCGGAGAAAAATGATCGATTCTCCCGTTGGAGATTTGCCGATGAGTCTGTAGGATAGCGTCGCTCTTAGACGTGGCGAGCGTAGCTCAGTTGGTTAGAGCGCCAGGTTGTGGTCCTGGATGTCGTGGGTTCAAATCCCATCGCTCGCCCCATCCGTCTCCGCGGTGAGAGAGCACCGCAGACATGTTTTTCTTCACTGGAGTCGAAGGTGGCGATCCCGCTTCGACGCGATGGCTTCGCGCCCTCGATTATGCACTACGTCTACATTTTCGAATCCATCGGCAGCTCGTCTCATTGGTATGTCGGAGTAACAAGTGATTTGGAAAAAAGACTGCAAGAGCACAATGACGGAGATAGCATCCACACAAACAAATTCAAACCTTGGAGAGTAAAGAATTCCATTTCCTTTCAAGAACGATCAAAGGCAGAAGCTTTTGAACAGTTCCTTAAAACTCAGTCTGGCCGTGCATTCACGAAAAAGCATTTCTGATAGTCGCGTCGTAGCGGTATCGCAGGCACAAACCTGCAAAGAGGAGCAACCACCAAATACTCTCACGCCGCGAAGACGGACAAATCCCATCGCTCGCCCCACATCTATTCACGTCTCAGTTCATCTCGTTCTTGTCGCAAACGAAACACCAACGTGTCGAAAACCTCCCACTCAACACCCAATAGACGCAAAGCATACCAACACTTACTAACAGCTGGCGGGAGCTCCCTTTCTCCGCTTTTTTCGTCTTTGATCCCACGATGGACTGCTGACCAAAGGACACTTTTTGCTGCCTCAAAATACACCGAAGCATTCTCATTCTGACACGCAAGTCTCATTCCCTCCAAGTACAACGCCCTCCCTTGTGCAGCAAGATCATTAGCGCTTACCCCGAGAACCGCTCTCGTTAGGAGGGCATTCGTCATCTGAAGTACCGTTGTTGCATCCTCTGCCACTATCGCTTCATCCCTCTCTCGACGTGTTTTCTCCAGCTCATCGTCGGTCAACGGTTTTGGAGATGCTTTCATAGATGATTATTAACATATTTACATTCATATACAAAGTCATGAAACCGGAAAATTTGAGAACCAGTGCCGATAAACGAATCTTCTGATCCACAATACAATTGCGACGGTGTCGCCGCTCCGTACTCCAAAGGCACATTCCACACGACAAACCACTCTGCTATTGGTCGTCGAAAAGGACGAAGACGGCTTCTACGTGGTGGAATGTCCGATTCTCCCCGGCTGTTATTCCCAGGGCAAAACGCTGGATGAAGCTCTGAGCAACATTCAGGAAATCATTGCGCTCTTGGCTGAGGAAAAGGAGGTGAAAGCACTTCTGAAGAGCTATATGCCTGTGAATATCAGTTTCCACACCATTACCGTTTCCATGTAAATTCACCGATTATTGTGCCATTTTCAATCTGACGAAATTGCCCCCGAAGAAGCCAATCGATCCAATATTCTCCTTGTACAAATTTATTGTACAGTTAAGAGATATTTCACCGCGTAATTGCAACCTTTTTCGCATCAATATTCAGGACTTTGAGCATTGACGGGTATCCCTAGAATGCAAAGAATAGCCATCTTTGCTTCAAATCTTCTTCGCTATCGCGCTGAACCTTGCCCTCCAGGCACCACCAGCGTATCCGGCCCCCGTTCCCCTCTCCGTTTCCATCATGGAATGGCAACCCGAAACGGGTGACCGGTTCGTGGTGGATACCAAAGACAACGAAGGATTCCTCATCCACAGTGATGGTCGGTACGTGCGTTTCTCGGTCGCTACCGGCCAGCGCAGGTACGTCTGCTACATCGGCCGGTGCTACAACGCTGCAACTCCCGAAAAGTCCTGGGTAGCCAAGTCCCGTGACATCAAAGGCGACCACATGACCTTCGGCCCAAGCGGGCGCTTCCTCCGGCTCTACAAGAACGGCACAGAAGATACAGCCTACGGTATCCACGAATACGGCAACGAAGCCCGGATGTTCGCCGAGGGAGAGCGCTATCGGAGTATGGGGTGCATCGTCGTGAAGCAGGCGATGATGGATATCATTGATCAAACCTACGCAGAGAACGGAAATGCCCTCGACGTCGTCACGGCCTTCGGAATCGAAGATCCCGTCAGATTGGCTTTTGGAAGTGGTAAACGGGAGGTGTAAGGAGGTCATAATGGACCGAACAATCAGAGGATTGAGTATTGTGGATAATGTTGTTTTGTACTATAATAGTGATTGAAATAACCAATACCAACAAACACCATGAACATCCTCAGAAACAACAACGAACATATTCAATCTCCTCTACACACTATATTGAGCGGTCGTATAGAAACGCTTCCGGAACAGGCCAGATTGAGATTGGAACAATCAGTGGATGACACCCTTAATTATGTGGGAGATAAAGTAGCAACAGGTGCTCGAAAGCTCTTCCGGATGCCCGGCTTGCAAGCGAAGAATCCACCTATCGCCGAATCTCTTGGAATCAATGCGAGACCGGAAGCAGGACTGCAGCCCCCACCGTTTGCAGAACACAGAGATTCACATGACGAGCCTCCTCATCACGATATTCATCAACCTCCTCAGCCTACCATATATAATGCGCCTCTCAATCAAAATGCGATTACCCCGGAGAATGTAACTGGCTTCGCGAAAGATACTATCGCTGCAGGAATCGGAACAGTCGCAGCCCCAGTAATTGCCGGATATCCCTATTTTGCATATTCACTTCTGACCAAAGGAGTACAAACGGGAATTGAAGGTATGGCCGCCGTTCCTCTGCTGGGTGCTGGAGCGAGCTTATCGACAACGGCCGGCATATCACTTGCAGCCGGCATGGCAGCTGTTCCGTTAGCAACAGGATATATTGGCTCACGGTTAATGAAAAAACATCCAGTTGTCGGTGCAATGGCTGGAAGTTCTATTGGTGCTGTGGGTATGTATGGTGCGGCTGCGGGGATAGCAGCAGTGAAAACCGGACTTGCCGGACTACTCTCTGCGGCGTATGCCACGGGAGGCACAATGCTAACTGTGGCGTCTGGAGCTATACCTACTGCTATTCTTGGAGGTGGAATGTTCGCGAATGGACGACTGAGACAGCACTTACGAAAGAAGCCCAGAGCAGGCATCCTAAAAACAATATTTGTTGACGGTATCGCTGGGCTCGCTACGAATCCGTACGATCTGCTTACGAAGTAATCGGAAACGACTCATTCGGTTTGACTCGCACTAACAATGCACATACAATAAGGACATGCCATCACTTTCACGTTCCAAGCAAAAAAAGAAGATCGTACGGATGACTACCCTCACGATTCGCATCGATGCGGACCTGAAGGATGAGGTGCTCATGCTCGCACGCGAAACCGGTGAAGATGCCTCCACTTGGATCCGCCGTTTCTTCGAGCGCATCCGTCAGGCAGGAGGAGACACGAGCGACACAAGCAAAACAGGAGATGATGAAGGCGAATTCAAGGAAGAATTCATCGAAAGCGTCATACAAGCCAGAGATCACGGAAAATTCGTACCTTTCCAATTGAAGGACTATGTTCAGCATCGTCGTTGAACGAAGCGCGAAAAAAGCGCTCAGCTCTTTTGATTTTCCTGTCCAGCAACAATTGGCAGAGGATATTCACTCCCTGAGCACTCGCTTCATGGATGGTAAGCGGCTTACAGGAGAATTGAAGGGATCAAGGTCCTTCCGCTCCGGTGTCTACCGTATCATCTACGATGTGGACTTCGAACGAGAAGCAGTCCGCATATTCCGCGTTGGTCATCGGAAAGACGTGTACAAGAAACCCTGACACCAGCCTTCCATCTTGTGATGCACACTGGTAGGCTTAGCCTATTCTCTCCATTTCTCTATGGCCGATCCACAATTCCGCACACCGAAAGGTACCCACGACATCCTCCCCGAGGATCAGCGGTACATGACGTATATCAAGAAAGCCGTACGACATCGGGCTCGTCAGGCCGGTTTCAAGCGGATCGAGACGCCTATCTTCGAGGACCGCAGAGTCTTCGAGCGCGGGATCGGTGAGCACACGGATGCCATCGAGAAAGAGCTCTACCTCGTGAGCAGCAAGCACGGTGAAGGCGATGACCAGATGCAGCTGGCTCTGCGGCCGGAAACCACCGCGGCGACCTGCCGCGCCTACATCGAACACTCGATGCAGCAGCTCCCGCAGCCTGTCCAGCTCTACTCCATCGGCCCCAACTTCCGTCACGACCGCCCGCAGAAAGGCCGTTACCGTCAGTTCAACCAATTCACCTTCGAGGTCATCGGGCTGCGGGATCCCAGTCTGGATGCCCAGCTCATCCACGTCCTTTCCAAAATCTTCTCCGATCTGCAGATCATGAATCGGCTTACCGTGCAGACCAATAACATCGGAACGGGAGACAACCGCCGTGCGTACGTCGCCGCGCTCAAAGATTTCTTCATCGGGAAAGAGCGGCACCTCTCCGAGCAAGATCGCAAGCGCTTGGAACAGAACCCTCTCCGGCTCCTCGACTCCAAGGAAGAAGACACGCGCATCCTCCTCAAGGGCGCCCCAACACTTGAACAATTCCTCTCCGATGAGAGCAAGCAGTACCATGCGACCTTCCTGGAATATCTCGATGCGCTCGGCATCGTTGCCGTTCCCAATCCCGGGCTCGTCCGCGGGCTCGACTACTACACGCAAACGGTCTTCGAGTTCTGGGATGCTTCCACGGGCGCACAGAATGCGGTTGCAGGTGGAGGACGGTACGACGGTCTCATCGAGCTCCTCGGCGGCAAACCCACCCCTGGAATCGGATTCTCCGTGGGCATGGAACGCGTGATGTGGCATATGAAGGAAGCCAACGTCGCCCCCCCACACAAAGACCAAGTGGACGTCTTCGTCGCGCAGCTGGGTCCCGAAGCCAAGAAATCCTGTCTCCTCCTCATTTCCGCACTGCGCGATCACGGCATCCACACCGTCGGTGCTCTCGGCGAAGCCAGCCTCAAGAGCCAGATGCGCCTCGCGGATAAGTTCGAAGCGCGATTCGCCCTCCTCCTCGGCAAACTGGAAGTGAAGCGCGCAACGATCATCCTCCGCGATATGAAAGCCGGGAAGCAGCAGGAAGTCCCTTTCGAAGGCATCATCGAGCACATCGCCAAGATCCTCGGCGAGAAGAATCTGGATACGTATACGCTGCGGGATCAGTTCGGGAATATTGCGGATTCGGATGAATGAGGGCAATGATTTGCGATTTCTTGATTTGCAAATTGCGATTGAGGTGATCGACGATTCCAAATATTTTCAGAAAAGGGATACAAGTATAGGAGAGCAGGGATACTTCCCTGCGGGTCGAAGCCCAGAGCCCTTTCGTTGAACGTATTCCTGATGCTGCTCGTAATACTTCGAGTGAACAAGTCAGAACGACATCATTCACATACAACCGCTTCCAGGAAAAATCCATTGCTTCAAAGTACAAATAAATACCGTCATGATGAAAGGCATCAATGGCAGTAACAGTGCAATCCCAACAAGTAAGATTGGATATGCAATCCAGGGACTAATAGAAGAAGGCTTCGGTTTTGAGAAAAATAACTCCCTTACAAGAAAAAATACTAGGAGAATAGGAAGAGAAATTATGGCCACCAAGAATCCCGTAAAAAGATAATCGCTGAACATAGAAATATGGTGATTAAATATCCAGATTTTTCACGGATTTCGCATGCGTCTGAATGAACTTCCTGCGCGGCGCCACTTCGGGACCCATGAGGGTCGTAAAGGTCGCATCCGCCATCTCAGCATTCTCCATCGTCACGCGGAGCATGGAGCGTCGCTCCGGATCCATTGTCGTTTCCCAGAGCTGCTCGGGATTCATTTCTCCTAGACCTTTGTAGCGCTGAATATTGACCTTCGCTCCCTTCTTCTTCTCCTCCTTCTTACTCCGATCCTTGCCACCCTTGGTCAGCGCTTCCATATCCTCAGCCTCTACGGTTTCTTCGGTTTCGTCGGACTCGTCCATTGATTGGAGCTCCGAGCTATCGATCCCCCACTCCTTGAGGAACTTCTCTTTCTCCTCATCGTTATAAGCATAGGCCGTATCCTTCCCGCGGGAGAGCTTGTAGAGCGGAGGCTGGGCGATGTAGATGTAGCCGGCTTCGATGAGCTCGTGGAAGTACCGGAAGAAGAGTGTGAGAAGTAACGTGCGGATGTGCGCGCCGTCGACGTCGGCATCGGTCATGATCACGACTCTGTGATAGCGCAGTCTCTGCAGATCCTTCACCTCACCGATCCCCACACCCAGAGCGATGATCAGCGACTTGATTTCGTTATTCGCCAACATCTTATCCAGTCGCGCCTGCTCCACGTTGAGGATCTTGCCACGCAGCGGCAAAATCGCCTGAAACTCCCGATTGCGTCCCTGCTTGGCGGAGCCACCAGCGGAATCACCCTCCACAATGTACAGCTCGCATTCGGAAGGATCACGGCTGGAACAGTCCGCGAGCTTCCCCGGCAGCGTCATCCCCTCCAGTGCACCCTTGCGGATCACGGAGTCGCGGGCGGCGCGGGCGGCCATGCGGGCGCGGGACGCAAGGAGACACTTGGCCACCACATCTCTGGCTTCGCCCGGATGCTCCTCGAAGTACTCCGCCAGCTTCTCATTGACGACGGTCTCCACAGCCGTTTTCATTTCGGCATTACCGAGCTTGGACTTGGTCTGGCCTTCGAACTGGGGATCCTTGAGACGCACAGCAATGACTGCGGTGAGTCCTTCGCGCACATCATCCGCCGTGAGGTTCTCGTCCTTCTCTTTGAGCAAGCTCTGGGTGCGGGCGTAGGCATTGATGGTCCGCGTGATCGCCGCTTTGAATCCCGTGAGGTGATGTCCTCCCTCGGTGGTGTGAATGTTATTGGCGAAGCTCGCCACCAGCTCCTGAAAGGATTGCGTGTACTGGAGCGCGACTTCCACGAAGCCATCCGGTGTTTCCTTCTCGAACCAGATCGGCTTGCCGATGACATCCTTGGAATCGTTGAGATGCTGCACGTACGCGGAAATACCGCCCTCGAAGTGGAAGCGGTACAGGCGGGGAAACTTCTGGTCTTCCTCATTGCGCTTCTCGCGTTCGTCGAGCAGCCCGATCGTAATGCCGCGGGTGAGGTACGCCTGCTGACGAAGGCGCTGCATGATCGTCACGAGGGAGAAATCCAGTGTGTCGAAGATCTCCTTATCGGGATAGAAGCGGATGAGGGTCCCCGTCTTCTTCGACTCCCCCTTGGATTTCACATCGGCCTGCGGCTTGCCACGCTCGTAATCCTGCACCCACACCTTCCCATCACGATAGACCTCAGCGTGCATCTTGATACTGAGCGCATTGACCACAGAGGAACCGACGCCATGGAGACCTCCAGACACCTTATATCCGCTGTCGTCGCCTCCAAATTTCCCTCCGGCATGCAGTGTGGTCAGCACGATTTCCAGAGCAGACTTCTTGGCTTTGGGATGAATATCCACCGGAATTCCCCGCCCGTTGTCCTCACAGCTCACCGAGCCGTCATCATGGAGAATCACCGTCACGAGGTCACAATGCCCTGCCATCGCTTCGTCGATAGCATTGTCCACGATTTCCCAGACGAGGTGATGCAGCCCCCGTTCATCGGTGGACCCGATGTACATGCCCGGGCGCTTGCGGACGGGCTCGAGACCCTCGAGCACTTGAATATTCTCGGCGGTGTACTGTTGCTTGGCGGGATTCATATCGCGGGGATTCTACGCAAGTTAGACATCGCAAGCAATGGAGGACATCCGATTATTCTGAGATCAGGGAGAGTTTCTGGTTGTTAGTTATTGGTTATTAGTTTAGCGCTGACGAGAGAGATGGCATCTCGGAAACTAATAACCAATAACTAGAAACTAACAACTTCGTATATTCGCGTATTTTCTTGCAATCCCCCCACACCTCCCATACTCTCCCCCCGCTATGGCCATCCACGCACACCGCAAAGGCGAAGAAAGTAACGACCGTCTGCAGCAGCGCTTCAAGTCGCAGGTGCAGAAAACGGGGCTCCTCAAGCTCCTGCGTGAGCGTGCCCACTTCAAGCGCAAGCCCAACAAGCGTCTCGTCCGCCTCAAGGCACTCAAGCGCGAGGAGTACCGGTCCGAGAACAGGCTGAAGAAGTTTTATTCGAATATGTGAAATTGATTCTCGCAGATCGATGAACAATTCAGATCTTCCTCCATGGGCTAAAATTCCTAATGAGGGAACTCCTTGGAAAGAAATTCCAATAGGCTCACTGGTTGAACGCCTTGTTCCTGTAGATACTTCAGAAATTGGAGAAAGAGGCATGAAAATCAGTAGTTGGGTACTCGCATTAAGTGATAAAGTTCGAGAATGCATGAAATTGGGAATCCCCCCTCCTAGTGGAACACCGCAGTGGTACGAAGAATTACCCTTCAGAGTCCTAAAGTCTTTGGATGACCCACCAACAAACACTCCAAGCCTTCCTCTAGAAGCAGCTGCGTAGTGACAATTCTCAAGCGAATATATGTGAGCTCGTACATATCAAGTCGCGCTCCAATTTGTCGCAGTTCGACACGGCTCACTGTGACAAATTGTTGTGCTAATAATGAAAAAAATGTCATGGTGAGCCGCGTCGAACCATGGCATTTTGAGATACAATAGTGATGCATGGCGCATAACCACGTATTTGTCGTCCGGCATGGAGAATCAGAAAATAATCTCCTGGGGATTGATTCCACGAAATTGGAAAACAAGAACCAATTTGGCTTATCGGAGAATGGAAGGAAAGAAATCGAAACTGAAGCCAAGAAATATCGAGATTTTGATCTGATCATCACTTCTCCATTCAGGAGAACGAAAGAGACTGCCATGATCTTTGCGAGAAACTCCCAATGCGAAATCATCGAGAATGCACTTCTGAAAGAGGTCTGCGTAGGTGATTTGGAGTTATGCACATACGCCGTGACCGACGCATTCCTGGAAAAATACCATGATGAATCCGTCCCCTATCCGAACGGGGAAAGCTTATTGGATGCGAAGAATCGAGCTATGGAATTTGTACATCACCTGCATCAGACCTATGACAACAAGAAGATCCTGATCGTGACGCACGGACATATCGTCTTGTTTCTGCAGGAACAGCTGGATCCGACATTCAATCGCATGAAGGCTATGAAAGAATACGATGATGCGAACTCACGAAAGGTGATTGATCTTTGTCAGAGCTGAGCTTGGGGAGGCGGTTGTATGCTAATTTTGAAAAAAATGTCATGGTGAGCCGCGTCGAACCATGGCATTTTTTTTCATTCCTCCTCAGCAATCGGCGCACTCTCAGCTGGAGGAGGTTCAATTACAGATAGTGTAGATGCTTCACGAAGCTTTTCATTATGCGCTCCAGCGAGTCCTTGAAGGCACATCTTGGTTCCCTCCGAGAGCGGCTGCACATGTGGCCGTCTTGCAGCTTCAACATTATGGATAAATTGCCTAGCACTATATTCACTCATACCTCAACCCTATCCCGCACATCATCAGTCCTCAAGTGATTCGGACACTTTCTGGGACATCCGAGCAACGCAGAATCTATGGAAACCTAGAAAATGTCAGAATATGTTCAGCCTGTACTGAGTCGAGTCGAAACATCAGACCACAGCATTTTGAAGAAAATCGAAAATTTGTCGCAGTTCGACGCGGCTCACTGTGACAAATTTTCATAGTTCTTCAAAAGCTCCATTTACCGCCCCCCCTGCAGAATCAAGAGCGCACGCGACATCTGCTCATCGCGATCACCTGTCGACGTCACCACCACATCGGGTGTCACGCCTTTGCCATTGATGGCGCGACCGTTGGGCGTGAACCACTCGGCGATGGTGAGCTTGAGGCTGCTGCGATCCGAGAACTCGAGGACCTCCTGCACCGTCCCTTTGCCGAAGCTCTGCTCTCCCACGATCTTCGCCCTGCCGGCATCCTGAAGCGCACCGGCGACGATCTCCGCCGCCGAAGCCGAACCCTTGTTCACGAGGACGACGAGCGGGACGGATGGAAGAATGGAGGGATCGTCATCAGTCTGCTCCGTGGTCGTTCCGGAGCGCGCTTTGATCTGCGCAACCACGGATCCTTTGGGAAGGAAATTGGCGCACACGGTATCCGCAGCATGGAGTAATCCTCCCGGGTTGTTGCGCAGATCGAGGATCATCCCCGTAGGATTCTGCAGCTGGATCTTCTCCATCTGTGCGCGCAGATCGCTATCAGTGAGCTTGCCGAACTGGGCGAGCTTCACCACCGCCACATTGCCCTGCCAGCTGATGCTGATCTCGGGGACCTTCACGACATCACGGACAACGGAGAGATCGAACTGATTACCGTTGCGGCTGATCGTCAGCTTCACCGTGGTGCCGACGGGACCGCGGATCTTGGCGACGGCATCTTCCACGGAAAGCCCTTTCAAGCTCACTCCATCGACTGACAAAATCAGATCCCCCGGTTTGATGCCTGCTTTCTCCGCCGGCGAACCGGTAATGGGCGTGACGACGGTGATCAGGCCATCTTTGCTTTCCTCCACTTGTGCACCGATACCGGAAACTTCTCCATTGATACGATCATTGAAATCCTGCGCCTTCTGCGGACGGTAGAAGACGGAGTACGGATCATCGAGACTATTGACGAGCGCCTCAGCGGCATCGTAAGCAGCGACGTCCGGCTGAATCTTCTCGGTGTGCAGATAGTCACTCTGGATAATGCCCCAGAGATTCTGGAGAATCTGCCCTTTGGGAAGCTGCGAGGAAGCTGAAATTCCAGGATTGAGTTTGATCTGAATGGTGGGAATACCGTCTGTCGTCATTCCCCCATTCTGGATCCCCCCTTCCCCTAGGACCTTGCGCAGCAGCAAACGCGCATCGATGCCCATCAACGTATCCGTCACGCCAAACTGCGTGGCAGATTGCGGCTCCATCCACCCATTACTCACGGCAGCCTGCACGGCAGAAGCGATGGCCTCCCCGGCAGCCTTCGCATCCCGAAAGACCGTCGTCGGTTTGGCAGTGACTTTCTGCAGCTTCATGACGACGTAGAGCGCTTCGCCACGGGTGATGGAGCGTGCTGGGTAGAACTCGGAGCCGAAGACCTCGAGCGCCTTGAGAGCATAGGCGGATGCCGCAGCAGATTCGAGAGCCTTGGGGATCCGACGGTAGGGCAACGTGATCCTAGAGCTCGGAGTACTGAAGAGTGTCACCGCAGCCTGCACAAATTCCCCCCGTGTAACGGCAACATCGTCCGCAGTGCGGAGAATACTGGCGACGGATGAGGCGGAGAGGGAAAGCGGAATAACGAAGAGCAACGCTCCGGCGCTCAGTCGCGTCAGAAGTCTGGAAAAGGAAGATCGTGAAGCGGATCGGAGCATGAGTGCGGGTGGAAAGTAGAGGGAGTCTAGCGAGGGAATGTAGAGGGAACAACGAAATCGTGATTATGAATGTTAATCTTGCGAGTTAATAGTTTCTGGTTAATGGTTATTAGTTTTTCAAAGAACATGCTCATCTGAAAAAACCAATAACTAGCAAACCAATAACTAGAAACTTATTCGTTATCCTCTCACAAACGTATCCACCGTCACCAGCACTCCCCTCTCCCGCTCATTCTCCGACTGCGAGAAGAGGACGCTCAGGATCCAGAATCCTCCCAGCACATAGAAGAGCGACGGGATGAGAATGATGGAACAGTAATGAAAGTATGATTCCGCCGCAGAACCGAATAGATCGCCGAGCGTGCGGGGATTGCCGGGGAGGAGATCTGGGAGGGAGACGAGGAAATTGAAGAGGCCATGGAGCAGGATGGCGCACGCAAGACCGGTGAAGATCATCTGCCTGCGGAAGACCGACGTCTCGGAAACGCGCATCAGTGAATGAAAGAGTGAGGAAAAGAGCGAAGACTTGCCGTGTTCGTGCGCCTCGGTAAGCGCAGGACCGGCGAAGAGCGCGAGCCCGTAGAAGTACCCGATGACACCGGTAGAAACGATATGCACCATCGTCGTGAGTATGGAGCGACCGACGATATTGCCGAAGAACGATCCCCAGTCCGCAGTCCCGGATGCGAACACACTCTCCTTCACGAACGCCACGAAGTACGTCGGATTGATGACGTTCTCGGCGAACGCGAAGCCAATGGCCACGATGATCGCGAGCTCGACCACATCGTTGACACACCGGAAAGTCGACTGACCGCTGCGTTGGAGCACCCAGAATTTACTCGCCTCTTCGATGAGCCCGACGAGCATGAACGAGAGCAGGCTTGCGAGGAGCGTCATCTGGATTCCCGGAGAGATAGCCGCAACTCCCGTGACGTAGCTATTGCTCGTGGCGGTGAAATTCTCGGGGACGACTTTGAAGAGGAGGAACTGCAGCTCGGTTCCGCTGCGGACGAGCGAATCGTAGAAGAGAATGGGAACCGTAGAGAGCATCCCCGAGAAGAACATGAGCAGGACAACTGTGAGGCGCTCGTGGTGATACTTAAGAAAGAGCGCGCACCACACGATGGCAGGAACAATGGCTACTCCCGAGGCCAGCACATGCGCCATGCGCTCCTGCGGCGCCTCCCTCCAGAGAATCTCGACCGCCACCCAGAAGAGGAACGTCCCCAGAACCGTGGCCTTGATGTGCGCACTCCACGGACCGAAGAGGAACTTCCAGGCCAGCGAGACGCCAATGACGCCGAGCGCCAGGGCAACGGCATCGGGTCGGGTAGACGCATCGATCACCGCGCGTTGAAATCCAATGAGGACGAAGGCAAGAAGAGATCCAACCGCACAGGCGAAGATGTACTCCTTCGCATGCTTCCACTTGAGGAGGGAAAGGATCGTAAGAGGAGCAACGACGCCGAAGAAGCCGATGGCACGTCGCAAACCGTCGTTCCCTTCGAATGGAGCGATGCCATGGAATGCCCGCAGAGAAAGGAAGAGTAGAAGAACCGTCCCGAGAAGTGTGAGGGCGATAACGCGCACCGGCGGCAGGTACGGATGACGCCGTTCGATGGAATCGATGGGCTCGAGTGAGAGGAATGAGACATTCACCATCCCCACCCAGACCCGCGTGAGCACGATCGCAAAAACGATGAGGAGCAACAGAATCCCAAGCACCTTTCCCGCATCCCCCTGCATGGCAGACAGCGCGGGAGTGGATGCAGCGAAAGTAGACACCGGCAGTGCACATGCTGCGCATACCGCGAGGAGATAGCCGAGGGGGCGCTTGGTGAGGATGTGCATGTTTTGATATATTATACCAGAGTTTATCGAATTTTCATATACCCGGGAGGCTTATGAAATAGCTGTGAGCTGTGAGCTGTGAGCTGTGAGATCGTGGCTAATCATTGCGCACTCAAAGCTCAAAGCTCCCTTCGGCTTCGCTCAGGACAAGCTCCGCTCAAAGCTTGATCCCTTCTCATGCAGTAGATAAAACGGTCATTCTTCGTTACCCTGCCGCCATGCCCGCCACCTCCCTCGACCAGCTCGTCTCCCTCTGCAAGCGCAGGGGCTTTGTGTTCCCCGGATCCGAAATCTACGGCGGACTAGCGAATACTTGGGATTACGGACCGCTGGGTGTGGAGTTGAAGAACCGTGTGAAACGGCAGTGGTGGAAGACCTTCGTTCATCGGCGCATGGATATGGTCGGTGTGGATACGTCGATCCTGATGAACTCCAAAGTATGGGAGGCCAGTGGGCACGTGAAAAATTTCGTCGATCCCATGATGGAATGCAAAAATTGTCATGGACGCGTGAGAGGGGACAAACTCTTAGAGGAGAAACTGGGAGTGGAGGCGGTAACTGTCCTCACCATTGAGCAACTTCAACCCATGATGACCGCGGAAAAGGTTTCCTGTCCACAATGCGGAAAAGTGGACTGGGCCGTCGCGAAGAAATTCAACATGATGTTCGAAACACACCAAGGAGTCGTGCAGGATGAAGCGGCCCTCGTGTATCTCCGGCCCGAAACCGCCCAAGGAATGTTCGTGAACTTCAAGAGTATTCTGGACACCATACGCCCGCGCCTTCCCTTCGGCGTCGCGCAGATCGGCAAAGCCTTCCGCAATGAAATCACTCCCGGGAACTTCACCTTCCGCACGCGCGAATTCGAGCAGATGGAAATCGAACTGTTCTTCGACCCGTCGACCACACAGTGGGAACCGCTCTTCGAGGAGTGGAAGAAGATGCAATGGGATTGGTATACCTCACTCGGCCTTGCCTCCGAACACCTGCGCTTCCGCGAGCATGCGAAAGAAGAATTGGCTTTCTACAGCAAGCGAACGATTGACATTGAATACCTTTTCCCATGGGGATGGGGGGAATTGTCGGGACTGGCGAACCGAACAGATTACGATCTCACCCAACACGAAAAAGCCTCCGGCCAGGACATGCGATTCACCGATCCTGATGATGCGACGAAGAAATTCATCCCCCATGTTCTCGAGCCCACCTTCGGCTGCGATCGTTCCGTTCTCACGTTCCTCCTGGAAGCATACACCGAGGAAACACTCCCGAATGGCGACACCCGCACCGTACTCAAGCTCGATCCGAAACTCGCACCGATCGACGTCGCTATCCTACCGCTAAGCAAGAAGGATAACCTCATCAGCAAAGCAAAAGAACTGTATACTAAATTAGTTCATGAAACTGATCTTACCGTTCAATTCGACATCACCGGATCCATCGGCAAGCGCTACCGCCGGCAGGACGAAATCGGCACGCCCAAGTGCATCACCATCGACTTCGGGACGATTGGGGAGGATGAGGCGCAGGGAACCAGAGACACGGTGACGATCAGGGACCGCGATACGCTGAAGCAGGAAAGGGTGGGGATCGATTCACTGATCGATCGACTGAAGACGAAGTGATGATTATTCCTGAGTGAACATTTCTGCTCTATGAGCGTGCACACTCTCCTCGCACGCAATTGACGGGCAATTGTGCCTGTTTCCAGTACTTGATAACCGTCTGATAACAGTGACCGACAATTGTTGCAGCCTTGTATGGATTACCATCGCTCTTCTCGTACGAAGCAAGCAACTTCTGAACATCCTCTTCCGGAATGACAGCAAAGAAACCTTTTTGATGGATTATAAGCCCTGCCTTTCGCCAGTAACGAATGATTGTTTCCGCTGAGAAAGGTAACTGTGCGCTAGCTCGTGATGCATTTCCGTCGCTCGTTTCGTATGCGGCGATAATCCTCTGTACATCATCAGGCAAACAACGTTGATGCCCTCCGTCCAATACCAAACCTGCATTCCCCCAACGATACCTCACCTGAAATGGCGTGAGCCCAAGTGCATCGGCTGCATCAACGGCATTGTGCTCATAAAGATCATAAGCCTGGAGCACATCTGCTGGAGATGCCTTCGATATTGATTCCTGGTCCTCCTCAGGAGAAATCCCGAGCAACACACCCAATTTCTCCAGCGTCTTTTCTTCGATCTGACGAACTCGTTCTCTGGTAAGACTAAGTCGATCTCCAATTTCTTGCAAAGTCTGTTCTTCTCCTTTCTCCACTCCATATTCTTCCCCCAAGCCATAGCGAAGGGAAATGATTTCATGAGCGCGAGAATCCGTCTCTTTCAAACTTTCGAGAGCAATGCGCAATCTCTCAAGATCTTCCTCTTGGACCATATCCTGAAGAGGAGGTGGAAACAAGTCGCTGTCCTCGGTGACATGACGCAACGTAGCGGCGGAGTGATCCCTATTCACTTCCTTCGCCAACAATCCTTTCACGAGGTATCCCTGCTGCTTATCGCTCAAATCACAATCTTCTGCTGTTGCCGACACACATTCATCGAATTGTGACGCAGAACCAGATGCATTGGCGAGATGAATACATTGGCGCCGATACCGTGCAACCTGACAACAAATGAGATCAGGAAGACGAATAACTCCTGCAGCATTTTCTGCTCTTTGGATGTAAGCACGAACCCAGAATCGCAAATATGTGCTGAAATTAGTCCTTCCATCATAGAGCCGTGCGGCTTTGCGCGAACTTTCCAATGCAGCGATAAATCTCTCATCGTTGGTAAGTCCACGGCCGTACGAAAGAGTCCTCGCAAAAAAACTGATCAAGCCCAGATTTTCAACTATCAGCCTCTCTACCACCTCCGGTGAATTGATGCGCCGAGGGGAATTTACTGCAGACGCCTCTGCCTCTGGAAAATTATGCTTGTTAAACACTGATACATATTACAAGCTTATTTGTATGAGTCAAATCATCTCAATGATGAAATGAAATGAATCCATAGCATTATTCAGGGATATCAGATCTTCCTCTTTATCATCGTCACAGACACCGCAATGTTCATCAGGAACGCTGTGAAAGCCATCAGCGGAATCGTGATGTAGCCGAAGGCGAGGATCTGGAAATTCACACAGGAGACACCCGTGGGATCGCACGAGGTGATCGCTTCCGGATGAATGTTGTAGTAGATCTGCTCACTGTAGTGCCAGGTGGAGAAGATGATCCCGAGAATCGACAGGAGAAGGATGTACGGAGCAATCGAACGATCGCGCTTGTTGAGAGCGAGAAGGAGAAGCGGAACCTGCGCATACATAAAGATCCGCTGGAACCAGCAGAGCTTGCAGGGTGGGAAGCCGGCAATCTCGGAGAAGTAGAGGCTGCCGCACGTCGCGATCGTCGCGATGATGAAGAGGATAACCAGTCCGTGCTTCTGGAAGAGCGGAATGAGATAACACACCTTCTTCAGAATCATTGTCCGGACGAGAATTCCAATGATCAAGACCGCGATGAGGATCTGCCCGAGAACGGTGAGAACCGAGAGTGCTTGGATGACGGTGGAGGGAGTGATCATGAAGGGCATTGAAGCAGAGCAGGTGAATGACGGCAATGTTTCAATTTAAGAAGTCATGTGGGAAGCATCCCGCGCTCGGTATATGGACATCAAGACGAAAACCGCGTATCCGAAAAAAATACTTTACCTTTCAGGCTTCTCTAACCTCTTCCAAACCTCTACTACCCTCAAAACACTCATCACAAACTTCGCTTCAAAACTTATTGCGCCCTTCCCTCCCCTTCCCTACACTGCGCCAGCATTGTTGATCGATCGCTGCGGTCCTGATCCCGAAAGGGAAATCCTCCGCACCAGGCGAAATGACGTCAACAACAAGACAAGGATGTTTCCACCGGAATCAATGATGCTACTACGCATCCATGCACCCGCAGTTCGTATCCTCACTATAAACTCCGGGGTGCGCTCAGAATTACAGAGAACTTTCCACCTTCCACTTTCCTCTCCTCTAACTTGTATAACCTTTAGAACCCTTACAACCTTTATCCCCTTTCCAACCTCCGCGATGCTCCCTACCGAGAAGCAACTCCTCCTCGCCTCCTGCCACATCGGGCACCCCAAGAATAAGTGGCACCCCAAAATGTCCCCATACCTCTACGGGGTGCAGAATGGCGTGCACATCTTCGACCTCACGCAGACCAAGGCTCATCTGGAGAAAACGGTGAGTGAGATGCAGGCACTGCAGAACGAAGGCAAGACCATCCTCTTCGTCTCCACCAAGCAGCAGAGCATCCCGCTGATCGAAGAGATCGGTGAATCGCTCCGCCAGCCTACGGTCACCAAGAAGTGGATCCCGGGCCTCCTCACCAACTGGAACACCCTCAAGCGCCGTATCAAGTACTTCTTGGATCTCAAGGAATCGTTCCGCACCGGTGAAATCGAGAAATACACCAAGAAGGAACAGACGATGCTCCGCAAGAAGATGGCCAAGCTCGAGACCGCTCTCGGGGGTGTCTCCGGTATGAATCGCATTCCGGATGCCGTCTTCGTGATCGATGCCCTTCGCGATCGCGTAGCAGTGTTGGAAGCCAACAAGCTCAGGATCCCCGTCTTCGGCATCTGCGACAGCAACGTCGATCCCAGTCTCTTCAAAGTCATGATCCCCGCCAACGACGACGCCGTGAAGTCCATCGGCATCATCCTCGCCTCCATCCGCGATGAGCTCGGCGGAACCAAGAAGGAGCAACGTCCGAGTGTAAATGAGCAGGAAGCGATCAATGAGAAAATGTGAGAATGATCAAGATCGAGTAAGCGAGTAAGCGAATACGAGAATACGAGGAACCTTTTCCATCCTGAAGACCCTTACAACCTTTAGAACTTCTACAACCTTTCCAACTCCACCCATGACCGCCATCACCGCCTCCGCCGTCCAATCCCTCCGTCAGCGCACGGGTGTGTCCATCCTCGAGTGCAAGAAAGCGCTGGAGGAAGCCCAAGGCAATGAAGAGAAAGCTATTGAATTCCTCCGAAAGCGCGGCATCGCTCAAGCTGCCAAGAAAGCTGCACGTGATCAGTTCGAAGGATCGATCTTCCTCATGCAGGAGGGATCCAAGGCTTCCATCATCCTCCTCAAGTGCGAGACGGACTTCGTCGCGCGCGATGACAACTTCCGCAAAGGCGGGACAGAACTGGCACAGACACTTCTGACGAAAGGAGAAGCGGCAGCCACGTCCTTCGCAGAGGAAGTCGTGCCGGTTCTCGTGCAGAAGCTCGGGGAGAATATCTCCGTCACCGAAATGCATCTCATCGAAGGCGCAATCGTCGGATCCTACCTGCACTCAAACAGCAAAATCGGTGTGGTGATCGCTCTGGAGGGAGGCACACTGGACAAGGCCCGCGACGTCGCGATGCACGCCGCAGCGATGAGCCCCGCCTACGTCCGTCCAGAGGAAGTGACGCAGGAAAAGGTGGAGAAGGAAAAGGAAATCTGGCGCGAACAGCTCAAGAAGGAAGGCAAGCCCGAGGCGATCTTCGACAAGATCATGATCGGCAAGGAGAAGAAATTCCGCGAGGAGAATGCCTTGCTCAAGCAGCCGTTTGTGAAGGACCCGAGCATGACGGTCGAACAATATCTCGCAGACGCGAAGGTGACGGCCTATGTAAGATTGGCGATCAGCTGATGAACGAAGGCAAGATGGAAATATGGCAATAAGGCAAGAATTACGAAGCGTATTGCCTTTTTGCCATTTCCTATCCCGCGGTGCGCCGGGCGCGAAGTGGGATGCCTTCTACAAGCCCTTCCGCTTCGCCCTCAATGCGGGTATAATGGAGAGTAATGATTACCACTAATATCCTCGTCGCCGAAGACGACACGGTCCTCCGTGAGGTCTACGCAAAGAAGTTTGCCCTTGCAGGCTTCGAGATCCACACCGCCGAAAACGGTGAAGAGGCGATCAATCAGATCGAGCTTGCACCGCCCGATCTCCTGATATTGGACCTCAATATGCCGGTGATGGACGGCTTCGCTGTCCTCGAGAAGTTCCCACGCAAAACACGCAAGTTCCCTATCATCATCCTCACGAACTTCGGCGATACCCGTAACCGCCAGCATGGAATGGAGCTGGGTGCCGATGACTTCTTCGTGAAGAGCGAAATGACGATCAAGTCGCTCTTAGAGAAGGTTTCCACCCTGCTGAAGGCGAAGGAGATGTGGGGGAAATAGCGGAAAGTTATTGGTTACTCGTTGATCAGTTATTAGTTTGGTTTTACATTGCATCAGAAACCTATAGGAACCTCTGAAAAGTTCTCGAGCATGTCATGGTGAGCCGTGTCGAACCATGACATTTGCCAATTTGTCGCAGTTTGATGCTTCGTCCCGGCTCAACACAGGCTCGGCTCACTGTGACAAATTGGCAATTATTCAGAGGTTCCAATAACCATTAATACGGACTGATACCCACCACCAGCTGAAGCTGGTGGGTTCAGCCACGGGCAGCGGCCT
>JBAWYM010000021.1:0-27855 GCA_037143575.1 Candidatus Peregrinibacteria bacterium | reverse complement strand
ATTGGAGGATACTTCCATTGTATAGATTCGGAATTATTAAGTCAAACTAGTATAAGTGCCAAACTCATCAGAATTAATCTCCGGGTTCGAATATGTTTCTTGCATTATTACATCCAAGTAAGGATCAAATACGTCATACAATAAACCTGGATATTGAAGCATATCTTGATCATCAACAATGCCATCGTAGTTACTATCAACCTTAGCGTACGGATCAAGAGAATCAGCATCGGCAACATATTCCCAATAACCCGTTTTTTCGTGTGATTGTCGAAGAATGTACGCATAACTCACCCCCTCATTCATCGACCGTATCTCATCCAATTTCTTCACCACCTTCGCATACTCCGGCTTCTTGATATCTTCGATAGTATGAAGCTGATCCAAATCTTTGGTATCAAACTGCATGGCCCCTGTAGCCACGATGGACATGGCGCGTTCGCGAGTCCGCTGGAGATTGAGATTGTACGTACTCCAGTAGATTCCATAGGTCACAGCCAGTGCAACCACGGCACTAATCCCGAGGAAAACGAAAATCCCTCTCGAGTGGAGCAGATTGAAAATCTCTAGGATAAGCGACCGATTGAGTGCAGCAAAGCGAATGAAAGCAAGAAGAAGGAATATTCCGAAGAAACACAGGAGATAGTTGAATGACTGTCTCGTGAGATTAGAGGTTTCCTGTACATCAATATCAACATAGAAAACTGCCACAAGCTTCGCCTCAGAATCATAGATTGGGGCTGATGCATCAAAATACTTCCCCCATTCATCTTCCACATAAAAAACGGACGGTTGTTTGAGGACTTCTTCGATATTTGGATCTTCATGCGGATATTTCTGGCCGGGAATAATCAATTGTTCGGATTCTTCAATTTTGCCATCTCCATTGAGATCCTTGCTATCCAATTCCGCGCTGGCAACCACTTCCCAGGAAGGACTCACCAACCCAGTTGGTCGATGAATATAAACGTATTTAATATTCTCATTCTTCGATTTTATAAGAAGTAGTTGATCGAGAATTTTACGATATTCAGGCTTCTTCATGTCTTCTGCCGTACGTAGTTGATCAAGATCTCTGGCATCGAATTGCATCGCTCCGGTAATAGCGATCGACATCGCCCGCTCCCTTGTCCTCTGCAAATTCAAATTGTAATTCTGCCGATAGAGCGCGTAGGTCACCACCACGCTCGCCACTGCGAAGAGCCCAAACGCGGCGAGACTCTTGCGGCTCACGAAGAACTCCCGCAGAGAAGAGAGAATGCGCGTGTGGAGCGGGACCGGAATCTTGGGGATCACCGGATGCTCGGGATCGATCTCATCGGCGATGGGGGGAGCGTTATCGGCGCGCAAGGCACTCTTCCAGAGCGTCTCGAAGATATCGTGCTCCGTCGTGGCCAGCTCCGGGTAGCGGATGATGCAGGCGCGGTCGGAGGTGTGGTGGAAGCAGGCGATCGCCGAGGGCGTGATGAGCTTCTCGAACGCGAACGGGAGATCGCCCTCGGGGAGCAGGATGGTCTTGCGGTACTCGAAGGCGTCGCGCGAGCGGAAGCGGCGACCTTCCGACGTATTCTCGGCGAGGATCCGTGAGAAGATGCCGCGCCTGCGGCGGTCGCGGAAGTACTGCACACGGAAATCACGCAGGGGATCATCCTCTTCGCGGCAGGTCACCGGCAGGTAGTGGAGGAATTCGCGGGCATCGGCGGTGAGGAGCTTCTCGTATGCCTTCATGAGGCCTTCCTTGCCCTCGAAGAACTCGATCTCGGGGCGGTTGCTCTCCCTGCGGACCGTCGCCACGAAGGATTCGAAATCCCGCGTGCGGCTCTGCATGGCATCGATCGTCCGCTTCATGTCCTCCTGCATCCACCGCAGTACCGCATCCAGCGAGGCGAGGGTGACCTTGGGGGCAGCGTTCACGATTTCTTTGGTGATGATCCTCCGGCTCATCAGCTTCTTCACCGCCTGATCCAGCACACCCGTGGATTTGCCGGTCTTGGACCCCAGTTCCCGGAGCGTCATCGCCTCGCCCTCGAGGAGGTTTTTGATAATCAAGAGCTCGGTAGCCGAGAATCCGGCGTCGACGAGATACGTCTCGATGCTGATCGGGAGGACGGCCATAGCCGTGTACTCTACTACAATTTTCTCTGTTGCAAAGCACGTTGTCGTACACCCGGCGTACACCCTGGGAGCGTTCAGCGGACAGCGATCAGCGGACAGCTTTCGGAAAAGAGGCTGATGGACTGAAGAGACCAAGGAAGCTCTGAAAAAATGTCATGGTTCGACGCGGCTCACCATGACATGCTCGAGAATTTTCAGAAGTTCCTGAAGAAAACGAGAAACGAACAACTAGCGAACTAATAACCAAAAACTCATCGTTCATTCCCCCCGCCCCCCCTTTCGCCCGAACATCTCCACCGTCTCCTTCGCGATCAGCCCTTCTGCAAAGAGCCTCTTCGCGTCCTTCTCGAATGTCTGCATCCCCTGCTCCATACCGGTCTGCAGGAACGTCTGCAGCTCCTGGGAGCGGTCCTCGCGGATGATATTGGCGACGGCAGGCGTATTCATCATAATCTCGCGCACCGCGATGCGGCCAGACGGCATGCGCGGCACCAGGACCTGAGCGATGATCGCCGTGAGCGTGAGAGAGAGCTGGGTGCGAATCTGGCCCTGCTGGTGCGGCGGGAAGACATCCACGATGCGATCGATGGTCTGGACAGTATTGGGCGTGTGCAGGGTGGCGAGGATGAGGTGGCCGGTCTCTGCGAGCGTGAGGGCTGCGGCGATGGTCTCCAGATCGCGCATCTCGCCGACCATCACGATATTGGGGTCCTGACGGAGCACGCGCTTGAGGGCTTCCGGGAAGGAGAGGAAATCCTCGCCAAACTGGCGTTGACGGATGACGGAGCGACCGAAAGGAAAGAGAAATTCGATGGGATCTTCCAAGGTAACGATACTCTGCGCCTGTGTCTCGTTGATATGACGGAGCATCGCAGCGAGAGTCGTAGATTTGCCATGACCAGTGGGACCCGTGACGAGGATGAGCCCGCTCTGACGGTTGAAGAGGTGCTCAGCGATGTCTGTGATCCCCAGCTCCTCTAGGGACGGAATCTGCTCGGGGATCAGACGGGCTACCATTCCCACATTGCCCCGCTCGTAGTGCCCGTTCACACGGAAACGCACGCCATCTTTGGCAGCGTAGGAAATATCGATCTCCCGTTCTTTTTCAAACCGCTCCCACGCCTCCTTCCGGAGAATCTGTTGCATGAAGGACTGCGCGGTCGCCGCGGTGATGATGTCCTTCCCGAGAGGGCTCAGAACGCCATCGATGCGCACGAGAACCGGCTGACCGACGACGATATGCACATCAGAAGCCTTACGCTTCACAGCTTCGCCGAAGATAGATTCGGGGGTGAGGGGCATGTGTTTCCTGATATTGTAGCACAGAACTGATGTTTTTTACAGCCGGCAATTTTGCTGCATTCATTGAATGCACATTACTCACCAAAGGATACATTCAATTCTGTGATAAAGCGGCCTCGAAAGGCTGTCGCAGTAACGAGTGCTGACTGTTTTGCATTATGGATTTCAGCTTCCGTTAGGCTTCCTTTCGGAATGCGTACGAGGATCGTTTGCAAGTAATCCTTGGAGGGATGCATGTCGTTGTAATGCTGCGCCGTGAGGAAAATGTCATTCAGTTGCCAAGGAAGTTTCTTGCTATCTGTAGCGATGATCGTCACATTCATTGTGAAATTATTGACGGGTGCGATATTGATGCCACGTTCTTCAAGTTCACGTATTCTGGCAGCATATATTTGCTTTTCCGATGGCGGATTGGGGATAATTGGTTGTGCGCAGCCAAATAATGACGACAGGAGGAAGAGGTGCCACGTTCTTCTTGTCATAGTAACAGCAGAAAAAATATTCTTCCGAGAGAAATCAGTCGGTGCACAATGAGTACTTAGCCGATCTATGCTCATTCTACTACTGTAGTCTCATATTTACATCTGTCAATCATCGTTTTCCGGTAAGCGATCACTGCCCATGAACAATGTTTCATTGGTGATCCTCAAGAAAAACCGTCCCCAGCTGAGAACGGTTCTTCGATCATTAAAACCCTAAAATAGTGTTGGCTTTGCACTCTTCGTGATCGTTTCGGTGATGATGAATTCTTGGGGGTTGAGCTCAAACTCCGTCTCTGCTGTGACAGAGTACGAGACCCACGATGATAGACCTTTGAATGTGTAATATGTGCCGAGGGCAGCCGTGTTGGGAAGGTAAGCCTTCGTAGAATATCCAAAAAAATTGGTGATAGTCAGACTCACAAGACCACGCTTGGCTCCGGTCGCGTATTTGCATTCGATTGCGCCTGCTTTGGGAGTGAGGAACAGTGTCATTGCCGTGCGTGGCGTAATGGTTATCGACACATTCTTGGAGCCGAGTTCGGTACCTAATACATCATCCTTGATAACGATTTTTCCTTGTAGCGTGAAAGCCGTTGATGGTGTCGCTGAAAGACTGGCAATGTTTTGCGCAATCCATTTTTTGTTGTTGGGAAGGCTCATACTGCCGTTAACTGTGGAAATAATGAGTTCCGCATGCTGACCTTTGCAGAGAGACGGTACGTTGCCACGGAATCTGGCCACCTTGGATGAGAGTGACTCGCCTTCGATAGTGGCATTGCTCATATCTACTGAACATGATGAGCTGCTGGACGATGTGCTGCTGGATTCGCTCGAGGAACTGTCGCTCGAGGAACTTGAAACAGCACTGGATGTGCTCCAAGACGAACTATCGGAACTGCTGGACACGCTCGTACTGGATGCATTACTCGAGTATGAGTATGAGGAACTGCTCGAATTGTTGGACGATAAGTTTGCATACTGTGCGTAACTGGGATTGATGCTGACGAGAGCAGGCGCCAAGGCCAAGGTAATGATGAGAGCAGTAATAAATACTAATGGTTTACGCATAACGGAACTAGAAGAATGAATTAAAGAAGTAATTTCAGCGACAATATGATTAGTAAACGTAACTTTGGCGGCATTTTAAGTACTTGATTCACTCTGTCAATAACAAAAAGGAGGTAAAAACTTTCTGTTATTGCTCATCATTTCTAAGTCCTGCCCCACGACTTGTCCGCCATAGCTCTGAAAACAAAGGTGGAAGCCCCGAGGTCATCGTGGAGCCTTCCAAATCTCTCATACCTCCGTCACTCCCCGCGCTTCCGACACATCTGGCTCACGATCTTCCCCATCTTCTCCATCGAGGCTTCGTCGAGCTCGCGCTCCACCGCTTCGTCAATCCACAGGCTCATAATCTCGAGTTCCTGATCTACAGAAAGTCCGCCCGGAATCTGGGCCACGAGCTCACGGCGATCCGCGATCAGACGCACCATCTGCCGGTCGAGCTTCTCCAATGCCGCCAAAATGTCATCAACCATCATCACGACTCGGCATCTTTACTGTTCCCACAGATATTGCAATTGACAGATAGTGAGGATTGAGAGGAAACAGAGGTTAGAGATGCTTGAAAGGAAAGGTATGAGACGATGGAAAGAGGATCGAGACGCCAGATAGGATTTTTTTAGCTAAACCTATCAGGCTTCTATAACCTATTCCAAGCTTCTCCAGCCTCATCAATCCCCCTACAATCCCCGCCATGGACAAGCCTCAGGCTGCGGAACGCATCGGCAAGCTCAAGGAAGAAATCTTCCGCCTCAATCGTGTGTACTTCATCGAGAATAATACTGAGGTTTCGGAAGATGTCCGTGATGCTCTCAAGCAAGAACTGAAAATCCTCGAACAGGAATATCCCGATCTCATCACGCCCGATTCGCCCACGCAGCGCGTCGGATCGCCACTGGATGGAAGACTGCCCAAAGTCCGGCACCTTTCCATCAAGCAATCGCTCACCGATGCCTTCTCGCGAGCGGAAATCGATGACTGGATCGACCAGATGCGACGGGCTCTCGGGGAAGAGAAGAAGCTCTTCAGCTGCATCGTGGAGCTCAAGATCGACGGGCTCAATATCTCCCTCGTCTACGAACGGAAGGAAGGATCCCAAACCTATGCACTCCTGCGCGCCCTCACCCGTGGAGACGGCACCGAAGGGGAAGATGTGACGCATACTGTCCGGACGATTGAAGCGCTACCACTGCAATTCACTATAACGGAAACGAAGCATCTTCCACGCTTCCTGGAAATAGGCGGAGAGGTGTACATGACCAAGGCTGCGCTCGCAAAGATCAACAAGGATCTCCCGGACAGCGAGCGCTTCGCCAATCCCCGCAATGCCGCCGCAGGATCAGTCCGGCAATTGGACCCCGCCGTCGCCGCCTCGCGAGAGCTGCGCCTCTTCTGCTACGCGCTGGACGGAGCGGATGTGCTGGGGATAGAAACACAGAAAGAGCTCATGGAATTTCTGCAGCGTGCGGACTTCCCAGTACATCCGGATTTCCGATTGTGCGAAACGCCTGAAGATATCGAAATGATCTTCGGCCAGTGGGGCAAGGAACGCGAAGCACTTCCCTTCGACATCGATGGCGTCGTCATCAAGGTGAATGATCGCCGTCTCCAGCGCGACCTCGGCTCCACGGCCAAGGCTCCGCGCTGGGCTCGCGCTTGGAAGTTCCCTGCAGAGGAGAAGCCCGCTCAGGTATTGGAAATCCAGCTGCAGGTGGGACGGACCGGAGCCATCACCCCCGTCGCACACCTCACGCCAACTTTGCTCGCGGGATCAACGGTCTCGCGGGCAACTCTTCACAATGCCGATGAAATCGCGCGCCTCGATGTGCGCATCGGCGACACCGTGATTGTCCGCAAAGCCGGTGACGTTATTCCCGAGGTCATCGATGTATTGAAGAATCTGCGCCCAAAGGCCTCCAAGCCCTTCCTCTTCCCCACCCACTGCCCCAGCTGCGGATTCGCTTTGGAACGGCCAGAAGGGGAAGTGGTCCACCGCTGTGCAAACCCGAACTGCGCCGCAATGCGCCAGGAGCGGATCGAGCACTTCGCCTCGCGCCATGCGATGAATATCGAGGGACTGGGAAAGGAAACGGTGGAGCTCCTGCTCGAAGAAAAATTGATTACCGATCCGGGGGATCTCTTCTTCCTCACCTTCGAGGATCTCACGGGTCTGCCGTCGTTTAAAGAGAAGAAAATCGGGAACCTCCTGGAGGCGATCGCGGATGCCAAAGTCATCCCGCTCGAACGCTTCCTCTTCGCCCTCGGCATCCGCCACATCGGACGGGAGACTGCAGAAATCCTCGCGCGCCGACTCCCGTGGAAAACACAGGAACGGACGATCGAACGCAGTGATCCCATCGGACCCCAGACATCGCTCTTCGATGCCGGTGCGAAGCAGAAGATCACGGTCCACGCCGTAGCGATGGACGATCTGGAGACGACACTGCGCACTGCGACGCTGGAGGAGCTCTCTGCAATCGATGGCGTCGGCCCGGTGGTGGCATCGGCTGTGGTGGAGTGGATCGCCGAAGAAGGAAGCCGCGCACTGCTCGAAAAATTCGGCGAGGCCGGCATGGTGGCACTGCGGCCGGAGGGAAGTACGGCTCCGCAGATCTTCGCCGGCAAGACCTTCGTCCTCACGGGAACGCTCCCCACCATGAGTCGGGAGGAAGCCAAATCCTTCATCAAAGAGCGCGGCGGAACGGTGAGCGGGTCGGTGAGCAAGAAGACGGACTACCTCGTGGCGGGGGCTGAGGCGGGGAGTAAACTGAAGGAGGCCGAGAAGCTGGGGGTGAAGGTGATCAGAGAGGAGGAATTGCAGAAGATGGGAACGTAATGCGTATTGATACCAATTTGCAATGGAGACATTCTCCATTCCTCGGAGCAAACAAGGGTGCTATGAATACCGCGAAGCGTTTACTCAAGCCAAGAAATACCTTTGATGACACCGGACGTATTTAGAATGTTTAAAACGCGAAGTGGTATGAGTGTTTTTTACGTCGTGTGTGCAATCCGGAAAAGTTCTGTTGCACTTGCCGCAAGGCATTGTGCGATATCTTGACTTGCAATAAAATAATGTTAGTATTCTTACATATCATTCATAAGTTTTCTTACATTCTCCTTCTCTGGAATATGTCAGAAAGAACTGAAAATGAGGGGCTCGACACAGAAGTTCATGGAACTGCACCCCGAGCTGCACGACCATTGGATCGACGGTCATTTCTTGCTACAAGTACCGCAGCTCTTGCATTGATAATGGGAGATGAAATTCGGGGAGGAGAGCCCCGACAAGTGGCGATGAAATCAGGTGTCCATAGTCCTATACAACCACAGCCGCAGCGGGATAACTTGGATTCATTATTAGGAACAACGAGCGATCCACAGCAGACTCTCGATGCGACATCGGCGAAGCTTATCGAAAGCATCAACAGTGAAAAATTAGGAGCGCTGCTTTCGCACCATCCCATCCTTGCCGACGTGATGGTCGATCGCATTATGGACAAAAAGAATGGCCTTACTCCCCGCCAGAGACAGGCAGGACTTGCCGCTGTCCACACTTGGGCCTGCAGCCAGAAAGTTCCTCCACAAGGTCTCCTCAGTGGTGAGTTGCTCCAAAAAATCCATACAGCATTTGCATCTGTACATGGCCTTCCTCCCGGCAATGCGACCTCAGCATTGTCAGCCGTAGGTTTACTGCAGAACTCCCGATCAGTGTTCGCGAACTCTACACAGCCTACAGGACAGAAATTCATCAAAGGATACGCAGGCGCTCTCGGCTCCGCATCTCCAGAAACGCGTAAGAACACGGCAGCCAGTATCACACCTGCAGCCCAGAGATTACTCAAGGACCATGCTTCTTCGCTTAATCCTGAACTGGAAAAAAAGACAAGCGTCAATACGATGGATTTACTTAGGCAGGGTCGTTTGTATCCGGTTTTAGACAGAATGAGTAAGACCAACGGCCAGGGGAATGCCGTACTTCAGCAAACCCAAAACCTCGCAACCCAAACGTTGGGCCATCTCACATCCTTCAGTGCCAGCGGACTTCAGAAGGATAGAGAGCAGTGGTCAGCAGTATCGAAAATGCCTGGTTGCACTGAATTCATCAGCAATCTTGTCGCAGACCTGATCCCCCAACTGGAGCAGATTGCAGCAAGCACAGATACGGAGCAGAAATTCCTCACAACACATGCGAAATCCGAAGAAGTTGCGGCATCTGCACAGCAGATTACACAGGTGATGATGCAAAACTGGGAACTTCTCGAAAACGGGGACCTCAAAGTCGATCTTCTTCCCGCCTTCCAGACAGGCAAACCCGTCCTGGGAGGCCCGGATAATGTGAAGCCTCTAGAAGGAAAAATTATCGCCCCGGGAGGCCCATGGATTATCGGGGTGGAATTCCCCGCTCCGACGGAATTGATAGGTCATGTCCAAAAGGGAGGAGGGTACACACAGACAACGTCTTTTTCGAAATCTCCTGAAGGCTTAAAGTTCGGAGACGCCTATGCCAGGCTTGGAGGAGGCATCATCCAAGGTTTCCAAGGGCCAAAAGGTGTGATAAATTTGGGAATCGATGGAGCATGGGACAAGGCTTACCGCCAAAAAGGTATCGGCGACGGAAATGCTGCTATCACAGCCTATCAGCACGGCTTCCCTCTCAACGGGAGCAGTATCCATCAGGGGTTAGGGGCTCCGGATACTGGAATGGTAGGCCGCAACGGGAGGAGTGTTCGAACGACTCCTGTCAGCTCCGTCAATGCCTCTCCTCAAAAAGATGCCATCCCCTCCGGCGAACCATGGCTGCCTCACGAGGGAACATTCTCCATTACCGGGACACTTACTCCCACGCCAGCGATGACGACGCTGCGATGCGAAATCACGGATATCACGCCCAGACCGGCCACTCTGCCTCCTCCGCTCACTCTCCGGTTCCTCACAGGTATTCCGCCGAACAGTACCGGGCTCTTCATCCCCGGACAGGGGCCCAATCAACCCGCCCCTCAGCACAACGGTCCGAACCAACCAGTCGTTGCTGTTGCAATGGCCGGTCCCAACAAACCTGCCGCCCCAGCGAACAACCTGGTCGTACTCTGCGATGCAACAGGTACCGTGACCGTCAATGGAATGTCCGTCGTCCTGCACTCCACGCAAAAAAAGGACAAATTCGCCCGGAAAACCACGACATTTGCGAGTACGAAGTAAACACCACATGATCCCCAGAAATCGCGGGTCTCGGTACGACAAATGATGCGCTACACTGTTCCACGATGCAGTGGCTTCGAAAATCAACGATTATACTTATCGCAGTCAGCGGCCTCATCGGAGGAGCTGGATTAGTCTTCGTATTCCTCACCAGCCCCGGCAACCCCACACTCTCCACCGACATCCTCATCTACGGCTCCAGCCTCGGAGGAACGAGTGCTGCCATCACCGCTGCGGAAAATGGTTCCTCAATCATCCTGGCAACGGATTCCTCCATGATCGGCGGACAGGCCGTGGAAGCCGGAATGAGCGCTTTCGATGACAGTAATACCGATTGGCAGAACTTTGGTCTCTACGGCGATTTGCAGGCATTCCTCCAGAAGAAATATGGCACCGTAAGCGGTTCTCACTTCGGACTCGGGTCATCAAAAAATGGAACGGTATCCACGCTTCCTTCTGACATCGAAGAATTCTTCCTCGCCCGTATCCACAGCAATCCTCTCATCACGCTCCTCACCGAAAACGAACTGGTGGCCGTGCACAAAAATTGGCTCGGAAAGTTTGTGAGTGCAACACTCCGCGAAAAGAAAAGTGGCATGACGAAAACCATTGCCTTCCGCTACATGGTGGATGGGACGGAGACAGGAAAAGTGCTCAAGAAAGCCGGAGTAGAGACCGCCGTAGGCTTCGATACACAGGAAGACACGAAGGAACCGAGTGCTCTCCCGAGGCAGGTGCGCGACTGCCTCGTGGACGGATGCACCATCGATGGCAAAGTCATCACGGGTCTGAGTAACCGTGTGCAGGCCGTCTCAGCGCCCTTCGCAATGCTCGATAAAGGATACCCGGGCACGTTCTATCCAGTAAGCAAAGCTCTTGCAGATTGTTGGCTCCCCTCTGCCAAAAAGTCTTTTATACGGGGTGCAGAAACCTTCGAGGCAAATCGGGCAGGATGCACCGCAACAATACTCATTGCTCCGGACTTCGACGATATCTACGACGTATTCTTCATCAACCAAGGAAAGAACTCCTTCCAGACTTCTCTCTCCACCGAACTCTGGGGTTCATCCCCCATCAATACCGATATCCTCACATCAGCAACAGAGAACTTTGTGAAAATGGGAACCTTCGCATTCACTCGTTCCTCGCCTACAAGGATCACTCTCACATCCCTCACACCCTCTTCAGCCATAGAAGGCGTAATCCTTGTGGCGAAGAATATTCATGAACCTCCCGTCATCATTTCCAACCCTCAGGAGAAGACCCTCTCGTATGCGCGGAGCGGACTGAAGTATGTGCAAGCGACGATCACCATCACCACGCGTGCCCCGCTCACGACGGACACCGTGCGATTCTCTGTGGATGGATCGCAAGTGGAAGCGAAGATGACAGGGCTCTCCACGTATAGCGCTGAATCGATTCCCTTAGACCTAAACGGCAGCATGATCTTCCAGAACATTCTCCCGTCGCTCCTATCCTCCGTCCTCCTCACGCCCTCTGCTGCAGCCTCTCCGAGCGCACTCTCCTTCGAGGGAGATTCTCCCGAGACGATGATCCCCGTCGAAGAAGCGAAGGCTGCCAGTATCTTCTCCTCCGTCTCTCGTCCGGTGAAGGAATGGACCTTCACCTCCACAGAAAGCGGTACTCATCTATTCGCGATGGATGGCCTAGAAAATCTCTGGTTCGGATTCGAGCTTTTCGATGTCACCAACAACGCACCGATCAAGACAACCATGCAAATCCTCCACAATGTTTCCCGTAATCCCCTTCCACTCTTCGTCGCTCCGCTCCAATCAGACACAATCTACCGCGTGCGCATGGGGCTCACTGCGCAGGACCCATGGATTCCCTTCCGATGGACGACCACACCCCTCCAGAAGAGCAATCTTCTTTGGAGAGGTCGCTCTGAGCCACGCACGCTCAGCGCTCCCGACTTCGCCGGCATCTACGATCTCTGGCTGCGAGCACCCAAAGAATCGACGGTATCGCTCACGAGTGAACGAGGAACACTGAAAGAAGATCTCGCGGCATTCTCTATGCCCACAAGTGCGAATGAACAGAATTTTCAATACGCCGGAAAAGTGTATCTGGATGCCCTCACCAAGCTCACGGCCTCAGCGCCGGCAGTGGAGATGCTCGCGATCCCCAATCTGTCGGTGCCGACCTGGACATTCCCCGTGAGATCAGACGAAGCGAAAGCAGATATGCGGATAAAAGAGCTCCCCCCGGGCCTGTTTAGGGCAGTGGTATCCGGAGGAGAATTCGCTGCGCTCTCCGCTCTCACCCTGACCCCGGATGGCGCTGATAGCGCAGAATCGCTGCCGCTTTCTGTCGCTTGGAATTCCGCTGTCACGAGCCACTCCTTTGCGCAGAAAGGTGGCACCCTCACCGTACGGCTTCCCACAACGAAGCTCACCGCGTCTGGTACGATCACCTTCTACGAGGATATTCCCCCGCTCACCTCGTCCTGGTCCTTCTCGATGAATGCGCATCCCCTCATGGGAACGGGAACATCTCTGCACGTCCCCCTGTTTCAATTTCGCAATATCGTGTCGGGGGAACATCTCTTGGAGTCTTCGGTCCTGCGGCTGCTCCCGAGACTGCCGGTCGCGAATGATTCCCAGGGAATCGCTCTCATCGTGAACCCCAGCAATGATCTGGCTCCCGTCATGCCCGATGATCTGGACACGGATGCTCTGCAGAAACGCGCGGAAGATCTCTCCCTCTCCTACGCCTACTGGATGCAGAACGATTACCGCGGAGATGCGAGGGGGCTGGGGTGTGACCCGTCTGCCTTCACCTGCACCACAGCACGGGCGCAGAAGGTCATCGGCCTCTTCTCCGATCCGCTCTCACTCTTCCCTCCCGCTCTGTATATCCGCGAAGGCCGACGATTGCCGTCTGTATCTCCGATGACGGAGAATGATCTGCGCATACCACTCCTCGCCTGTACGGATCCCGCCTGCGCAAAAGATGCATGCTCTCCGGTCCCTGGAAGAGCAGATGTCTGCTCCTCACACGCAACACCCGTGTTTCCCGAAGACGGGCTCCTGCCGGTGCAGTACCTCATGGATATCCATACATTCTTCGACCCACTGGAGTACTTCCTCGACTGGAAGCCCTTTCTCAAATCCATGACCGACCTGAGCCTCCTCGACGGCACGACTCTTCTTTCCACTGATCGCATCCTCACTTCGCGACCATCACAGATTCGCCTGGGAGCCCTTCTGCCGAAAAACGGAAATACGCTGTACGCCGCCTCTCTGAATATCGGCGCGACGCAGATCGCGAATAGCGCACTGCGCATCCACTCCAATGAGCTCGCTATCGGACAATCCGTCGGCGCGCTCCTGAGCTATTGCCTGCAACAGCAATCGGATCCACAGCATCTCTCACCATCCGCTGTGCAGGCTTTTCGCGCATTCCTGATCCATAAGGAATTCCCCATCTTCCCGATCACCGGCACTGCCAGTGATCCCCTCCTCGCGAAAGGAGTGCAATACCTGCTCCTGCATCGTGATCTTTCCCCCAGTATGCAGATCCCCTACCGTTCGGCAAAATCGATCGTCTCTCGCTATTCTGTTGCTCCCGACAAATCCCTCGATGCCCATGATCTGCTGATGGTGAAAAAATATTTCGGCTATTCGGCATCGCAGGGAGAGAAAATCACCTTCCGCCAAGTGGTGCTATGGCTCACAGGATCCGTTGCTCAGCGAGAACAGGATGAATCTGCAGCGCAGCGTACGACTCGTGTGAACCTCCTCAAGCGCCTCAGTACCCTTCCACCATCATTCGCAATACTCGATCGAGAAATCACCAAAGGGGATTTGTATCGGGCGATTTCCGTTAAGATTGGTCAATCAGGGTCATGATAAGAAATCTTACAACATCATGAACATTCGGCCATTCCTTCAATCAGAGTAAACCGGAGCTTTTCCTTGTGTCCTCTCCTCCCGCAGGGGGAGAGAGCCTGCCCTGAGCTTGCCGAAGGGGTAGGGTGAGGGGTGCAACGGCGAAGCTTCTATAACTATTTGAATTTCATATGACACCCTTCAACTGGAAAGAATGACTCTTGTGAAAATATCTACATTCTGATGGTTGCTGCAGATCCGTAATCGCCTCCTACTACCTCACCCCTAGCCCCTCTCCTGCTGCGGTAGGCGAGGGGAACTGTTTTGTTGGTTTTTTTCTTTTGTACAAACAGACAATACCGCTCTGTAAATGATTGCGAAAAAGGCTTGTATAAGGTAAAATAAGAGGATTTCTCACACTCACATCTCTCCCCGATGCGCTTTGCCCTCGTCGCACCGTATTACGAGAAAGACCGGACAGCATCCGAGGCCCATGCGCTGGGCGCGTATGCCCATCATCTCCTCTCCCATTTTCCGGAGCATTTCACGAAGAATGCTTCCGTCACTGTTCTGACCAATGTCCGGAAACATGAACGACATGCAGTCATTTCCCATACCACGCACTCCGATCCCATACATCCCATAACCATCGAAATTCGACGATGTTTTCGAACCGGACTCCTGAGTCTCCCTTCTCTGTTTCGATCCATCCTCCATGGAAAATTCGCGGTTGTGCATATCCAGCACGAAACATTCCTCTACGGAAACGGGGAAACGCTCGTGCTCTTCCCGCTCTTCGTCGGGCTGCTGCGCTTCTTCACGATTCCCATCACGACCCTCCACCACATCGTGCGACCGGAGCAGATCGACAGGGCCTTCGCCAGGATGAATCATTCTGCACTCCCTCCGATGTTCATCCGTTTCGGATACCGCGTATTCTACAGACTGATGGGGATCCTCGCGGGAACTCTGGTGGTCCACGAAGAGGGGTTCCGAACGATCCTCGCAGCATCCTATGGGATCCCGCCCGAAAAGATCCGTGTCATCCCGCACGGGGTCGCCGATCCCACGCTCTTCTCGACGAAGAATCCTGCAGCCCTGCATGCGCAATTCGGCATCCCTGCGCATGCCGACACGATCTTCGGATTCTTCGGCTATGTGAGCGGATACAAAGGCATCGATCTCCTGCTCTCCGCGTTCGAGGAACATCGGCAGACCCATCCCCATGATCACCTCCTCATCAACGGATCTGCATCTCCGAGCCATCAGGGAAACTCTCGCTATCGACGATTCTTCCGGAAAACAGAACATCGGGCGAGAGGCATCCGGAATGTTCATTGGATCGGAGGGGTCGCCGATGGTGACGTCGGGGCGTTCTTTGCCGCCATCGACTGCCTCGTCCTCCCGTACAGAACCTGCTTCGGACAGAGCGGCCCACTCTCGTATGCCATCGGCGCTGGCAAGCCCTTCCTGGCATCGGAGAAGCTGCGCCCCATTGTCGCCTTTCCCGAGCTCCTCTTTTCCCTCACGACGGTGTCGCTCTGTGAAAAACTCGCAGCATTTTCTCGATCCACTGCACAGGAGAGATCGCAGCTCACCCTCGCAACAGCCCATCTCCGCCATGAACGCACATGGAAACGCGTCGGTGAAGAAACGACCCTGCTCTACGACACCGCCATCCGCAGAGCCCGCACTCGTCCGCGCATCCTCCTCCTCGGTGCCTACGGACAGTGCAATCTCGGAGATGATCTCCTGCTATCGGAATGCCTGCGACTGCTGCCCCGCGATTCTTGCGTCGTCGCATCCACGGATCCTGTCCGCACAGAACAAGAGCATGACGTGCAAACCATCGGGAGCCACCGAGGTTTCCTTCGACAAATCCTCACGATAATGCGCGCAAGAACCATCGTCATCGGAGGAGGCGACCAATTCAAGCTCCTCACCAAGTACCGCGATCGCTTTCCCGCCGCCCTGCTCCTGCAATGCGCCGCGGTCACTCTGCTCGCAAGGCTCCTGAGGAAAGACGTGGTGTTCCTGGGTGTGGGCATTGGAAATATCGACGCACCCCTCGCACGTCTCCTGACGGCCTGGACCATCAAGCATGCGACACTCGTCACCTTCCGGGACCGCGAGAGTGCACTGCTCGGATCTTCTCTCGCTCCACAAGGTCGTTCCATCCTCTCCACAGATCTGGCGTTCCTCTCGGAACCTTCACAGCCAATAGTTCAACGAAAAATGCTGCACCTCGGCATAGCTCCAGCCATCGCCATCGATCATCCACAGCAGTATCACGCAGTGGTGCGTACCATCGGACATGCTGCTGACGAATTTCTGGGGGAATATCCGGATCACACCGTATCTCTCCTTCCCTTTCAGAAAAGTTCCGCACAGCAAAACGATCTGCACATGAGCAGCGACATCTTCTCCGGAATTTCCCAAAAACATCGTTGCCGCATGGTCGATGAAGTCTCGGCAGACAACATCCTGGAAATTCTTCCCTCTCTCGACGTCCTCTGGGGCATGCGCCTGCATTCCCTCATCCTCGCGACCCTCTACGCCGTGCCGTTCATTGCCCTCGTCTACGACGTGAAGGTGCGCAATTTCCTGCGGGAAATCGACTACGAAGAGTTCGGCATCGCGCTCGATGCGTCGTTCACACCGGAAAAACTCCTCGCGCTGCAGCGAAATCTGGAGGAGCACGCAGCGGACATCCGCACACACCTTCGTGCCCAGGCCCTCAAACTCCATGCGCGATCTGCGATCAATGCACGCATCCTCACAGCCATCGCACGGGGCGAACACCTCTCGATGGCAACAGCCCTCACCGAAAAAGACGAAGCATCGATCATCCATCCAACGATGTCGTCCCCTGCTGCTCTGCTCCAGCACCATTCCCATCACTCACAAAATGGAATCCGCTGATCTCCCCATCGGCACCGGAGAAGCAATGCTGGATGCTCCTCAGCCTGCAGAGCTCCTCACATGTCCGTCTGCTGCGGCGGAATTACTCTCCGCTGAACAACCTGCGGCAGAACTTTCCCTGCCCTCGGCTCAAACTGTTTTGGAGCTCGCCGCTGAACCTCCGGTCCTTCTCCTGCCAGCGGAACCTGTAACGTTAGCCCTCCCACCGGCACCGACATTTGCACTTCCGGAGGGAAAGAAGCCGGAATCCATTCGTACGCATTTCCGGACCCATCGCCGACTCTACGTCATCGCCTTTCTCGGCTACCTCGCGGTGCATCTCTTCCTCTTTCGGGGTGTGCTCTCCTCGCTCCCGGACCTCCTCACCGGAAGAACCATTCTCTCGACCAGTGAGCTGGTCCCGTTCTTCGACACGCAGTCACAGCTGATCGACCAGGTCTTCGGAGGATTCAGCGAGCTCACGCACGGCGTGGAATTCCGTGTCCGCTACTCGTTCCTCACGACCTGGATGCGGCACTATCAGGTGCTCCCCTTCGCGATCGTGCTCGCTCCACTCCTCGGGGCATTCCTGCTCTTCGTCGTCATCAGCCTCTTCCTCTGCCGGCTCTCTCCTGCAACCGCTCCCCCCGTTCTCATCCGCGGTGCAGCTCTGGGAGTCCTCCTCCTCCACCTCATCATCCTCCAGGCGAAGATCACGCACTTCTACACCCTGCTCCTGGGCTTCCACCTCTTCGCCATTGCCATCGTCCTCCTCCTCCATGGTCTTTTCCTCAGCCGCCGCCCCGTGCGATGGCTGGCTGCTGCCAGTATCCTCACCCTCCTCAATCCTGCGGTGCACTTCCTGCTGCTCTACGGCATCGTCACGGGATTGTTCTGTATCGGGAGTGTGATCCTCCTGCGCTTCCTGCGGCCCGCCACGAAAATGGACCATGACGCAATGGCCCCTGTGTCACTCTCCCTCTTCCCCCGCCTCTGCATCGCCGCAGTATTTTTAATCTTCCTGACGCTCATTCCCTACGCTCTCTTCGTGAAATTCTTCGTGCTCCGTGGCATCACGAACCTCGCCGATACCGTTCCGGATACCTATCTCTCCATCAAGGCTGCTTCCCTGCCGCTCCTCCATCAGCTCTCGCTCGACATGAGCTCAGCCACGGACAACTTCGTGCGCGGCGGCTACATCGGTGTCACTCCGCATCTGGGAAAAATCTTCTACATGTTACTCGCCCTCCTTCCCGTACTGGCGATCAAGGGAATGATGACGGTGGAACGCCGCATACGCGTCCTGCTCTTCCTGCTCTTCTCCCTGCTGCTCTTCTCCCCCTGGAGCAGTCTCGGCTATCCGGCATCCGGGAACGTTCCGACATTCCACGTCGTCCTCGCGGCACTCTACAACGTCCTCTACGCTTCCCCCGGTCGCTTCGCGGATCTCTTCGGCAATGCTCTGGCAGCAGTGATCAATGTATTGCGCTCCCCGGACCGCTTCCAATTCATCGGGTTTGCGGTCCTGACCATTCTCCTGCCTCTGGGAATCGCAATGACGGAACTGCGCATCTGCATAGTCGCTGATCGCTGGCCGACGCTCTTTCGCCGTTCGTTCACACAATCGATCTTCACTCTGCTCTTCATCGTGCTCTTCTTCATTCCTGTCCTGTCTCCCTGGGAGTCGCGAGCGAGCCTCCTCTCCGGCGATTTCGGCGGCCTCCTCGCTCCCTATCCGGTGGCTCCATTACGAATGATCAAACAAAAACTTCTTGAAAACGGACCTGGGCGCACTGTGGTTCTCCCCCCAAGCGAAACACCACGCTTCGTCGAGGATAGCAACGGCATCGACCACAAATTCATCGATAAGTTCTTCCTCTACTTCCTCGATCAGCCGAGCTACTACTACGGCCTCACCGGCGATATGGGCAACAAGAAGGAATTCTTCCTCATGATGGCAGCCATGCAACGTGGTGAGCACTGGTGGGTCAATGCCTTCCGCAATCTCCAGATCCGCTACCTCATCGTGAACAAGGAGCTCATGCCCGGCCGCAGCGGAGACCCTGCGTATTTCGGCCCGATCGAGCGAACCATCGAGCACCAGCCGAAGAACATGCCGACATTCTTCAAGCTCCTCACCGAGAACGACCGCTATACCCTCTACGAATTCATCGATCCGCAGGATAGCAATGCGAAACAAAGCATTCTCAATCTCTCCTGGTCCTCCTACATCTGCCTGCAGGAAACGGACTTGTCCCTCACCAAGACCCGTCACTTCCTCGCCCCCGGGGAGCCCATCGATCCCACCGTGCAGACCGAGCTCATCGCAGAGGATATCGACAAATCTCTCCTCGATCTCTACGCCCGGACACATCCTCAGAATTTCGTACGGCCCGATCAGACGAGCTTCGCATTCAACCCCGATCACATTCCCTCGACATCCTTCTTCGGCACGATCTTCCCGATGCTCAACCTCTTCACCCCCAGCCGCTACAACACGACGAATATCGTGATGCCGGGGCCCTACGACACCCTCACCTCCACCTTCGTCGCTCTCCCCAAACCGACGACCATTCGCTTCCCGGTGACCATCGCAGAAGAGGACACCGTCGATGTCTATCTGCGCGCTGCCGCCACCCGTCATGCACTCACCTGGCAGCTGGGCACGAGTGCACCACAGTCGCGCACCATCGCCCAGGCCGAGACCTCCACGAGCTACGCCACTCCCGAGAGTGTGGTCTTCGGTCCGCAGAAAACCGTGTCCATCGCAAACACATCCATCGCCGAGCTCTCGCCGCTCATTCCCAAGAGCATCGCGGCCATCAGCGATCACTTCGATTACATCCACCTCGGAACGGCGAAAGCCACTCGCGGCGATCACTGGTTGACCATCGAGAAACTGGACGGAAATCCTCTGGCCATCGAGGGAGTGCTGATCCTCGGGACGCGCAACCGCGCGACCGTCCGCACGCCACCGGACAACGTCCGCATCACGAACTTCCAGACGACCATCCCGCACCCGCAGTGATCACCTTCTCTCCCGCATCGGCTTTTCGCCAGATCCTGAGGACGCTTCGCAGCCCTTCCACTCTCCTGGAAATCGCGCTCGTCGTATCCATGGTCTACGCTCTGGCGCTATTTGCCCTGCAGAGCGACCCCCGCACCGCCGTGGAGCGCACACCATCACACACCACCGTGCTCACCTCTCTCCTTCTGGGAAGCACCGACACTGCCGATACCTACCTCGTCGCGCCTTCCAAGCGCTACATTTCGCGCAGAACGGTCTCACAGAAATCATGGAGAGAGAGCGAATCCCCGCAGCTCGTCGGCGATGATCAGTTCACCCTGCGGACTGCGGAAGGGACGAGCGTTCTGCGGACATCGAGTACCGCGAATTTTGTCATCCCCTCCAGCAAGGATGCACTCCTGACGAGCATCACCCGCAGTGATCACTACGAACTCTCGACGAACGTCCAGAAGGGCGAACTGGTCCTGCGCATCCGCCATGTTCCCTGTGACCTCACGACCACCGTCCCCCTCGGAGTGTCCATCACGCATGCACGACCACCGGCACCGAACGATCCGCTTCCCCTGCAGCAGCGCATCCTCCGGATCTCCCCCTTCGAAACCTCCGCCGTGATCCTGGATTCCGCTCTCTCCCCGCACATCACTATCGTCAACCTCTTCACTCACACGACGGTGACGATCGCGGTACCCGCATTCAGCCCTCAGCAGCGACACTTCTCGCCGACCTTCCTGGACGAAGACACCCTCCTCTTCAGCGTCCTGGATGGTGACCGCACGGGAACCGTGATCTATCGCATCCCCGAGAACCGCGCATCCGTACTCAGCGATACCTTCACCGACCGCGCATTCGTCTCCATGACCGGCGACATCGTCCTCCTCCAGAGCTTCTATGACACGGGGACCATGAACGTTCCCTTCGGCTCGCTCGCGTTCTATACCACGAAGCACACCGATGGCGTGGATTCCTCCCGCCTGGAACCGGTGATCGGCCAGGGAGCCCGTGCACAAGACCTTCGCTCCCAATTCTTCATCGACCCCAATGCCGCACAATTGTACTTCAAGGACACGCTCTCGGAGACAGATTTCCAAAGCATCAGGAACGAAGATATGCGCACCTTCCTGTTCGCCCTCTGGCGTGATCAGCACTTCATGAACGGTGTCCCCCAGGGACAGCAACGCATCCTGAAGGGTCCTCTCGACAATCTCCAAATCGTCGGATCGATCCCGTTCGTGGTGGACGCGGGCAAGGCGACCTTCCAGTGGAAGACGGGGATCTCTCCGCTTCTCCAGGCACTCGACGTACCCCAGAAGCTCATCACCGAGTATGAGCGACGCAGCCTCAAGTTCGCAGAGAAGGGACAGACGTATGAGCTCATCGATGCGTTGTGGTAGACAAGAAATTTGTCATCCTGAGCGGAGTCGAAGGAGGACAAATTTCGGATCACCTGATTTCCTGCTGGAGTGACGAATGATCGTTCATGAGACGAATTACGAACATGTATGAGGCAAAAACAGAACAGAACAGTTCCCTTCTCCGGAAAAGGAGAACGGGTGGGAACGGAGAGTGAATGTTTGCTGTGTGCTGTTTCTGCTTCTCCCTCCCCCTCACCCCCTCCTCTCTCACATCACGTGAGGCATCGTTTCGTCTGCTCAGCGCGAAGGAATCCTGAGGAGGGGGAATTTGTTTGTGTTTTTGTTTTTGGTGCACTGAGCTTTATTTTCAGAAAAACAAAACATACACAGACCCCTTCTCCCTGCTCCAAATGCCCTACGAATGGCAAGTTCCCAACACGCCCATGATGAGGAGGGAGAAGGCGGGGATGAGGGCAGAAAAGAGCATCGCCTTCCATCGAACACACTCTTTCTGGTTCGGCATGAAACACTGACGCAGAAGATCCGCCGACAACCTCTCCCTGGTCATGATGAGTCCAAGAAATTTGTCACAGTGAGCGAGCCTGTCCTGAGCTGGGACGAAGGATCGAACTGCGACAAATTTCCCCTCCGCCTCCTTGACACTCCCCGAAACTGTCCTACTATTTGCCCGATGCACCAGAGGAGTCTCTTCCTCGGCTTGGCCATCCTCCTCCTTACGGCGGAAGGCAGGTTGTGTGCGTAAGAAAAGGACCTAACGCACCGATCTTCCTTCCCAGCGGAGGTACGTTTTTTCGTGACGTGCTGAAAATTATTCCCTATAAGCCAATATTTCTCTCTTCCCCTCCTCTCCCATGAGTACCCACGAAAAATTCGTAATGGATCGCGACGCTGAAGCTCCCTATATCGCTAAGAATGCCTCTGCATGGCAACAAGCCAATATGGATGCGCAAGGTTTGGCCTCTACTATTGTCATGGCTGCAAAAAGACTCCCCTCCGAAGATTCGAAAATTTGTGATCGCTTCAGAAGCAACTGCTCAACTGCTCGCGAAAGCATCATGTCTACTCTTTCTATGGCTGCATAACGGCTCCTCATATGCCGCAGAAATCGAAAAGGACTCTTCCAATACAATGACGTGCTCATTCTTCAGCCTCCGGCCCCTCCTCACTCTCCTCCTTATAACGGAAGGGCCGCTGCGTTGATGTTCTGATTGATACTCCGAACACACGTGCCTCCCTTCCCAGCGAGGCACGTCATTTGAAAGTGACGTGCCGTGGCGGAGTTTTATTTATCTTTCCACTTTCCATCATGTCACCTCTGATTCTACCCAATGGGTTTACCATCGACGACCGACAGGTGCGATCGTGCTTCTTGCAGAAGCCCTATGCACCACCGCCGAAACAGCTGGAGCTCCTCATGAATGCGGTCTGCCTGCGCGATGGAGCGCAGGCGGCAAAGCATCCACCGGATGAGAAAGAAGCTGTCGCATACGCTCAGGAATTGGTGCGATTCGGCATCCAGGGAATCGAAGCCGGCAATGTTCCCGCGCAGAATAACCACATCCGCGCCATTGCGGAGCGCATCGGGTCGATGAGCTTACCCAAGACATCGGTATACGGAATCCACCCGCGCATTTCTGCGTTCGCACGGCTGGTCCATGAGGACATCGTTCAGGCCATGCAGAGTGTGAGGAGCGCACCCAATCGCGGAGTGCATACCTACATGTCCCATTCGCAAGTCCAATATCCCTATAAATTCGATGGACTGAAGGCACAGCATGGATTGTCCGGGCAGGATTTCGCATTGTTCATCGAAAAAGTCGTTCTCCCGACGATCGATCGTGAATTCAAATTCATCAAAGACGCTGATCCTGAGTGCCATCTGCGCTATTCGCCGGAAGACGTGACCCGCTCCGATCCATGGATCATCCAGAAGGTGATCCTGAAAGCGGCGGAGAGCGGAGTAGATTGCATCAATCTCCCGGATACGGCGGGAATCAGCAACCCCTGGCTCATTACGGAGTTCGTCCACTGGATCCGCACAATCCTGGATGAAGCGGGATACCCTCATGTCACCATCGCCTTCCATGGACACAACGACATCACGATGGCGGTGGCCAATAGTATGGGAGCAGTCCTAGGAGGAGCCACCGAAATCGATGTGACGACATCAGGAAGAGGCGAACGACTGGGCAATACCTCTGTGGAAGGATTCCTGCTGATGATCGATACACAGAGGGCGTTCCTCGAGCAGTGCCTCGGCGCTGAGCTCATCGATCCCTGGCAACGCAAGAACCTTGTGGCACTCGCAGAGGCTGCGGCCGAAGCATTCCATGGAGAAATCCCGGATGAAGCGCCGGTTGTATCGCAGAGGTCCAATCAACAATGCGCAGGCGTCCATGTGGATACTATCCGCAAGGCGCGTCTCGCCGGTGATCCGAGACCGATGTATGCGGCCTACAATCCAGAAACCTACGGCGCCCGCACCAGCTTCTTTCTCAATGCATTGGCAGGGCGCAGTACGCTGATGCAGGTCCTGGAGGAAATGGGGTTGCCCTTCCGAAACCAAGATACCCAGGAATTCGCCAAACGGATGAGACAGGCATTCGACCAGCGCACAGCTTCCCTGGATGAAGGAGAAATCGTGGAGCGCATTTACGATCCGACGATCATTGCGCTCACGGGAGGTCCGTACATTGCCGATGACGTGATCATCCACCCCGATAAGAGTGTGGAGATCCATACCAGTGATGGGCAAACCCTGAAGGGAATTCCCGCAGGAGGTGCCGCCATCGATGCGACCATCCACGCTCTCCGGCAATTGACTCCGAATCTCGCCATCGAAGACTTCGGCGGAGCGATAAAGCCAGCCAACAAAGACCAGGGATCAGCAGCGCCAGACGTGTCCTGCGCCCAGCTCCACAACGGCATCAGCGTTACCGCACACGCGGAACATACCGACACCGAACGGGCCGGAGTGCTCGCCGTCATTAAGGCCTTCAACGCGCTCTGGGCGCGGAAGAAGTATGCGCAGTTACTCAAAAACACAGATTGATATTCAATGGAAAACTTTTTCTATTCCCTCCCCCTACCCCCCCCACCCATGCCACACGCATTCGACTCAACAGACGACACTCCGACGGCAGAAACTGAGGAAGCTGTCACCACTGAGGAAGCCTCCACTGAGCAGGTGTCAGACCAGAAAATAGGTAACCAGCGAACAATCACCCGCTATAAATTGTTGGAGCATCTCCTGGGCCTAGTCGCTTCGAAAATCTTCTACCGATATCCCGAAATATCTTACGTTTCTTCAGAAGCAGGAGATGCTACTATCCACAATCCCATTGGTTATCTTCGTTCTTCAGACTTACCCTTACGAGATCGGATAATCCAAGGAGTGACCGATGACATCTTTAGTAGTCTGTTGCAGGAGATATCTGCACAACGTGATCATGATCCATTCGTCAAAAGACATATTCGCTGCTGCAATGAAGCTCTCCTGCAATACAAGGAATACAAGGAGAAAAGGAAAAGACAGCATCGTAAAAAGAGCGGGGCTGCAGTGATATTCTCCTCTAGCTCCATGAGTCCTGAAGAATCGCAAAGGGCTTGTCAAAATAATCGTATTGAAAGAAAACTGCAAAAGGCACGATCAAAAAAAGCTGATGCCGAGGCAGCGATTACGCATGGAGCTTAACGCTCATTGTCTATCTGCAATCGATCACCACAGCCAAACCCTGAGGGGCTCGCCCCGGGCCCCTCAGTGTCCTCGGACATTGCCGCACCTTTCAGGCTTCGAGTACACTGCGCGTACCTTCCCTCCTCCCCCATGACCCTCCAACGCCTCGCCCGCAACAACTGGCTCTGGCTCGTCCTCACCCTCATCAGCGGAGGCTTTCTTCTGCTAATCAAGGATTCCCAGGACCCGAGTCCCGTCTCTGCCAGTGCAGGGATCGGCACGTTCTTCCTCATCCTCACGCTCATCCCCGATAACCTCCGCAAGCTCCCAATTCGCTTCTTGGAGAAAACCCGCATCACCATCGGCAGGCTGGTGAAGTACCGCAGAGACCTCGGCATCGTCACCGGTTTCGTCTTCGTTTTCCACGTCCTCTTTGTGATCCTCTCGCGCTACCCGATGATCAACTGGAATGCCATGCTCTTCAACGCCAATGTGCCCGGAACGGTCGGCGCCGTGCTCATGGTCCTCATTCTCCTCACCTCCAATGCCTGGGGATTTCGCATTCTCAAGAGCCAATGGAAGATCGTGCAGTCGCTCGTGTGGTTCATCGTGCCGCTGGGCTTCGTGCATGGAATGCTCATCAAATGGAAAGTCGAGCAGGAACCTTCTGCGATCGCCCTCATCGGCTTCGGCGGCATCGTGGCCTTCGTGGTGCTGGAATATGCCCTCAATGTGCTCCAGGGTCAGCGATCAGCCTCAGCCAAGCGTCACCTCATTCTGGTATTCCTCGGGACGGTCGCGGCAGGGGCGATTGTGTGGTTTGTGCCATGACGGAAGAAGCAAGGGACAAGACGCAAGATGCAGGGGAACGCGAAATCTCCACGAAGATATTGTGTATGGGGAAGTCCTTGGTACACTCATCCGGATGTCATTCACATCATCGTGCCGTGGTGGCGGAATTGGTAGACGCACTAGCTTGAGGGGCTAGCGACCGCAAGGTTGTGGAGGTTCGAGTCCTCTCCACGGCACCATTCGACTCGTCATGAACCGATCGCTTCGCTCTGGTTCATGGCTCGCTCATGGTAAACCATTTCTTATTCAGGGCAGGACGAGAAGTTTATGGTGAGCGACGAACCTGGACGAAGGTATTGCGCCCCATCTCCCATTGACATCCCCCCACCATAACAACGTCATCTCTCCGCATATCGCTACGATATCGCCATGCGATTTCCCCTGCGCCTAGGTCTCATCATTGGCCTCCTCATGCTGTCTCCCCTCACCTCCGAAGCTTCTTCCACGTGCTTCTCGCTTACAACGGACCCGCCGCCCCATGTCGATATGGCCCGCGTGCGAACGAATTGGCTTGCGTTGAATAACCGCCTGCGCAAACGCCTCAAGCTGCAGCCGTACGTCCTCAATGACTACCTGAATGAAACGGCCATGAACTGGTCGGCCTTCGCGGTGAAGCGCGGGACAATCGATCACAAACGCACTCCCGGCAGTCCCTACTACGACTACCCCGCGATCGAGCGTTGGTTTGCAGACAAAGGTCTGGAGTTCGCCAATGTGCAGGGCAAGACCTTCACCGAAAATATCGGCTGGGGAACGTACTCCTGCACCTCCGGAGATTGCACCGCCAAACTCATCGCCGCCATGCGTTCAACGTACAATTTTTTCCTCGCAGAGAAGCAGACGAATGGCCCACACTACCGCAGTCTCGCCAATAACGCTTTCTCGGAAATTGGACTGGGAATCGCCATCAGCCCTATGCAAGGCCGGTACTACCTAACGGTGCACTATGGGACGAAGATTACGAATGATCCATTGGCCATCTGTAACGACTGATACCAAACTGCAATTAAAACGTTACTAACCCACAACAGAGTCACTGCATCAAAACATACCGCGAAGCGCTTACTAAAGCCAAAGAATTATAGATAGAACACTCCGACGGATTGATAATTCTTCAAACGCGAAGTGGTATGAGGCAACAACTTAGAAATAGTATGCGGCTTCGAATTGTTACTCAGCCCACTTCCCCAGCTTATGCTTTTTGAAAATAGAATCTTTCAACGCCTGATTAACGAATAACACTGAAGATAAGCTACCAGCAGGACGGATATCTTGAATTTTTCCACGCAAGGCTGCACAGGCAGTTTCAAGCTCAATGCGATAGCTCTCCTGAGCATCTGCAGCAGGTATATCCATGATGAGAAGTTCTGCACACATTATTCCTCGGGCCATCTCCGCCTCACCGAAATCACCCGCGAGAAGTAATTCTAAGTTTTGCTTACATTGCCTCGCCCGAGTGCGCACTGCCGAATCTAAATGTGTAGGGAGCAATGAAACCTGACGATCATCCGAAGAGAATAAATCGGGGTCTGGCAGCGCCTTCGAACATGTCTGAGAGCCAGGATCAACACCAGCCACATTCCCCGATAAAACGGCATCCGGAGAATCAATAGGACTGGCTGAGGATATAGAGACAGCAGATGCATCAGTGTCAGCGGCAAGAGTCCCGTTCGCCGCCAAATTAATAAAGGGAGGGGAATTTGGATCAGCGAAGAAAGAGGCTCGATCATCATCAGAAAAGGGGCAATTTGGACATTTGACTGTATCCACACGACATACTTGAAAGAATTGTCGGAGACGATGAGTATTTCTCTCCACATATTGAGCGAAATTTCTATTGAGCCTCCGTGGCACAAATTCTTGTGTTTCTGTACCTACCAAACGATTTGCGCTCATATATCTCGTGAGAAAGTACATGTAACTTGACCTTACTATCCCCACACGTCAACTCTCAACGTCATCCAAACTATCCAATGAGCCATTAAATGGCTTATAGTGAACTTAATAAAGG
>JBAWYM010000020.1:0-28713 GCA_037143575.1 Candidatus Peregrinibacteria bacterium | reverse complement strand
CTGAAGGGCCGCCTAAAGGCGTGGGTTTATCCCTCCCACCGCTGGAACAATCAACTGCATATGCTTAGAATAAATGCTCTTCTATTTTTCTAGCTCCCCTCCCCGGCCCGCTCACAATCACCTCCCGGACAACCGACAGCTTTTTAAGCTCGGCGACAACACTCTCCGCATCCGCCCTCTCGCAGATCAAATGCACGTCTTGTCCGGTATTCAGTGTGAAATACACCGACAATCCCTGTGACCTCCAGAACGGCACACGCTTGATGATTTCCAGACTCTGCGGCGTGAGGTAAATGATACCGGCACTCATGAAAATCACATGGAGATCCAGCGCCTCTTCCTCGATCAGCTCTCCGAACGCACGGAAATCTTTTGTCTCCAGCAGCTCTTTGCACCGCACAATCTTCCCCGGCATCCGTGCTATCCGGGATCGGTAGTACGGGCCATCGGCAACAGTGGAATGAGCGATGGAACTGGAGATCGCCTTCCGCTCTGTACTGGCAATCGCCACCACGTCAGCCAGATCCCAGTGATCGGCGGGGAAAATAGTCTTCGCGTAGGATTCCTCACTCGTTGCGCCATCCACCCACTCCACGAAGCCATCAGGAATGGAGCGGCAGGCGGAACCGGAGCCCTGACGGGCGAGAATCGACAATTCTCGTTCATGCAATTGCAAGCCGGCAGCAGCGGAACCGGCCACTGTGAGCGCAGCAAAACCGGAAGAGGAAGAGGAAAGACCTGTACCCGTCGGAAAAGTATTCTTGCTGACGACTTTGGCGAAAGCCTGTATGCCAGCGAGCTTCCGAATGCGATCAAGATGCTTGACCACCCTGCTCCCCTCGCCTTCTTCTGTTTCACCATCAAGCAGAACCTCATCCTTGGCATAGTGCTCGGCAAACTCCACCGTCGTCGTCGTGAGGAGATTACTGACATTCATCGAAATACTGCCATTCTCGGGCAAACGAAGAACTTCATCCTTGCGCCCCATGTACTTGATGAAGGCGATATTCGGTGAGGCGATGGCAGTGGCTTTCATGGGAAAAATGTATGAAATACGGAAATCAGTCTTGATGATAGCAAATTTGTCACAGTGAGCCGTGTCGAACTGCGACAAATTTGCATTCTCGGAATGTCATGGTTCGATGCTTCGGCTCGGCTCAGCACAGGCTGGGCTCACCATGACATTTTCATTTTTCCAGCCTCAGTCCTTCTACCAGACACGGAACATCAATCACCTGCCCTCCCGCTTCGGCAATCCCTGTACTCACCGACGGAATAGCATCGCTCTCACACAGCGCGATCATGCAATCCCCTTTCCCCGATCCCGAAATCTTCGCCCCCAGCGCCCCACCCGCACATGCTCCTTCGATCATCGCCGATAGTTTCGCCGAGCCGACGCCCAACGCTTCGAGCAAATCCTGGTTCCTATTCATCACCTCCCCAAACCCACGAAGATCACCGGCTTCCGCAAGCTTCCGTCCTTCATCCACCAATACGCCAATCGAACGGAAGTAACCGTCATACAACTTCGGCTGTTCATCAGCACGCGCCTTCACTTCGGCAACGATCGTTCCCGTATCCACCTTCACACCGGAGAAACCGATCACGAAATGCATAGCAGGAACATTGAGACGTTCAATGACCTTCCCACCCGTAATGAAGTACGCGAGACCTCCGTAGACTGCCGCGGCCAGATCGACACCAGACCCTGTGGAACCGGAATCCCGAACACTCTGCATTGCCACATCGAAAACTTTCCTCTGATCAATCATTCCATCAATGAGCTGAAAGACAGCCGCAATAATCGTCACCGCAGAAGCTCCCGAAGAACCGAAACCGAACTGGCCAGAGAACTTCGACGACGTCTGTACCGTCACTCCTGATTTCAAAATGCCATCAATGAACAATCGACGTACGGCAAACTCCACCGACTTCGCACCTTTTGGAATCTCACCTGAACCCAAATCATCCAGCGACTTTCGATAACTCAAAATTTCAACATCCGGCGCATCAAGTGTTAAAAACGGCTCTCCGCTCAGTTCAGCCGTCGCTCGCATGCGTTGACCCACCGCCATGACGAGCGCAGGATGACCGTACACCACGGCATGATCGCCGAGGACTACGAGCTTGCCGGGAGCGGAAACAGTGACTTTCGTGGAATTAACCATGAAACCAGTAAACCAGTAAACCAAAAACCAGTAAACTGTATTCATGGATCTCCGCACTCTCCCTCCCGACATCACTCCTCACCAACGGTGTAACGAACGACGCAATCGCATCGAACGTGCACTCGGCATCGACCTCGCATTTCTCACGACGGAAGAGGGACGCATCGGGCATGCGGAGGAGAAGAACTGCGAGCAGATGTTCGGCACTGTACCCGTTCCTGTGGGCTATGCAGGGACGCTTTCCATCACTCTGAGCAATGGTGAAAAGACGACCGTCCACCTTCCTCTCGCCACCACCGAGGGCGCACTGGTCGCGAGTGTGAACCGGGGGTGCAAAGTCCTCTCGGAGGTTTCGGGGGGTGCTCTCACCAAATCCATCTACCATGGCATGTCACGTTCGCTTGTCCTGAAGCCGAAATCGAAGAATACACAATCGTACACCATGGCAAAGAACGTAGGACAGGAACATTCCTGTCCTACGTTCGGGAAAGCTATTGATGCAACTTTTAAGCAATGGAAATCCATTGGCGAAGCGACGAGCCACCACCTGAAGATCCTCAACTATGAGATTGACGAAGCCGACGGCTACACCTTCCTCACGATTTCCTGCGATACCGGTGAGGCGATGGGGATGAACATGGTGACCATCGCAGCACAGGCGATCGGCACGTGGCTGGCGGATGAACTGGATGCGGAGTTCATCACCGTCGCCGGGAATGTGGATAGCGACAAGAAGCCAAGTCAGCGCACACACGATCGAGGCCGAGGATACGAAGTAACTGCGGAGGCGACCATTCCTGCCTCTATCATCGAAACCATCCTGAAAACGACTCCCGAGAAACTCCTGGAAGTCGCGAAGGCGAAACTGGAAGTCGGGTCGAAACTGGCTGGAGCCATCGGCGCAAACCTGCATGTCGCCAATATCATTGCCGCGCTGTACCTCGCAACCGGACAGGACCCGGCACATGTCGTGGAGGGATCGATGGCGGATACGACGGTCAGTGGAAAGATGAAAAATGAAAGTGGAAAGTTCGAAGGCTTGAGCATAAGCGTCCATTTGCCGGCAATTCTCGTAGGTATTCGTGGCGGAGGCACGACGCTTCCTGCACAATCTCAGTGTCTCAAATTGCTTCTGGGTACCGCAGAAAAGCTATCCGCTATGCGCTATCCGCTATGCGCTCCGCAACGTCTCGCCGAAATAATCGCTGCTGCCGTCCTTGCCGGCGAGCTCTCCCTCCTCGCTGCACAGGCAACCGGAACGCTGGCAAAGGCGCATAAGGAGATGGGGAGATAAGCATCGACGATCGACTCACCATTGTCTGAACCTTGATAAAAAAGGATTAACAGATTCTCTTGATGTCGCTTAATTGGAGTAATCATGAAAATCCTTACAATCCTTTTAATCAAGGTTCAGACAGGGGGGAATGACGGTGTACACTTGAGCCACATGCTTAATATCTGCCGCAACTCCTGGTGTAAGCAGCCCTTCGATATCACTCCCGTCGACCTCGCCTTCTACGACAAGGTTTCGCCAATCTTTTCCGGGAAGAAGGCACAGATCCCTTCACCGACCCTCTGTCCGGACTGCCGCAAGCAGCGACGCCTCATTCAGGCGAACATGTATTCTCTATGGAAACGGAAATGCGATCTGACGGGGAAGGAGATGATGTCTCGCTATCCCACGGAAACACCGTTCCCCGTCTATCATGCCACCGTCTGGTGGTCGGACGCGTGGAATCCCCTGTCGTACGGACGGGACTTCGACTTTTCCCGACCGTTCTTCCAGCAATTTCAGGAACTCCGCAGTGTCGTCCCACAGGCAAACATCACCACGACCTACGACACACTGGAGAACTCGGAATACATCAACTACGCGAGCTACCTGAAGAACTGCTACCTCGTCTTCCACACATCATTCTGTGAGGACTGCATGTACTCGGTCGGCATCAAGCGGTCCAAGAACCTCGTGGACTGTTTGTACACCTATGACTCAGAGCGCTGCTACGAATGCACCAACTGCTGGAATTGCTATGACGTCCGCTTCTCGGAAAATTCCCGAAACTGTAACAATTCATGGTTCCTACGAGGGTGCATGGGCTGCAGTGAGTGTGCTTTTTGTACAAATCTTGTGAACAAGAATAACTGCTTCATGAACAAGCAATACAGCAAAGAGGAGTATGAAAAAATCATGAAGAGATATCCGACGGGATCGTATCAAACATTGGAGTCCATGCGAGAGAAAGGATTAGAATTTTTTCGCAATTCCTTCGTTCGCGCAACCGAAGGACACCAGAACGAAGACACGAGTGGCGACCAGCTCTACTTCTGCCAGAACGTTCACGATTCCTTCCATGTAGAGCAGGCCCGTGACTGCCGATTCTGCGAAAGATTCTACACCAACTGCGAGGACAGTTATGACGTGGATCAGTACGGGCAGAATGCCGCACTCCTCTATGAGTGCGAATGCTGCGGAGCAGATCTTTATGCACTCACCTTCTGCGCCAAAGTCCGCAATTCCTCCTCGCGCTCCTCCTACTGCGACCACTGCTTCGGCATCCGCGACTGCTTCGGATGTGAGGGGCTGCGCGGAAAACAATTCTGCATCCTCAACAAGCAATACACCGAAGAAGAATATGGCAGACTGGCATCGAAGATCGCGGGCCACATGATGGCGACCAAGGAATGGGGAGAATTCTTTCCTTTTGAATTATCGCTTTTCGGCTACAACGAAACGATCGCCCAGGAATACTTCCCACTGACCGAGCAAGAAGTGGAAAAGCGGGGTTGGTCCTGGAGGGAGCACACCGAAGAGACCTTGAAAGTGCAGCGGCTCATCCCCGCTTCCAAACTGCCCGACAGCATCAGTGAAATCCCGGACGACATCATCAATTGGGCCGTCGAGTGTGAAGATACGAAACGACCCTTCCGCATCACCAAGCAGGAGCTGGAATTCTATCGCAGTGTTCCTCTACCAATCCCCCGTATCCATCCGGATGAACGCCGCAGACGCAGGAGTATCGCATGCAATCCTTCGAAACTGTGGAACCGACCGTGCGGGAAATGCGGGAAGGAGATGGAGACGACGTATGCGCCTGAAAGACCGGAAGTGGTGTATTGCGAAGAGTGCTACCTGAAGGAAGTGTATTGATTCGCGAAGCGTTCTGCATGTCTCGGACACGCAGTCCTGCGGGCATCGTGCCCGCACAAGTGATAGGATAAGCGCCCTCATGGAATCCCCGCCCATCATCAAGAACCACGGCCGATACCTACCGCACTGGACTAAAGAAGGCGGTATCTACGCAGTCTGTTTTCGGCTGGTGGATTCAATTCCCCGGGAAACAAGAGAACAAATTCTTCTGGAACGGCAGGATATCGAGGAAAGCGCTCGTCAAAGAAAACGCTCACTATCGGCACCCGAACGCCTTGAGCTTCTCCGTCTCCAACGGGAATCTGTCCAACGATTTCTCCGCAATGGCTACGGAGCCTGCTGGCTGAAAGACGGCTTTGTCGCTAACACCGTCGCCAATGCTCTCCGATTCTTTGAAGATAAGCGCTACAAGCTTTTCGCGTGGTGCATCATGCCAAACCACGTTCACATCGTTGTAAAGCCGTTCCCCGGAATGAAGCTGACTTCTATCGTCCGTTCCTGGAAAGTATTCTCCGCCAAAGAAGCTAATGCCTATCTAAATCGCTCAGGATCATTTTGGTGCGAAGACAACTACGATCACCTCATCAGGAATACTGATGAGCTGCGGCATGCAATTGAGTACACTTGGAGTAATCCGGAATACGCAGGATTCAGAGAATGGAAGTGGCGGTGGAAGAGCGAAAAAGAAGTCCTGCGTTTCTCGGAAACGCAGTCCAGCGGGCATCGTGCCCGTCTTGATCCGACAATTACGGACGCGACGTCCGCTTGACTGCGCATCCGTAATGCGCACAACATCTGCACATGCCCCTCTCCTCCATACTCTCCTTCGGCCGCTACATCCCATCCAAGCGCATCACGACGGAGGAAATCGCCATGCACTGGAACCGCGATCCGCAGGAAATCATCGGAGGACTCGGCGTGAAAGAAAAGGCAATCGCCGGAGCGAATGAGGACAGCTTCACCCTCGCCTTCGAAGCGGGCACACAGGCTATCGCCCTCTCGGGCATCCCCTCCTCCCAGATCTCCGCATCATTCGTCGGATCAGAAAGCCATCCCTACGCTGTGAAACCGACGAGCGGCATGATCGCCTCCGCACTCGCGCTCCACCCTTTCTCCTTCTCTGCGGATTTGGAATTCGCCTGCAAAGCTGGAACTGCCGGAATGCAGATCATCGACGCCTTCGTCCGATCCGGGCAAGTGCACTATGGCTTGGCCATCGGAACGGACAAGGCACAGAGCAAACCCGGAGATGCGCTGGAGTACACAGCAGCCGCTGGGGCTGCCGCATTCATTATCGGACCCGAGGATGATCCCAAGGCTCTCGCCCGTATCGAAGCCACCCTCTCCTTCACGACGGATACGCCGGACTTCTGGCGAGCAGCGGAAGAACCGTATCCCGAGCATGCCGGACGCTTCACCGGAGAACCGGGCTACTTCCTCCACGTTCGCGAAGCGTTCAATGGAATTCTGGCACTGACGAAGGCGAAGCTCGAAGATGTAGACCACGTCGTACTCCACATGCCCAACGCCAAGTTCCCCCAGAAAATCGCAAAGGAATTCGGCATCACCAAGGAGCAAATGGAGCTCGGATTCATCGTCCCGACTATCGGCAACACCTACAGCGCCTGCTCTCCGCTCGGGCTCACCTTCGTCCTGGAGAAGGCGAAGAAAGGACAGAAAATCCTCCTGATTTCCTACGGTTCCGGAGCGGGATCCGATGCCTTCCTCCTCACGATGCAACGGGATGGGAAACCGTTACCGCCCGACACTCGACCACTGCAGTATTTGACGTATGGGGAATATCGGCAAGGATACGAAACAAATGGCTAAATTGTTTCATTCTTTCATTGTTCGCAAAGCGCTTTGGGAAGCTCTCTACAGCCAAACAATGAAACAATCCAACAATGAAACAATTCGTATCTCATTTGCTTCACCGAAAACCGAATGTTGAGTAGACTGCCGCTACTAAGATGAGATCCGAAATCAGCCTCATAGCTTCCGGCCAGACGAAGTTCGGGGAATGGTGGGAGAAAAGCCTCCGCAACTTGATGGCGGAAGCCGTGGATGCCGCCCTCGACAACGCCCCGTGCTCAGCGCTCGATATCGATTTCGTCGTCGTCGCCAATATGCTCGGCGAGGCGGTGAACGGACAGGCACAGCTGGGAGCTCTCGCATCTTCATTATTGCCACATCGTCCCCCGGCCATTCGGGTAGAAGCCGCCTGCGCATCGGGATCTGTTGCACTGCATACTGCGTGTGCACTGCTCGAAAGCGGAAAAGCGGAAACGATCCTCGTCCTCGGTGCGGAGAAGATGACCGATGCCTCGACGGAGGAAATCGCCGCGGCCCTCATGGGTGCTGCGGATAGCGAAGCGGATGCCACTGCCGGACTCACGTTTCCCGGACTCTTCGGCCTTGTCGCCAAGCGCTACATGCATGAGTACGGACTCACGAGGTCACAGCTCAATCTCGTCAGCGCACGGCACCACCACAATGCGATCCAAAATCCCTTCGCGCAGTTCAGAGCGGAGATGACGCCGGAACAAATAGGCCGCAGTTCCATCATCGCCGACCCGCTGCGCCTCCTGGACTGTTCACCGGTAAGTGACGGAGCGGCCGCCTGCATTCTTTCGACGAAGCACAGAAGCCCCCTCCGCATCGCTGCATCTCAACTCACCACCGACACCCTCTCCATTGCGGACCGTCCGACCATCACATCGTTCGGTGCAACCAAGGATGCTGTCTCGCGAACCCTCGAAGAAGCGGGAATCGAACTCCAAGATATCGCCCATCTCGAACTCCACGACTGCTTCTCGATAGCAGCACTCCTGGCACTGGAGGATCTCGGCTTCGCAGAGCCCGGTTCAGGTATCCGATGGTATGAGCAAGAAGAAGCGATGACCGTGAACGGCAGCGGTGGACTGAAGGCATGCGGACATCCCGTGGCTGCCACCGGCGTAAAGCAGATCATCGATATCAGTAAGCAACTCACCGCGTCCGGAAAGCGCTATGGCATGACGCACAACTTCGGCGGCGCCGGTGCCACCTGCTGCATTCACCTCCTCGAACATGATGCATAATTACTCTCAATCGCAGCCGAATTGTCATAGTGAGCCGTGTCGAACTATGAAAATTTGGCGTATGTCATGGTTCGACACGGCTCACCATGACATGCTCTACTTAAATTTCTCATTGATACCATGAAATTACCTGACTCACCCGCCGTCGCGCACCGTCACTCACGTCAGCACCATGAACGTCATCTCCCCGGCGTCATCCTCTCGTTCACGACGATCACGCATCCTCCGAAGGGCTTCCCGCAGGCCTCGCGCATCATCGGCCTCATCGAGCTCCAGAATGGGAAACACGTTCTCGCTCCCCTCATCGCAACGAATGACCGACAGCCGATGATCGGCATGAATGTCCTCCCGCGCCTCCAGCTCTCGCGCATCAACGAGCAAGGATTGCGTCTCTACGACACAGCCTACGAAGTCACTGTCCAAGTCTCAAAACACGCGAAGATCCAGGCATTTCCGGGATACATTCTCGCGCTCTCCGGTCCTTCGGGTGTGGGGAAAAAGACCGTCCGCAATCTGCTCACGCATGTCCTCATCGATTTTACGGAGAAAGTTCCGGTGGTGACAACGCGCCTTGCCCGCGGAACCGATGATGACCGTGAGTATGAATTCGTGAGCCTGAAAGAATTCGAACGTCTGCAGCGATCCGGCGACATCATCGCCTGGACCCGGGTCGCCGCATTCGAAACTCCACGTCGAGCACCATCGAACGACCAACATTTTTTCGGCTACCGCTCATCCGCGATCTCTGCCATCTGGAACAAGGGAAAGATCCCCGTCGTCGTCACAGAGATGCGCCTCCTGGAAGGCCTCGCCCGCAGCTTCGGACGCCGATCCATCCTCTCCTGTGGACTGCTCCCTCCCGGCAGGAGCAAACGTATGATGCTGAGCTCCCTCCTCCACCGCCTCCGCTCCCGCGGGCGCGACAGCGAAGAGCAGATGAAGTCATTGCTCGAGAACGCCCGTACCGATATCAAGTTCCTCAACGATTCGCGCCATCTCTTCGATCATATCCTCGTAAATGAAGACCTCGATGTGGTCATCCAGACGCTGAAAGGGCATGTGCTAGCGCTGAATGAGACGGTGAGTGAATGAGGATTGAGAAGCGATAGAAGTTATAGAAGCCAGATAGGTCTATTCATAACAACCTATCAGGCTTCTCTGACCTCTTTCCATCGTCTAAAACCTCGTCATGAAACCCCTTCACCAGAACCCCATTTTCTGCTATAATGGTGAGATTTACCGCACACGCGCGGAGAAAACACACACATCATGTCCTTACATACGCTCATGTTCGGCTGGGAATACCCCCCACGTTGTCTGGGAGGTTTGGGGGTTGCGTGCCAGGGACTCGTCCGGGGACTTCTCAAAAACAATGTGAAGGTGACGCTCGTACTGCCATTCTCCGGAGCGGAGGAAGTGAACGAAGTGGATATCCGTTTTCCGACGAAAGAGCACGTCGAAATGATCCAGATCCAGAGCATGCTGCTTCCGTACGACTCGGAGGAATCTTTCGCAGAACGCATCGTCTCCATCCCGCGGGAAACGATGCACATGTACGGAGATGATCTGGGGCACGCCGTTCATCTCTTCACCGAGACCAGTGTGGCAGTGACCGAGAAAATCAATCCGGATGTGATCCACTGTCACGACTGGATGACGTACGACGCAGCGGTAAAAGTTTCGAAGACGAAGGACCGACCGCTCGTCGCGCACATTCACGCCACAGAACTCGATCGCACGCACTTCCATCCCAATGAGTGGATCTACCAGCGGGAACGCTCCGGATTTAAGTCCGCAAACCGCATCATCGCCGTGAGCCAGTACACCAAGAATATCCTCGTGCAACACTACGGCATCGATGGCGACAAAATCACCGTCGTGCACAACGGCACTGATGAAACAGTAACGCAGGAAGCGCCGTACGTGCCTGTGCACCATCAGACAGATGTAGAAAGGCCGCTGCAATCCATCATCCCCACAGGCAAGAAGCATCCGCTCGTGCTCTTCCTCGGACGTCTCACTATTCAGAAAGGGCCGCGACACTTCCTGCAGATGGCCGCTGCCGTCCACAAGTTCCGGCCCGACGTGCAGTTCATCGTCGCGGGCGACGGCCACATGCTCCCCTCGCTGATGAAGGAAGCCGTACATCTGGGGCTTCAGGACTGCATGGTCTTCGCCGGAAAGGTGTCCGGAACAGAGGCGCGAAAGCTCTTCCTTCAGGCGGACTGTTTCGTAATGCCATCGCTCTCCGAACCCTTCGGACTCGTCGCACTCGAAGCAGTCGCCGGAAAGACACCAGTGATCGTCAGTAAGCAATCGGGTGTGAGCGAAGTGCTGGGTCACGCCTTCAAAGTCGACTTCTGGGATACAGAGAAGATGGCGGATTGTGTCCTCACGGTCCTGCGCGAAACACCCCTCGCACACCAGCTGATGTCCGAAGCCCCGCGCATCCTTCAGAAGCTCACGTGGGGAAATCAGGCCGGACATGTGCGATCAATTTACGAAGACCTCCTGCGTAACAATCCGCCACCGATGATACAGGCTTGAATACACAATCATGCAAGTAGAAACCCGCGCTCAAGAAATATATGGATAACCAGAAACTAATAACTAATAACTATAAACCGGTTCATTACCCTCATCCCTCCTCAACATTCAAAAAACCCTCTCATACCCAAACACACTATGAATCCCCGCATCTGCTTCTACTTCCAAGTTCACCAGCCCTACCGCCTCCGCGATCTTCGGATTACGGAAATCGGCAAAGGGAAACACCCGCACTACTTTGATGAGGAGAAGAACTGCGCGATCTTCCGCAAAGTATCCGAGAAGTGCTATCTTCCGGCGAATGAACTCATGCTCTCTCTCCTCAAGCAGTATCCGTGGTTCTCCGTCGCCTACTCGCTCTCCGGCGTCTTCCTCGATCAGTGCGAAGAGTACGGCCCCGATGTTCTGGACTCGTTCCGAGCTCTCGCAGAAACAGGCCGAGTGGAATTTCTCGCTGAGACGTACTACCACTCGTTGAGTTCCCTCAAAGATACTGCGGAATTCTGCGATCAGGTCGGCAAGCACGTGAAGAAAATCAAGAAGCTCTTCGGCGTCACTCCATCCGTCTTCCGCAATACCGAGCTCATCTACAGTAATGAGCTGGCGCAGACCGTCCGACTTATGGGTTTCCAGGGTATTCTGGCGGAAGGCGCGGATCATCTCCTCGCAGGTCGCAGTCCCAATACACCTTTCCAGCCTCCACAGTTCCGGCTCGAGAGAAAGAAGGAGCAGATCATCAGCCGACATCGGCCTCTCGCCAAGCGCTCACAGGACATCACAGTCCTCCTGAAAAACTACCGTCTCTCCGACGACGTGGCCTTCCGATTCTCCGATAAGAGCTGGGTGGGCTTCCCGCTCAAGGCCGAGACTTTCAGCGATTGGCTCATCGGTGGCGGCGGACACAACGTCAATCTCTTCATGGATTACGAAACCTTCGGTGAACACCAGTGGGCCGATACCGGCATCTTCTCTTTCCTCCGTGCACTTCCGGGCATCTGGCAGGAGCGCGGCATCAGGACCTCGACCCCCTCGGAGGTAATCAAGGACTGGAATGCGAGCACCACACCGGCGTTCGATGCCCACATGCCGATCTCCTGGGCCGATACCGAGCGGGATCTCTCCGCGTGGCTGGGGAATGAAATCCAGAATTCCGCACTGCAGTCGATCTTCGATCTCAAGTCGCTCGTAATGGGAACGAAGGATGAAGAACTGATCGAATCGTGGCGTCGCCTCCAGACCTCCGACCACTTCTACTACATGTGCACCAAGTTCTGGAACGACGGCGATGTGCACAAGTACTTCAGTCCGTACGATTCCCCCTACGAAGCCTACCGCCGCTACAGCCACGCCGTGTGCGACCTCAAGGGACGGGCGGAGAAAATGTCAGTAGCCAATTGTTCGAAAAGGGTCAAACAGCAGACCGCAGGTCGATCCTTCGACGTGGCTCAGGACAGGCGACCTGCTCTGAAAAATGGTAAATAAAGGCAAACATCACACCAAACCTTTCAGGCCTTTATAACCTATTCCAAACCTTTCTCACTTCCGCCCCATGCCCCGCTCCCTTGTCATCGGCAACGGCCAAGTCCTCGCAACATTCGATGATCGGCTCATGCTCCGGGATCTCTACTTTCCCTACGTGGGGATGGAGGATCACACAGGATTCGGCAACGTCCATCGTGCGGGAGTCTATATCGAAGGAAAGGGACTCAAGTGGTTCAGTGATCCCTCTTGGATAATCGAGCCGCGCTATCGTCAGGATTCCCTCGTGGGTGATTCGATATTGAGGAATGCAGAATTGGGGCTGGAAATCCGTGCAGAAGACTTCGTCCATCCCTTCTACAACGTCCTCATGCGGCACTTCATCCTGAAGACGACGGATGGACAATCCAAGAACGTAAAGATGTTCTTCCACCACAATCTCTTCATCTACGGTGACAAGCAGAAAGACACCGCCTTCTACGAACCCTACACTAATAGCGTCATCCACTTCCGCCAGACCCGTTACTTCCTCATCGGTGGTGTGACATCCGCCCCCACCGAGACTGCCGCCGGCAAAGTCATGGGGGAATACCAGTCCATCCTCGGGAGTAAGGAACGATTGAAAAGCTGCGGACTCAGCAGCTTCTCCATCGGCAAAGCGAACTATCAAGGATACGAAGGAACCTGGCGCGACGCGGAAGACGGCCAGCTCTCCCATACCACCATCGATCAGGGTTCCGTGGATTCCACCGTCGGCATTCACTGCGCAGTTGTACCCGGGAAGGAAACGGAAGTGTCCCTCTGGGTCTGCATGGGGCGTTCGCTCGATGAAGTGGTCGACCTCCAGCAGATGGTATTGGAGGAAGGAGAAGAGCGGCTGAAAAGCAATTGCCACAACTACTGGAAGAGCTGGGTGCAGAAGTCCGATCAGCAGTTCGGCTCCCTGAGCCAACCACTCGTGGATCTGTACCGCAGGAGCCTCCTTACGATCCGCCTTCATGCCGACAATCGCGGAGGCATCCTCGCCGCCGCCGATGCCGATATCATGCTCTTCAACCGCGACACCTACACCTACGTCTGGCCACGGGACGGCGCCTTCGTCTCCCTCGCGCTTGACGGAGCACAGTACCACGAGGTCACCCGTCGCTTCTTCGAATTTTGCTGCAGAGTCCAGACACCCGACGGCTACCTCCTCCACAAGTACAATCCCGACGGCTCTCCGGGGTCCTCATGGCATCCTTGGTACCGCGACGGCGAGCCACAGATGCCGATTCAGGAGGACGAGACCGCTCTCGTCATCTACGCGCTCTGGAAACGCTTCGAGAAGTTCCAGGATTTCGAATTCCTCCAGGAAATGTACGAGCGCTTCGTGAAGAAGGCCGGGGACTTCCTCGTGAAATTCCGCGAGGAGAAAACGAGCCTGCCCCTCCCGAGTTACGATCCTTGGGAAGAGCATCGCGGGGTCTTCTCCTACACCGTCGCCACCGTCGTCGCCGGGCTTCAGGCCGCTGCACAGATCTGCCAAGTTTTGGGGCACCACACGCATTCGGAACGCTTTCACACCGCCGCCGATGAAACCAAACAGGCAATGCTCTTCCATCTCTTCGATGAGGAGCATGACCGCTTCGTCAAATTCATCCGCCGCAAGGACGGCAAGACCGTGGAGAAAAACTTCACCGTGGATGCGAGCGTGGCCGCCATCTGGAAACTCGGCGTCCTACCACCCACCGACCCCCGCATCGTCTCAACCATGCGGCAGCTCAAGGAACAACTGACCGTGCATACTCCCATTTGCGGCATCGCGCGCTTCGTAACCGACTACTACCACGCCAAAACCCCCATCACGCAGGACATTCCGGGCAATCCCTGGATCATCACGACTCTGTGGGATGCGGAGTACGGTATCGCCCTGGCCAAAACTCCGGCAGATTTGGAGCCAGCCCGCCGAACTCTCGAATGGGTAGCCAAATACGCATCCGTGACCGGCCTCCTCGCCGAACAGCTCCATCCACTCACCGGTGCTCCCCTCTCGGTGGCCCCGCTCACCTGGAGCCACGCGACGTATGTGGAAGCCGTGCAGCAGTTCGTGGCGAAGGAGCGGGAATTGTTGATGAAAGACTCATGATTGCACCACTCATAAGAACATCACTTTGACTAAATCCCTATGAAATCAACAGAGTCACAAAAACCTCATGCATTCATTCCCTATAGAGAACAGGTTCTTTCGGCGCTTCGTTCAAGTGTGGATGACATGAGGCATGTGTATGAGATGACCCTTTTTGGATCATTTGCTTCTCCGCGTATTCAAGGAGAAGATCAACGAACATTACCGTCGGATGTCGGACAAAATCATCCAAATCCAGAAAGCGATATCGACGGTTGTATGTACGTTGAGATTGATGATCTCGCGAAAGAAACTGATCAAGATTCTCAGTCTTTATACCATCAGATTCCGTCTGGTATCTCGAGTCCCTCACCAATTCTACAAGGAACTCACTTGATGCATCGAAGTTATGAGTGGGAACTCAAGAAAGATCTCGAAATAGAATATCGATCGAAGCTTTCCGATCTACTCGCACAAAAACTCGGTAGGAAATTGCCGGATCACGTCGTTCAGGACGTATCTGTATTCCCAATATCATTGGACATCATCGATGGAGAACTACACCTCTTGGAACAAAATGCACAATCTCTCCTATCATTAAAGGGTTCGAAAGATATAGACCATATGGCTCCTCCATTTCCAAGTAGAATGCTCGCTGGACTATTCTATTACCCGCTAGATGCTCAGAGAGATCACTATCGTCGTTATGTGCTTTCGCGCCTCAAAAGCATGAGGAAATGCGGGGAACTTATCTGGATCGGTATTGCATTTCAGGTATCGATCTTCTTCAGTGGAGATAAGAACTTTTCAATTCCTAAAACACTCAATAGTGCACTCAAGGCTACAAAATCATGATTAGGCGAAAAATGTAATCAACTGATACATACAAGCTCTTGAAAATACAGTGCTGTACGCTATACTGTACATATGATCCGCCATGTCTCCGCCACCGAAGCCCGCAAGAATTTTTTCGCATTGCTGGAAGATGCCGAGAAGCCGGGAATCACCGTGACCATCACGCGGGAAGGGCATCCACCGGTGATTGTGATGTCCGCCGACGAGTTCGAGGGATGGATGGAAACCTTGGAGATTATGTCTGATCCGGTTCTGATGAAAGACCTACAGGAAGCCATGAATGAGGTGGACACCATTCCGCTGGAAGAACTGCTCCGAAGAGAGAATACTCGATCAAAGCATGCAATACGCCGTCATCCTCAAGCGAAAAGCAGAAAAGCAATACGCAAGACTGCCCGATAAGGACCGTCTGAGAGTGCTCGCCTGCCTCAATGCATTGGCCAATAATCCCTGGCAAGGGAAGAAACTGCGCGGACAGTTGCAGGACCTCTACTCTTGGCGCGTCTGGCCATACCGCATCATCTATACAATCGAACGACAAATCGTCACGGTGAAAGGCCTGGCTATTGGCCACCGCAGAGAAGTTTATGAGGTGAGAAGATTGGGTTTCAATGGTCTGTAAATTCTATTTGGAATTGGTATTCGAACATTCCTTGGTCATTGGTACTTGGCCATTGGTCATTGCGCCTGCTATCCTTCTCCCGATGCGCACACCACTCCGAACTATCCTCACACTCGCCCTCAGCCTCAGCCTCATTCCCGCTGCAGTGGCTTCAGCCGGACAAACGGCATCTGGAGCAACCCTCGCCGGGAGTGGCACTGATGTGTGGGCAGAACGACTCAGCCGCACTGAAGGATTCATTGCAGCATCGAAGAATTTCGCCCCGGTCCAGGCAGCCTGGCCCGAGAAGTGGCAGAAGTATCAGGCGAAGCTCTCCGCGCACATCAGTAAGTGCCGTGATGCCGTGCGTAAAGCCAACCGCGACACCGTCACCAGCGTCTCCATGCAGTGCCTGCGCACCCAGTACCTCATGGAGCAAGACTTCCTCAAGAGAGAGAAAACCCTGTATCAGGGTCTCCCGGGGATCACCGATCCGATCAAAGCGGAAATGACGGCGAAGAACGAAGCACTATCAGGCGCGTTCCAATCCCTGATCGATGGCATCGATGCCAAGGTCCTTCGCACGACAGACGATCTGAAGAGAGTACGGAAGAATCTCCTCTCAACATACCGCGTGCCTTACTGGCTGAGTGTCGCGCACCTCCAAGCGGATGAAGCACAAACATGGACAATTTCACTCCTCCTTACCTCCAGAGAAACGGCACCCGACAACGCTCCCTGCCTCGGCGCAGCAGAAGCACTCTTCATCACCTCGTCATCGGCAACGACCCAGGAAACCGCTATGGACGCCTTCACGAAAGGATCGCTGAAGATTCTCAAATGCACATCTCCCGCACCGGATTCCGGAACAGGGTCACTTCGGGGCTCCTGAAGCACATGTCTGCAGAACCGCTGCCTACGGTCGATGCCATCCCGCACCGGATCGAACGTACGCTCAATCGTCATTCCCGTGCCACACTGGACCACGATGGAACGGTGATTATTCGATTGGCCCGAAGACTGACACAGAGCCAAGAACAGAGCCATATCACCTCCCTCCTCCGGCGCATGGCAGGAGTAGTGGCGAAAGAGCAAACTATGATACCAATTGATCCTTTCCGGCCTCTACTCGAAGGAGCCACGGAAACCATACTGACATTTGGCGACGGACGGACGAGAGTCGTGCGACTGCATGCCGGCCCTCGCACATCTTTTAGGCAGCGAGATGGAATCTGGCTTCTCACGATAGGGCCGCACATTCAACGGAGAAGCCTGCACCGTCTGCTCTGGAACATGATCGCCAAGCAGGAAATGGCATTCGTGGAATCTCTGGTCGATGATCTCAATGACCGCACACTGCAAGTCGACCTCCGGACGATTCGAATGAGATTGATGTCATCCCGCTGGGGAAGCTGCTCCTCTACAGGCGCAATCACCCTCAATACCGCACTCCTCTTCCTGCCCAAGCCCACTCTCGAGTACGTCATCATCCATGAGCTGGCACACAGGATCCATCCCAACCACTCCAGGCACTTCTGGAAGACCGTTGAAGGCGTGATCCCGGAGTATCGGCAGATTCGCAAAGATCAGCATCGGTTCAGACTACCGAACAATCAATTGCCTTGAGAACGCGATTCCGACAATCAAGTTTAGAAATACATATCCGAAAATTTCTTTTTGATTTCAGTGACTGATGCTGACGCTTTTTCCAGGGCTGTCTTCAGATCATTTTTCACGATGACTTCAACTGGCTCAAGCTCTGCGTTATTATCGATCCACTCCTGTGCACCTTTTGAATAGCTCTTGAATGTCCTGACGCACTCAGTCAACTCGTCTTTCTGTTTATCATCCAAGGTTGAAAGCTTCATAAATGTATCACACACGCGCGTTGTATTGCTCATAGCTTCCTGAGCATTTTTGCGCCATCTTTTCGTTCCATTGATACTATCGATCACGGCAGTCACGGTGACAAGCCATTGGCGGTATTTATTCAGAGTGACAAACGTTACATCCTTGGGAAGATGAGTAATTGTCTTCTGAAGGAGCCGTTGAAATTGCGTAAACTTCGACAATATCATTGCGCCGTTCTTGTTCCACTCAGAGCTTTTTGCATAGTCAAATAGATCCTGGAATTCCTTAACTTTTTCAGCCTTAATCCCCAGATTCGCCCATTCCTGCTCTTCCAAGGCAGGTGTCCCCTGCGCGAACCCATCCTTCAATCTATGGAGATAGTAATCGACAGCATCATCGACAGAGCGCACAGAATACGACGACGACCCTGGTTCCCACCGCTTAAGCCACAATTCTGCTTTGAACTGAGCATCCTTGGGATCCTGACTGATCTTTATCTCCATTGGAGAATGACCCTTGCCAATCTCGTAATGGCATTCGAACTTTTCAGAAGTTGTACGAGTGACATCATCGACACCAATACCCTTGAAAGCTGCAATTATTTTCTCATCGTTTATTCCGGAGAAATCGCTCAATTGATCCGCGAATGACTTTTTTGAATCTATATTTTTCACTTCTTTCTTCTTTATATACGATTGTCGATCTCTACTCATATCCTGAAGATCTTCAACGATACTCTTGAGCTCCTTCAGAATCGTTCGTTGCATTTCATCATTCTGAGTTTTGAGTTTCGCTAGAACACGCATTGGTTGGACCACTTTCAGATAATATCTGTTAGACACATCTTCAAAATCCTTCTTGCCCTTTTCCGATAAACGATCATTCTTTTGATCATCGTAAAATTCCAGGACATATTGGCGGGCGGTTTTATATGCTGCACCGTGCTCTTTGACAAGATTCTCATGCAATTCGGCTTTGGGAATCGGAGACTCGGCATTCTGCTTTTGGATATCCTGCGCAGACTCTGCGAAGAAAATCATCAGCCGTTGCCGGATGAGAGAGCTTCGGGGAGAAAATGTCGTCGTGATGAAATGCATGTTCGAGGGCGAAAGAAATCAACCAAACGTCGGAAGTTGTGTGGCGCTTCTATCATCAGCTTCCTGCAATTTACGGAATGCGGGACGGTATACACGCTTCGTAACTGCCGCCAGTGCTGCGGCTTGCTCAGCGATGTGTCCGGATTCCTCGATATTCTTCGCCAATGATGTATGCAAAAGACGAACCTTCTCCAGCGTTTCGTTGAGCTCCTGAGGAGTAAACTGATCCGCCTGGAGAAGCAAAGCAGAGACTATTTCCTCGGGGAGGAAAGTCATCGATCGAATTTCGGCCGAGAAGCGTTCTGCTGTGAGGGATATTTGAGGCATAGTTGTTTGTTTCATCAATATTCTACCACTTTTCCTGTTACTTTTCAATGTCGTCATTCCGCTCAATGCCCTAGAAAAACTGGTAGAGAGAGCATACGGAGGATCATCTTTCAGCTATACTGCATTCATTCTTCCTCCCATCCACACATGGTCATTACCTCCCAAACCGACGGTGACGACAATCAGCAGCCAAAGAAGAAAGACGATCAACAGAGTGACCTGCCCATCGAAGACACGTTTAACCTTGGTGAAGATATCGGCACCATGGTCGGCGAAGGCAAAGATAAAGAGGAGAGTAACGTCTAGAAAACTCTCTTCCATCCAACGTTGTTCAGCAGCTCTCCCAAAAGGAAGACTGGCAGACCCACGATCCCCGTCCAATCTCCCTCGATGCGCTCGATCATCAGCTGACCCGGGCCATCGATTTGAAAAGCGCCTGAGCGACCCTGCCATAGCTTCGTTCCAATCCACCAATCCATTTCTTTCTCTGATAGCTTTTTGAAATGCACATCAGAAGAAGAAGCCCCTTCGACGGATTTGCCATCGGGACCAATCACGCAGAGCGCTGAATGCACTACGGAAACCGCACCACTCTGAAGAGCGAGCATCATTCGGGCTTCGGACGCGTCTGCCGGCTTCTCCAGAAGTTTTCCCTTGTTCGTCACAACTAAGGTGTCGCAACCGATAACGAAGCAATTTGGTTTCTGGGAAGCCACGTCCTGTGCTTTCATTTTTGCAAGAACGAGCGCGCGTTTCGCGGGATCAGATTCAGGATGAGAGGATTCATCGACACTGCTGACGACGACATCGAATTTCATGCCCAACCCTTCGAGAAGTGTTTTGCGCTGAGGACTGGCCGAAGCGAGAATAAGTTTGGGAATCATGAGAAAAGTATGATAGGAGAATGACCAAAATTCAAATCCCAATGACCAGGGAATGACCAATTTCCAATTATCAATTACCAAACGCCAGGTAATTCTGGTTTGGTAATTGGAAATTCCTTGGTCATTGACCACTTGGTCATTGGTCATTCATCCAATACGACAAACACTTACCCCCTAATCCCAACAGCTTTCCGCACCTTTTCCATCATTTCCCCTGCAAGAACTCTCGCCCGCTTCGCTCCATCCGCCGCGATCTCCGCAACCGCCTTCGGATTCTTCTCCAGCTCCGCTCTCCTGACACGAGCCGAGGCGAAATACTCCATGTACGCAGCGAAAAAAAGCTTCTTGGCATCACCATAACCCAAACCTCCGGCACGATATTTTTCGGCAAGGACTTCGGCTTCGGCTGGTGACAAAAATAATTTGTGCAAATGGTAGACCACACACGCCTCCGAATCCTTGGGGGCGGCGACATCTTTGGAATCTGTGACGATCCCCATGATCGCCTTCGAAATAGCCTTCTCCGGTCCGAAGAGCGGAATGGTATTACCGTAACTCTTGCTCATCTTCTGGCCATCGGTACCGGGAACCACAGCCACATCCTCACGGATCTTCGGTTCTGGAACCACGAAGGTATTCCCGAATGTACTGTTGAACTTGATCGCAAGATCCCGTGCGATCTCCACATGCTGCTTCTGGTCCTTCCCTACTGGAACAGTGTCGATCCCATAGAGGAGAATATCCGCCGCCATCAGCACCGGATAGGTGAAGAGCCCCACACTCGCCGAAATCCCCTTCTGCACCTTCTCCTTGTAGCTCACGGCACGTTCGAATAAGCCCATCGGAGCAATGGTCGAGAGGATCCAGCTGAGCTCCGTGTGCTCGGGGACATCGGACTGGTAGAACACAATGGCCTTGGCCGGATCGAATCCACAAGCGAGCAGATCGAGGAGCGCATCCTGACGGTTCTTCCGTAAAATCTCAGGATCCTGCACAGTCGTGAGCGCATGGAGATCGACGATGAAGTAGATGCTCTCGTCCGTCTTCCCGAGGAGATCGAGATTGGGCTTGATGGAACCGAAGTAATTGCCGAGGTGGATTTGGCCGGAGGGCTGGATACCGGAGAGGACGCGCATGGTAAAAGTGTAGCAGAGTGTTGAGCGTGAGGAAGTGATAGTCACATGGACGAATGACCAAGCACCAAGCACCAATGGCCAAGGAATGACCAAATCAAAAAATGTTCAATGACTATTCGACCATTTTGGTTTGATTATTGATTCTTCCCTGGTCATTGGGATAGTTCGTCTCGGCTCACTACAAGTTTGGCTATTGGTCATTTCCCCGACAGTGCTCTCAGTTTCTTCAATACATCCTCAAACGACCTCGGCATCTCCGCTTCAATCTTCATCTTCTCCCCCGTCACCGGATGCGGAAACTCCAGAACGGATGCATGGAGGAAGAAGCGATGGTAACGGAATTCCTGGGAGAACACGCGATTGTAACCCTTGTGCCCGTACAGCTCATCGAGCACGAGCGGGTGACGGAGGAAGGCGAAGTGACGGCGGATTTGGTGATGACGGCCCCCTTCGATAGTGACTTCGACGAGCGTGGAATTCGCAAATTTCTGGAGGACTCGGTACAGCGTCTTGGCCGGAATGTCCTCACCTCCTCTGGAAGGAAGCCGTGCCGAAATCTCACCGGATGGCTTGGGGAGGACACCCGAAAGGAGGGCAACGTACGTCTTCACCCAGCCGGCGAACTTGGTAGCGATCACCTTCTCGGCAATGGACCCATGCTTAGCAAAGACCACGACCCCCGACGTCTCGAAGTCCAGACGATGCAGAGGCTTGAGGCCTGGGTAATCCTTCCGGAGGAAATCGAGGAGTGGAAGCGTGATCCCATCGGCCTTGTGACCGGACTTCAGCCGTTCCCCGCCGGCCACGACCAGTTCCCCGCAGAGCTTATTGACGGCGAGGAGATGATCATCCTGGAAGAGGATACGATGGGGGGAGAACATAGGAGAAGGGTAGCATGCTTCTGTAGTTGGCTCCTATTGAGCGGGAGGCTTGAGACGATGGAAAGAGGTTATAGAAGCCAGATAGGTATTTTTAACCAAATCTATCAGATTTCTATGACATACTCTTAAACCTCTCGTACCTCACCTATCAGGCCTCTATAACCTCTTTCCTTACCTCTCATACCTCAAACGCCGCACGCCTCCGGCCTCTTCACCTGATCGAGCATATTGTAGAAAGTTCCGTAGTTATTCCCAGCGCTCCAGATCTGAAACCCGCAGGAACCGGAATCGAAGACTGCCTGAATCTCATCTTTCAAATTCTTGGACGTGATGCCGTAGCCCTGAATCCACGGACGGAGTTTCCAGGCATGCTCTTCTCCGAGAAGCTCCCGGTACCCTGTGAGTGTGCGGTACACGAGGTAATACATTCGGCTCACCGGATGTCGGGCAGGATTGTAATACGCACCCTCCGCAAACGTCGCCGGGTAAGCCATGGGTGATATGACGTCGAGGAGCGGAGCGAAGCGCACCACATCCTGGCCGATCGCCTCCAGATTGATGGGATAGTCCCAGCCAAGGATCGCGTAAGCACTGATCCCGAGCTTGGTACGCCCGCCTTCTTCGTCAATAACACGCCGCGCCATCTCGATGAACTTCTCCAGATGATCGGACTTGGCGGCGCCGTGCAAACCTATGGAAGCTTGGGCGTACTCCGTGGGATAGCGGATGTAATCGAGATTGATCTCATCGATCCCTGCTCTTGCCAGTTCCCGGATAATTTCCTCATTGTAGGCCAAGACCGTGCCATTCCCCGGATCCACCCATACATTCCCCACACTCCGATCGGTGAGTGGATGGCGTATTTGTATCTCAGGAAGCGCTTGAGCGAGACTCGGATCCTTCACGGCGATGAACCGTCCGATCGTATAGATTCCACGCTCATGAGCGATACTCAAGACTTTTTCTAAATCATAGGTGGGGCTGACGAGCCCCAACTTGGTGGCCATCTCGGCGTTGGAGTGGAAGAAAACCTTCCCGCCCTTCACATCGAACACCAGTGCCGCACCGGAGAGTGAGCCGAGGTGGTCGAGCGTCTCAGTGAAGAACTTCTCATTCTTGATACTCGATGGTGTCATATAGACGCCAATCTGCGGAGGAGGGAGCTGAGACGAGGAAAGTGGTGGAATCTCCTGAGGGGAAAGAGGTGAGGAAATTCCCCGCGCTGAAATACGCTCTTGTCTTCGTTGTTCTATGCGCTGCGCGGAAGTGAGAGGGGCCAGCGGAAGCGAAGAGCGCATTCTGGATGGAACGGAGAACCCTGCCGCAGCACCAGATCCCACGGAACCACCACTTTCGGCACCATTGAATGGATCAACGACGCCATCGGATTCCGCCTGAGGAATAACGACATCCGGAGCTCCATGAAGAATAACAGGGAGAACCTGCTGACGAATCATGCGGGAACGGAATGGAGTGATGGTGTTGATTTCACGCTGGTACGCCACCAATGCTGAAGTGGTATTGGCTTTTTCCGAAGCGGGAAGCCATCCACGAGCGAGCACCGCAGTCGTCAGGCCGACGGTAAACATGGAGAGCACGAACAAGGACTCGGAGAGTATCAGAGAATGCGCTCGTGGTCTGCGGGAAATTCCCGGATCCGCATGCAAAGTGGAGAAAAACGCAGAGCGCGTCTGCCATTTCACAGATTGAAGATCTGTGATGGGGGAAGCATGGAATTGCATGTGAATGTTAAAGATAGTATACAGGAATTTCCTTCAATTTTGAAGGCTTCCAGATCATAGAATTATTGGCCATTGAGTCATTGAGTCATTGGCCAATGCATCAATGGCCAATGGTCCACGTTGAGAGATTCCCACATCCAATCAAGCTCATCCCCAATACACTAATCCCCAATCCCTAAATAATCGGCTCCTCGAACTTCTCCTCCACCGAACTCACCTCCCCTTCCTTCGGCGGCGCACTGGCAGCCTCATCCCACTTCTTGAGTGTCTCCTCCACCTCCTTCTTGCTATGCGAATACTTTTTGCGGGAGAGAGTTTGAATCTCCTTCGAATAGTCTTCGGTCACTTTTGGCACATCCAACGTTCGGCCGGAGAACGGCTCGCGAATCTCGCCCTTCACCGACATCTTGATGTAAAACTCACGCACACCGAGGTTGATAATGTCACGTTCCTTGAAGATCGGATCGTATTCCTCTGCGAGGATCTTGGCATCCTCGGCCCCCACACGGAAGCTCACCATGGAGCCAACATTGCCGAAAACGGTCTGGCGGATTTTGCTCGATAACTGTCCCATGTACTGGTGAGCGATCGTGAGGTTCAGGTGGTACTTGCGGGCCTCGGAGAGGATCTCGTAAAAGGTGTCTGTAGCGAAGTTCTGGAATTCATCGACGTAGAAGTAGAAGTCCGCGCGCTGTTCCTCGAGCACATTCGCCCGCGCCATCGCCGCCTGGTACATCTTGGTGATGAGCATGGAACCGACGAGCGAGGAGTTCTCTTCACCCAAAAGCCCTTTACTCACTTTCATGAGCAGGATCTTCTTGTTGTCCATGATGTCGCGAATCTGGAACTGCGTATCCGGCTGGCCGACGATATTGCGGATCATATTCGTCGCCACGAACTGACCGACTTTGTTGAGGAGCGGCGTGATAGCCTCGGCATCGAACTTCTCGGACCACGCGGCGAACTCACTCACCCAGAAGCTCTTCACCACGTTGTCCTGGATACGGGAGACGATCTTCTGGCGGTAATTCTTGTCCGTCAGCATTTTGAGAATCGAGAGCACCGTCGTATTGGGGCTGTCGAGGAGCGCGAGTGTGGTGTAGCGGAGCACGTGCTCCAAGCGGTACGTCCAGTTGTCACCAAAGAGCTTCTTGAAGATATCAAGGAAACCGATGGTGAGCTGCATGCGGTACGCCTCCTCCACCTTCTCGAGGGGATTGAAGGCAATCGGGAAGTCCGAATCGGACGGATCGAAGAGGACGACATCATTGATGCGGTTCTTGGGAACGTAGCGCAGAACGTTATCGACGAGGTCTCCGTGCGGATCGAGGACGGCTACTCCACGACCCTGCTGAAGATCTTCATTGATGAGGAGCTCGAGGAGCTTGCTCTTCCCGGAGCCGGATTTCCCGACGACGTAGAGGTGACGGCGGCGGTCCTCCAGCTTGATGCCGAACTTCACGAAATTATTGTGGTAGTTCGTCATCCCGAAGGTACTCACCTCATGTTCGCCGGCACGCGGCAAATCCATAGGAGGATCGGACTTGCGGGCGAGGACGTGCACGATATGATGGACGTAGTCGGCGTTGGGGAAATGGTAGAGGGTAGCCACTTCCTTGGCATTGAGGATGAAGTGCTTGGCATGAGTACGGGCCCGGAACTGACGGAGGAAGCTTCCGGACTCTGTTGCGTTGGAAGAAGTGAACCCGTTGATATCGGAGTCATTGAAGTGGTAAAAGCTGTTCTTCACCGCTTCGAGCTTGCGCGAGGCCTCGGCAAACGTCTTGGCGACGTACGCGCATCGAATGGAGACGGTGTACGGTTTCACTTTCTCCTTCTCATGTGCAAGATCATTGCGCACCTTCTGAATCCCGCTGTACCCGTCCTTCCGCATACGATCGCGGATAGAGAAGAACTTCTTCAGAGCGGCGAACCGGTAGTGCCACCCATGCTTGAAGTGGTACATCGCATTGTCCGACTGTGGCTCCGCGATAATCTGCACCCACACCTGCTCCCCTGCTTCGATCTTGGAATTCACCGAGAAAATGCGCGACATACTGTCTTCTTCGAACTTCTCGTACGTCTTGATGGGATACACCTCGCTCTCCTTCTCGAAGAGCTCGATCCCGGCGAAGTGGTGCTTGGTCAGATCGAACCAGGCGGTGTAATCCTTGGTCTCACGGATCTCAGCATCGGGGAAAGTTGCGTAGATCAGACCCTCCAACGTCTCCTTATACTTTTCATCCATCACCAAATAGAAGTACGTGTACTGCTCATAGCCGAAGTACTCCAGCGAGAACCGAACCTGCGTGATGGTATTGCGTAGACTCACCAGGAGATCCTGGAAGTTTGATTCCCGCTTCTTGTTGTCCTTGGTTCCCTGGGGAACGATGATATGCAGATAACGAAGACCGGCCATCTCCTACTATTATCCCTGAATTTTGGCTCTGAGTAAACGGGAAAGAAGATGAAGGGCAAGCCGATCCTCACCAAATATCCAGGTGAACGATAATGCACCTTGCACGGAACTTTCCGGACTCATAGGATCGGCACCTCACCCTCCTGCATCATGACCAATTCATGGGACAATGGCATTACTCCAAGCATCCTTCTCGATCACATGCGAGTCATGGAGAGAAGATTGAGTGAACAGGTAGATTCTTTCCGCAAAGAAGTGCACGCACATTTCAACCACATGGATAGACAGATCAATCTCCTCTTCATCAAATCCGGCAACTTCTATGAGCGCCTGGACGACATCGAAGTCGTGCAATTGCCAAAAGTGCGCAAACATCTTCGGCGACATGGAAGTCAGCTCAGGGTATTAGCAGTGAAATGAAGGAAGGTTCCAAGCAAATCGCCATTCGACAATCATAAAATCGCAAATCCGATTAGTACACCTCCTTCAAATAACAATCCTCACACACAATCCTCCCATCGAACTCCCCCGGCCAGCTCGTCTGGACCTCCTTCTGGCATTTCCCGCAGGATGCCTTTCGCAACATCCCATTGAAAGGAACCATCCGAAAATTCTCCTGAAGCCTTCGCGCGTAGAAAGAAGTGGGCAACGGTGCACCGATCTCCTGTGCGAACGTCATGTCCGCAGCTTGAATCTGGAAAGGACGCTTGGCTTTCTCATCCCAGAATGTTTCCTTCGAAAGACTCGTCTGCGCCTGATCACTGAGATCGGGAATCCCGCTCACATCCAAAGCAACAGACGGTCGTACGGGGGTTTTCGCACTCAACCGGAAACCGTATTTCTTCGCAGACTCAACATCAAGCGGCCAGTAGAATCCGGAAATGCTCTCATCGTAGGGATTGGCTGCGAAGAAGCCGGGGAAAAACTTCCCGTATTCGCCTGTGCTCTTCATCGAGTCAATAATCCGCTGCTTCTCGCGCTCATAGTCGGCTTCGGCAAAGGGTTTGTTGAAAATGTAGTACTTCTTGCCGGTGAGCCCGCAGCACCCGAAGCAGTGCTGACACTGGAAACAATGCGCGCAGTACTCCATCCACTTGCACTGCCCGAGGTTGTAGCCATATTGCACGTCGTAACACTGATCCTGCACGGTGCAGGAGTAGTAGACGAGCTGCACATTCACGGCGGGACTGATGCTATCCAGACAGTCTTTGCATCCGGTAGTTCTCATGACATTGATGGAATCCTCAGTGTCATCGACGAAATAGCAGTTCTGCGCATTCTTGGAATGATCGATGTAATTCCCCGTGCTCCGATCTGATCGTTCAATGAAGGAAGCCCTGTGCCACGCTCGTTCACGCAGCATACTTTGGAACGCTTGCTTGGCGCGTCCATACATCTTCTGAGAACTGAGATCCCACTCCCGGACTTTCGCTTCATACGCCTCTTTGCTCAATTGCTCATTACCAAAACAGTACTGCGCATTCCTCATGTTGCTGCAGAGGAAGCAATGCGAACATCCGCGGCAATCATAAAGAAAAGCACTATCCCGGCAATCCCAGCAGCTCAGAACAAACAACACATTGAAACAGCTGTGTGAGTAGACGAGATCGAATGTCCGTTCGCACTGGAATCCGAACGCCGCGTACATCGAATCCTTCCCTTTAATCGTCCGGTAACAGTAACGACAATCTTCGCATTCCAATGCGGAATGAAAGAGATAACAATTCTTGGAGTACCAGACGTCATCGGTGTACTCACAATTCTCGTTCCCTGCGCCCATGTTGTGTGCAATGGGCGAGCGACGGAAGAAATCCCAGAGCTGTGGAAAGACCGGCTGTCCTTCGATGAAGTCTGCACCCGGCGGATCGGCATTCTTGATCCACTCATCTTTGTGCCACACAGGATACGGACAATCCTCGGAAAAAACGGAAATGATCTGCTGACCAGTCTTGTCACATTTCCGCTTAAAGAGATTCCAGTGCTGCCAGAAAGCACCGAGCTGCATGAAGCGGAAGACGGGATGGAACTGCGGTAAACCTTCGACCCCAAGCTTCTTCCGCAGCGCCTTCTCTTCGGACGAGACCTCGAAGGACAGGCCGGTCATGGGGCAGATCGGGGACATCAATCTCAACAGTACCATGGGGCCAACTCATGGGAAAGAATCAGCGGGCTTCTCTTGGGGTACAAAATATTCAGGGAGCGGGATTCGTTCCCGCGGGTCTCATGCTAGGCTCCATTCAGATACAAAGTTTATGATGAGTCCCGTACGAAAGAATCGTGCTCCCTACATATTTGAATGCAAATCGCAATTCGCCAATCAACAATCGTACATCAGTGCTAATACACCTCCTTCAAATAGCACTCCTCACAATAAACATGTTCCGGTCTTTCCGG
>JBAWYM010000019.1:0-28934 GCA_037143575.1 Candidatus Peregrinibacteria bacterium | reverse complement strand
GGGGAAAAATCAACGACAGAAATCCATAAACTGGAACAATCCGAAGGTGTGCCGAAGCTCAAACAAGATGCCCATAGGGGCGGGAGAGTGGCGGGGAATGCGAGAAAGGAACTTGAAAAAGAGCTGGGAAAGTCCGTCGTATCCAAAGATAATTTTCTCAAGAAGCCGAATCGCAAGCATCTGCCCATCATCCACCTATGACCCCTCCACCACCATCACAAATCATTCTGTATCAAGCCGAGGACGGTACCACGCGCGTTGAAGTTCGGTTTGAACACGAAAATGTCTGGCTATCACAAAAGCTCATGGCGGAACTTTTTGGAACAACGGTTGCCAATGTGAATATTCACCTCAAAAACATCTTTCAAACGCATGAGCTTGAGCAAAATTCAGTTATTAAGGAATTCTTAATAACTGCCGCTGACGGTAAAAAATACAACACAAAGATGTACGGTCTGGAGGCCATTGTAGCCGTCGGTTATCGCGTACATTCTGAGCGAGGCACTCTCTTCCGCCAATGGGCAACAGATCGATTGAAAGAGTACATGGTAAAAGGCTTTGCCATGGACGATGCACGTCTCAAGCAGGGAGGCTACAAATCGCGCTATTTTGAAGAATTGTTGGAACGCATCCGCGACATTCGTTCCAGCGAACGGATGCTGTACCAAAAAGTGACCGACATCTATGCAACGAGCATCGATTATCGCAAGGATTCGGAAGAAACAGATCTATTTTTCAAGACAGTGCAAAACAAGATGCATTTTGCGGTGACAGGGAAAACTGCCGCTGAACTTATCGCAGAGCGTTCGAACAGTAAAAAACTCCTCATGGGGCTTACAAATTTCTCCGGTCTACAAATGATCAGACGAGACATTTACATAGCGAAAAACTACTTGAATGAAGGAGAGCTGGAGATGCTCAATCGTATTGTCGATGCATACTTGTCCTTTGCTGAGGTACAAGCCAAAAGTGAAAGTGCTATGACTATGAAGGATTGGACAGGTAAGCTCGACGAGTATTTGGCTCTTTTAGGAAAAGGTGTATTGAATAATGCAGGTTCGGTGAGTGCTAAAGAGGCCGAGGAAAAGGCGAATAGAGAATATGAAACATTCAAAAAAAAACAGGATAAAAACTATTGTTCCGATTTTGATCGAGAAGTGAAAAAATTGTCCGACTTCTCAAAACCATGAATCCCGCGGCGGTACTGGAGCGATCTCATGATCAAGCTCAAAAGCGAAGGAAGTGATACGGCTCCGCAATAAAAACATCATCAATGGTTGATGAAAGCTATCCTCAAATATCGGCGTAGCTTCGCCGGTATTGTGTAATGAAGCATATCTCCGAAAAATGCTGTTTATAAAGCGAAGCCGTATGAGGTGTACGAGAAAATCGTACAGTTGAAATTATTGGCTCCGGATGGCAAAGAACCTCTGAAAATCTCATATTTTAACATTCTAAAGTTTGTTTCTATCTTTTAATATTCACTTAAATTCATCAATGTTCCGTTAAAATACAATGATTTCTCATATTTTTAACGTATTATTGACAATTTATCGTTAATAAGATAGACTTCCGACATGGCAACAAGTAACCCCCTCAAGCAACGACTCCAAAGTCTGAAGGCGGAGTATGAACGACTCCGGAAAGACAAGGCATCACTCCTGAAGATGATCGATGAGGCAGAACTCTCGGAGAGCGTCTTCAATAGTAACGCCATCGAAAATTCCACACTCACACTCCAGGAAACCGAGAAGATCCTTCTGGATATGGAAGTCTCGAGGAATGTCTCTGTGCGGGAAGTCTTCGAGGCGAAAAATCTGGCGCGGGTGATGCAGTACATCGAGGGAGAAGGCGGAAAGGCGGAACTGACGATGGAGCACATTCTCCTACTGCACCGGATGCTTATGGGGAATATCGATGATGGCATTGCGGGAAGGCTCCGCAGGAAAGGAGAATATGTACGGGTCGGAACACACATCGCACCAGCGCCGGAGCATGTGGAGAGCATGCTGGAGGAACTGCTCATCGAGTACGCCAGCGATCACGCGACGTACTTCACGGACAAAATCGCCAGGTTTCACCTGCAGTTCGAGACCATCCATCCCTTCTGCGACGGCAACGGCAGGATCGGCCGCGTCATCATTCAGTACCAGCTCATGCGACTGGGATTCCCGTCACTCATGGTCCGCGACAAAGAAAAGCAGATCTACTACCGCTCATTCAATGAATACAAGAATGCCAAAAATCCGAAGACGATGGAGAAGATCGTGACATTGGCGCTGCTGGAATCCCTGCACAAGCGACTGGCGTATTTGCGGGGTGACGCCATCATCATGCTCACGGAGCATGCGAAGACGATGAAGGAATCCATTCAAACACTCAGTAACGCCGCGCGGCGACAGACGATTCCTGCCTTCCGGGAAAAGGGTGTGTGGAAAATCGGAGCCAAACTCCCGGGAAATACCGTATGATCCTCACGATGAAACCTCCCAAAACAAGGGCTCGCAATATCGGACTCTCCCGCCCCACCCTCCAAGTCCTCGCCGTCGCTGCGCTGCTCGCGGCTCTCGCACTGATCCTCCACACCATGGGGCGTATCCCCTTCTGCACGTGCGGGCTGCACCTGTGGACAGCAGATCCCTGGAGCAGTACATCGTCGCAGAACTTCGCGAACCCCTATTCCAGCTCCCACATGCTCCACGGCATGATCTTCTATGGGTTCCTGCTGTTCATTGGTTCGTTCCTGAGCCGGCGCGGAGTGACCTGGCTCACCCTTCGGATCCGCTTCTTCCTCGCGATCATCATCGAAATGGCGTGGGAGATCCTGGAGAATTCACCGCTCATCATCGAACGCTACCGATCAGCCACGGCATCGCTCGGGTACACCGGTGACAGCATTCTCAATTCCACCGGCGATGTACTCTTCATGATGCTCGGATTCTGGATCGCGCTCCGCCTGCCGTGGAAGTGGACCCTTGCGCTCGGCATCGCTGTGGAGCTCGTCATGCTCTGGCTCTATCGCGATAATCTCACGCTCAATGTGCTCATGCTCGTCGCGCCGATCAATGCGATCAAGAGTTGGCAGATGGGAGGGTAGGACGAGGGCACCCCACCTCGCCCCACTTCACTTCGTTCCGCGGGGCTTCGCGGGGCGAGGGAAAGGCAGGAAGGTACTTTATTCTTGTGGCTCTTGCTATTAGGGTGTACGAGTGTACACTGCGCATGTTCACTGCCCTCTTTGGCCATGAAGCCCCAACTCATAGAACAGTATCGATCGTCTTTCGAACAATGCGCCCGGCAATACAACGATGTGGAATGCTGGTCGGCACGCGAGCTTCAAGCACTGCTCGGCTATGAGAAATGGTCGAACTTTACCGAAGTGATCGCAAAGGCGATGGAATCCTGCGAAAACAGCAAACAGGAGCCCAAATACCATTTTGCTGACGTCGGTAAAATGGTCGGAATTGGTTCGGGTGCAGAACGCCGTTTGGATGACTACTACCTCACCCGCTACGCCTGCTACCTCGTCGCACAGAACGGCGATCCGCGGAAAGAAGTGATCGCCTTCGCCCAGAGTTACTTCGCCCTGCAGACACGCAAGCAGGAAATCCTGGAGGAGCGCATCGCCCTGCAGGAACGCATCAATGCCAGAGCCAAGCTCACGGCGACCGAGAAGCGCCTGAGTGAGCATCTGTATCAGCGCGGAGTGGATGAGCGGGGATTCGCGCGCATCCGAAGCAAGGGAGATGCGGCGCTCTTCGGCGGGCACTCGGCGGAGACCATGAAGCGAAAACTGCAGATCAAGACTGGCCCGCTGGCAGACTACCTGCCGACGATCACCATCAAAGCCAAAGACTTCGCGGCAGAGCTCACCAATTTCAACGTGGAAAAAGAGGATCTGCAGGGCGAGAAATCGATCACGACCGAGCACATCAAGAACAACCAGGGCGTGCGGAAACTGCTCAAGGACCGCAACATCGTTCCCGAATCACTCCCCCCTGCGGAAGATATCAAGAAGCTAAAGAGGAGTGTCACGAAAAATGAGCAGCAGCTCGCAGGGGAATCGCCGCGATTTCCGGAGGATAAGCGCTCCTGATTATTTCAAGGAAATCCTGGTACTACCTTTCCTCACTTAGGACTCTCCCCTGAAACGCGAGACGTCCGATAATTTCGGACAACTGAAATTTTCCGCTTCAGCGCGCCCCGATCATCGCCACCCGCACCAGCCGCAGATCATCGTACGGAACCTCGCCTTCGAAGACTTCGAAGACCGGGGCTAAGTGCTCGTGACCAAACTCCTCGAAGGCTTCGGCGATCTTCTGATGATGCGGGATACCGGAGACCAAATACTGCAGATCCCCTCCTTCGCCACTCTCCAGCATCTTCTCCAGATACAGGATGACGCGCTGGGGCTTGATGCCGCAGGTCGTGGCGATATTGTCTAGGCTAACCTGTTCCTTGATGAGGGACGCAATCTGGCGCATGCGCTGGATGCGCGTTTTCTTGGTGGCGGTCGCTTTGCGAGGAGTGTGCTCGGCTTCTTCAGAAACGCGGGAATGCGCGATGAAGAGCGGACGGGGAACGTACTTGCTGGCTTGATCGGTGAGGGAATCGTAGAAGGCCGTGACGAGGGGTTCGGCGCGGATGGAGGACGCACTCCATCTCTCCACGAGCAAACCATCACCGGACCGCACACGACTGAGCGCGACGTACGCCTGCCCCGGTTCCCAGAGCGCATGCAGATCGACGATCAGGCGATCGAGTGATGCACCTTGCGCCTTGTGAATGGTGGTCGCCCACGCGAGTGTCACGGGGAAATTCCAGGCAGCCAGCACTTCTTTGCCATCGCCATCGAGCAGGGAGAATTTCTCTTTGACCACCTCGATGCGCTCACCCGAGAGGAGCCGGATCTGCAGTTCCTCCTCGGCGATATTCTCGACATGCCCGAGGCTCCCGTTCACGTAGCGCATCTCGCCACTGGCGTCGTTCTTGCGCATCATGACGAGAGCTCCCACTTTGAGGAGGAGGGTATCGGGAATGGGCAGGGACTTCTTGGCGGATTCGCGGTAGTGCTCCGAGCCGTCGAAAGTCGTCTGGAATGTATGGAGCTGCCGCGGGACAGACTCGAGCTTGCGCAAGTTGTACTGCTCCGCCTGATTGCGGTGCGGATAGAGGCGTGTGCCTTCGGAGGCGTCCGATGCGGGAACCGTGTGATTGTGGAGGAACTCTTCCACGCGATCATTGACGATGCCTTCACGGACGAAATTCAGAATCTCCAGAAAATTGCGGTCCGATGTGCGCATGACGGTGGAAAGCAGCGCCGGTTGAAAGGCACTCTCCTCCCATACCTCATGCCGAAACGCCCAATCCTTCTCCATCTGATCGTGCGTAATGGGCGGCAGCTGAGCAAAGTCCCCCACCGCGATGATCTTGAGTCCGCCCCAGGGCAGATCAATTCCCCGAGCACGCCTCGCCACCATCTCTGCAGCTTTGAGCGTCGCTCCCGAGAGCATGGAGACTTCGTCAATGACCACACAGCACGCCTGATTGAGGCGGTGGACGACCTTGCGGTTCTTCAGCGCCTTGGCGACGGCCATCGTCACTCCCCCTTCCAGAATTCCTAAGCCGAAGAAGCTGTGAAATGTCCGTCCTCCCACGATCACCGCAGCAGCCCCGGTACTCGCGACCACGGGGAAATATGCGGCAGGCTTGTCGGAGAGGTAACGGTCCAGGAGGAAGCTCTTGCCGGTGCCGGCAGCCCCCGTGAGGAACACATTGCCCTCGCGCTCCAGAATATCCAGCGCCTTAGTCTGGCACGGAGTGAGAGGAGCCGATAGCGAGGATGGTGACATGAGTGGACGGGATGGTAGCAGGAAACTCACTCATGAAGAGTCTGATTGATCCTGAATATCATCCTCAGGGAATACAGCGAAAACTTAGGGAATCTCTGAACAACTCTCGAGCATGTCATGGTGAGCCGTGTCGAACCATGACATTTGCCAATTTGTCGCAGTTCGACACGGCTCACTGTGACAAATTTTCTGTGTTCAGTACGAAATATCATCGCATTCTTAACGTTTCTTAATGTCTCTGTGCGATACTCCCATAGACGATCGTCCATCCCGCATGATCCACGCATGAATACCACTCATAACCCATCGGCACCGAAACCCGCGCTCACCCTCATCGGCCTCCTCAAGCCCTACAGCGGGTGGATCGCGATGCTGATCCTCTTCACAATCCTCAGCAATGCCTTCAACCTGGCGATCCCCACGATCATCGCACGGGGAATCGATGCCTATACTCTGGGGCACTTCGTCCTGCAGACCGTCATCGTGGAATTTACACTCGCCGCTCTCGCGGTCTTCGTATTCGGAAGTATCCAGAACATCATCCAGACGTATGCCTCCGAGCGGGTTGCCCGTGATCTGCGCGCCGCTCTCTCTGAGAAGATTTCGGTCCAGAGCTACGCGTTCGTGCAGGGAATCACTCCGGGCAAACTCCTGACGAACCTCACTTCCGACGTGGACGCCGTGAAGCAGTTCGTGGCCATGGCCGTCGCGACGATGGTCTCCTCCGTCTTCCTTATCATCGGCGCGAGTGTGCTCCTCCTCATCCTCGACTGGAAGCTGGCCATTGCGGTCCTCGCGATCCTGCCGGTCATCATGATCACGTTCTTCCTGATCTTCCGCAAAATCCGCGTCCTCTTCAAGCGCACGCAGGAGATCATCGACTGGCTCAATAAGGTCATTAATGAAAGCATCCTCGGCTCCGCCCTCATCCGCGTGCTGAATTCGCAGCAGCAGGAAGCCGACAAGTTCCTCGCCGCCAATACGGATGCCCGCAATGTGGGACTCTCCATTCTCCGGCTCTTCGCATCGCTCGTCCCCGTGATCTCCTTCGTGGGGAACTTCGCCGTGCTCATCATCCTGGTCCTCGGCGGACACTTCGTCATCACCGGAGCGATGACACTGGGCTCCTTCGCGGCGTTCAACGCCTACCTCGCCATCCTCATCTTCCCCATCGTCATCATCGGATTCATATCGACGATCATCGCGCGCTCCACCGCCTCATACAAACGCATCACCGATGTCCTCGAGAGTGAAGAGCGGAAGGAAACCGGAACCATCAAAGCAACGATCGAAGGCGCGATAGAGGTGAAGAATGTCTCGGTACTGTTCGGCGAGAGAGCCGCACTCAAAGACATTTCCTTCAGTGTGCAGCCGCACACCAAGACCGCGATCATCGGTCCCACGGGCGCGGGCAAAACCCAGCTCCTCTACATCCTCACCGGGCTCATCCAGCCGAGCTCAGGAACGGTCCTCTACGACGGACATCCGCTCACAAACTTCGACACTGCGTCCTTCCACCGTCAGGTTGGGCTCGTCTTCGAAGATAGCGTCCTCTTCAATATGTCGCTCAAGGAAAATATCGCCTTCGGGACAACGGTAAAGGAAGAAGACCTGCAGCGAGCGATCGAGACGGCGGAACTCCAGGACTTTGTCATGAGCCTTCCGCAGAAATTGGAAACGATCGTCACAGAACGAGGAACAAGTCTGTCGGGCGGGCAGAAGCAGCGGATCATGCTGGCACGCGCGTTGGCATTGAATCCGCGCGTCCTCCTCCTCGATGACTTCACCGCGCGAGTAGATACCCAGACCGAGCAGAAGATCCTGGCGAACGTCGCGAAGAACTACCCGGAGATCACCCTCGTTTCGATTACGCAGAAGATCGCCTCCGTGGAAGGGTTCGATCACATCGTGCTCCTGATGGAAGGCGAACTCCTCGCGCAGGGAACGCACAGGCAACTCATGGAGAGCTCTCCGGAGTACGTCCAGATCGCCGATTCCCAGCGCAGTACCAGTCACCTTTAATATGAAGAACTCCTTACCCAGTCGGCACTTCTACGCACTCCATTTTCAAACGTCTGGGAAGGCAAGAATGGCTCGTATGGTATCAAATACCCAAGCGGAGCATGTCACCCTGAGCGGAGTCGAAGGGCGACATGCGAGAGCAAGCTCAGGCAGCAAGTCATGGTTCGACGGAGTTCATCCTGAGGAACGAAGGGCTCACCATGACAGGCGTGTGCATATTTCAGCATTCATTCTTCAATGAACTACGCTCTCACCACCAAAGGCAACCCAACCAAACCAGCCAGCGCCTTCTCGGCACTGCGCAAACTCTGGCCGCTGCTCAGAGAAGAAAAGACCCATCTCTTCCTCGCACTCTTCGCGATTGTCCTCAACTCGGGCCTCAACCTCGTCGCTCCCCTGCTCGTCGGCCACACTATCGATACCTACATTCAGGCGGGACAATTTCAGGGCGTCCTGGTCTTCGCGGCGATCCTGACTGTCCTCTATCTCATCGCCTTCGTCGCCGCGTACTTCCAGACGATGCTCATGGGAGGGGTTGGGCAGCGGCTCCTCTTCCGGCTCCGCAACGGCATTTTCCAGAAGCTACAGGAACTGCCTGTTGCCTTCTTCAACCAGAACAAAGCCGGAGACCTGATCTCGCGCATCAATAACGATACCGACAAATTGAACCAGTTCTTTTCGCAGGCGCTGATGCAATTCGTCGGCAACGCCTTCATCATCATCGGAGCGGGGATTTTCCTGATGACGCTCCACGTCAATCTCGGGCTTGCATCACTGGTTCCTGCGATCTTCCTCCTGATCGTCACTCAGTCCCTCTCCGCGTGGATCCGGCGCAAGAACGCCGCGAGCATGCAAGCTCTCGGAGGCATGAGCGGCGAAATCCAGGAGAGTCTGAGCAACTTCAAAGTGGTCGTGGCCTTCGACCGCCGGGATTTCTTTCGCAGGAAATTTGCGGAGACGAATGAACAGAATTACAAAACCTCCGTCACCGCCGGCATTGCCAACACCGTCTATATGCCGATCTACGGCCTCAGCGGGAGCATCGCGCAGCTCATTGTCCTGACGTATGGCATTTACCTGATCTCCATCGGACAATTCTCCGTGGGAATCCTCATAAGCTACCTCACCTACGTCACACGCTTCTACGATCCACTCCGGCAGCTCGCCTCCGTGTGGGCATCATTCCAAGCCGCTATGGCCGGCTGGGACCGCATCGCTTCGATCATGGCGCTCGAATCGGACATGAAGCTCCTCCCAAGCAAAACCACGACGCAACCGGCTCCGCTCCTCACGTTTGAAAACGTCCACTTCAGCTACCCAGACGGGCAAGAGGTATTGCATGGCATCAATCTGAACCTTGAACGCGGCAAAACCTACGCCCTCGTGGGACCCACAGGCGGAGGCAAAACCACAACCGCCTCCCTCATAGCCCGCCTCTACGATCCGACGGAAGGCACTATCCTGCTCGATGGGAAAAACATCCGTTCGTACAGCGCAGAAGACCGGACGAAGAAGATCGGCTTCATCCTCCAGGAACCCTTCCTCTTCACCGGAACCGTGCGGGAAAATATCCTCTACGGAAATACGGAATATGCGTCACTGACGAACGAAGAAGTGATAGAGCACCTGCGCGATGCCCACATCGATGCCCTGCTGGAGCGCTTCGAGAAAGGCCTGGATACGCAGATCACCAATGGCGGCGACGGTATCAGCTTGGGCCAGCGCCAGCTCATCGCCTTCATGCGCGCCGTGCTCAAGAATCCCGATATCCTCATCCTCGATGAAGCAACGGCCAATATCGATACGGTCACGGAGAAATTGCTGGAAGACATCCTCCAGAAGCTCCCCCCTAAGACCACGCGCGTCATCATCGCACACCGCCTCAATACCATCGAGAACGCGGACGAGATCTATTTCGTGAATGCTGGCGATGTGATCCAAGCGGGCTCCTTCGACCATGCGCTGGAGATGCTGCTGCATGGCAAGAGGGCGAGCTGAACGTAGAGAAAATATTCAGAGATCCCTCGACTCCGATGTATATACAATGTATACTCATCGCATGAAGACGACCATCCGCTCCTGGGGCAATAGTCTCGCTGTCCGCATCCCGAAGGCCTACGCGGTACATCTGGGGATTATCTCCGGGAAAGAAGTTGAACTCTCGATGGAACTTGGAGCTTTACGCATTTCATCTCTTGATCAGAAGTTGGAATCACTCTTGGAGAAAGTCACTGCAGAAAATCTCCACGGGGAAACAGATACCGGAGCACCCATCGGTAAAGAGATATGGTAACAACCGCACCCGCACGCGGCGATATCGTCTTGGTGCAATTCTTTCCGCAGCGAGGGAAAGAACAGGCTGGTCGTCGTCCGGCCCTCGTGCTCTCACCCCAGTCCTACAATGCCAAAGTCGGACTCGCGATTGCCTGTCCGATCACCGGAAAAGCGAAGGGTTATCCATTTGAAGTAGCACTCCCGAAGACGATGAGAACAAAAGGAGTGGTTCTCGCCGACCATATAAAGAGTATTGACTGGCAAGCACGAGGAGCACGCTTCATCGAAAGTGGACCACCATCGCTCCTGAGTGCGGTACTGGAGAAGTTGGAGCTCCTGCTGGCGTGAATTTGGCAGGCTCCTTCGACCATGCGCTGGAAATGCTGCTGCATGGGAAGCGGGCGAGTTGAGAGCCCAAAATGCTCAGCGTATGCATTGTCATGCGCGCATCGTGCGCGAAGTCTCGTGGCCATCGTGGCCATGTCTTTGCGCTTGCGCGACGCCCGCGAGACCGTGGTGACGATCACCACGTAACGCATCGGTGCGTTTACCGTGTGCTTGGATCACGCTTAAAGTTTCCCGCATTGCATATTTACAGATAGATCCCAACCATCCTGCCTGTAATGCTAGCTGTTTCCTGCACATCCGTATTGTCCAAAATCTGATCGATGGAACCGATGAGGGGAAGACGACGCAACGATGGCTGTTCAATGAGCTTCTGCAATGCTGATGCAAACTCTCCCGCGTGGATCACAAGGAAGGGACGATCGAAGAACGGTGACACATTCGAGTCCAACGAAGGTGTCAGTGCCAGATCATTGTGTTTCCTCGCCACGACTTCATACGCTTTGGAAAGATGCTGTTCGCGTTCTTTCCAGTCGTGAGCATTGAGCACAGAACGCAGGTGTGGTGAGAGCTCACGTGCCGATGCCAGCCGTGAGAAGGCAGTCCCGAACCACTTGATGTAAGGCGCGTACTGCCGTTCCTGCAAGAAGGCCAGCCGCATGATGTCCCTCACCAGTCTCGTTGCGATGATCCGAGAACCAATGTCATCCCCGATACTGCCTGCACGACCCATGAAGTGCTCTTCCTGCGAAATCCGCTGCCACTGCGAGGCCATGATATACAGCCAGACGTCGCGCGGATAATAGGCGAGTCTCTCCCGAAGCATGCGCAGTTGCCCAAGACCGTCGTGGAATACCTGTCCGCTCGTGAGGGAAAGCAGTTTCTGCTCGGGTAGAACCAGCCACTGTTCTGGCTTCAGTTCTGCGGTGATCCCTATGCCGAGATATCCCTTCACGTATGCATCCAGAGAGTGGACAAAGCGCGTTCTCGGATCGTCGGTGGCTTTCGTCATCGTGGGATAACCCCGGAACGTTTGCGGAAGCTTTTCGCGGAGACATCGTTCGATCTTTTCCCCTAAAGAATCGGCATCCTTCTGGGCGAGGAAGATGTACACCCTCGGACGCCAGTCATGGTCGCTGGATTGCTCATCGTCAAACCCCAAAACTTCCGAGCCCGTACCGATCAATGCTGCATCGTAGCGAAGTGTAGGAAATTCCTCCCGGAGAATGGGCGCAACGATCTCGGAGAAGAAAGCCTGAGAAAGCTGAAGGCAGTTTGTGAATGCTGGCACCCGCTCAGTGTACAGGCCGGATACAAGGCATATCCATACATATCCATAAATATCCAAAAGACAAGATCTTCGCACGGAAAATGCTGTTGCTTGGGAGGCGGGCGAACTGAAAACGGCCACGGCTCGGCTTCATCCCTACACGATCGGAATCTCCACTGTGAACAGTGTCCCCTTTTTCGGCTCGCTCGTACACGTAACTTTCCATCCACGGACGGTCGCAATGCAGTGGACCAAATGGAGCCCCAGCCCTGACCCCCCGGGATTGATGCGACGTGCATCTGCACCGCGAAAGAACTTGTCGTACATGCGCTTCTGATCTTGATAGGAAATGCCGATCCCGTTGTCCTCGCATTTGATAACACACACATGATCATCCGTGAGAACCGTAACCCGCACTTCTCCGGTAGCGGGGGATGCATACTGCGCCGCATTGGTGATGAGACGCAGGAGGACTTCGTGCAGCAACTGGGCATTCTCCCGGAGAGAGATATCGACAGATCCTTCAGAGAGCTGATGAAAGGTGATCCTAGGGAAACGAGTACGGACATCGCGAATGACATCATCCACGAGAATCGTGACACTGAAGTCCCTGTTTGGGAGTGTCGAGGAGTACGTCACATCGGAGACGGCGACTAGATCCTCCACTAGGTGATCGAGAGACCCCTCACTCGCATACTGCTCCTGGAGCTCCAACATTTGCTGGGAGGTGAGATGGCCGGCTTCCAGAAGCCATCCTACAGGCCAGCGAATCTGCACGTCCTTCTCCACCTCGGGAGAGTGCTTGCGATACTCGGTAATCAATTCCTGCCGCCTGTGCTCCTCATTGAGATCGAGCTCGACGCCGATGTAATACTCCGCTGTGCCATGCACATTGATGACGGGAAGAATGTGGAGTTCCTGCCAGAATTTCTTCCCATCCTTCGTGTGATTCTGCACATCGGCCACGAACGCGATCTTCTGATCGTTGATGACCTTCCACATCTCATCGTAGAGCTCTCCGGACATCAGTCCGCCCCAGAGTTCTCCGGGCTTCTTCCCGAGCATTTCCGCCCCTGTGAATCCCGTGTGTTTTTCCGCAGCAGCATTGGCATACACGATTGCACCCGTGGTATCAGCGATCACGATGTGATGTGGGACAGAATCGAAACTCTCGGTGATGGCACGAAGCGCGGGAGAGAGAGCATCCTTGTTCATAGATGTGTAAGTGAAGAGCTGAAATTGTACACAAAGACAGAACAGGAAACTATAGCCCACATTGCACACCTACAGTCTCGCACTCGACAGAGTCGCAACTGCGAAAAACTCACCCGATCAACGCACAGACATTCTCTGCAGCGTACACTGTCGTCATGCCCTACTTCTACCTCGCCCGCTGCAGTGACGGCTCGCTCTACGCCGGCTCATGCATGGATCTACAATCCCGTGAAGCACGACACAATAGCGGCAAAGGCGCGAAGTACACCCGATCGAGATTGCCAATTACCTTCGTCTATTCCGAGAAATGCGAAACGCTTTCGCAGGCGTTCAAGAGGGAAGCCGAAGTGAAGACGTGGGCCAAGGAGCAAAAGGAAGAACTCGTGAGGAAGAAGAATGGACGCATCCAGCAACGCCAAGCCGACACGCGACATCCACGTGAAAGGGGAAAAGTCACAGTGAAGAATTAAAATAAACGTGACCGCTACTTCTATCACCTTATCTCACCAATTCTCAGAGCGGGTTGCCTGTCCTGAGCTGGGACGAAGGATCGACCCGCTGGCTACACCAAGAAGCCCCATTTAGTCATGACCACCATCTCGACACCGCACCCAAGAAGGGGTGCTGCTAGATCAACAAAAGATTGAAATTCCTAGATGATGAAATGACCCACCTACCCCTGATTCCGCAAATACGTATCAATATTGTTCAGATGTTCCGCATACGTCTCCGCACAATGGATATTTCGGTTATGATCATGAAGGTAAAAGAGGCACTGCGTCTCCGTGGAATGCAGGACAGCATCGATGGCATCGAGGCCGGGATTGGAAATCGGTGACGGCGGCAAACCTTTGAATTTGTAGGTATTGAAGGGCGAATCGATGGCCTTTGCCGCGGGTGTGATCGGCGCCCAGTAGCCGCTGCCGGTATCGCCGCGGGCGTACTGCAGCGTTGCATCGATCTCGAGCGGCATTTTAATGAGGAGTCTATTCCAGAGGATCCCGGCAATCAGTGGCATGTCATTCTGCCCACCTGCCTCTTTCTGAATAATCGAGGCGATCTTCAGAGCGGTATCCGCTTTGATATTCGCTTTGCGGAATCCTTCGACGTATGGAGCAAAGTTTTCGTTGAAGCGATTCATAAAGCGATTGGCCACCTGCGTCACCGTTTCATCGGTCGGAATCAGGTAGGTATCGGGAAAGTAGAAACCATCGGCGAGATCGTAGGGGCGCTGAATCGGAACCACGAGAAATGCATCGCGTTTCATCTGGTCCCACCCGAGAGCAGCCGCCAGACGGTCCGCAACCTGCTCTTTGCGCAATCCCTCGGGAATGATCACCCAGTGCAGAGGAGGGTCTGCAGTCAGCACTCCGGCGATCGTCCACGAGCTCATGGAGTCGGCAATCCTGTACGCTCCCGGACGAATGCGTGCATATCCGCCATGCACCAACATCGAGAGCCCAAAAAACCAATGTCCCTGCATCCATTTCTGTTGCAGTAATTTTTCTTTCGTCATCGAAGAAACGGTATTCCGATTCACAGTGAAAATATTGATCGACTCGTCAGGCTTCGCCGAACAACTGCGCAGCAACAGAAGAAACACAACGACGATTCCTGCGATGATGAAAGAGCGTTTCATCTTTCCCCGAAACCAAGGGATTCTCTGCCGGAGAGGGAAAGTCGTGTGCTGCATGGAGAACGTGCAAGAACCAGTGTGGTCTTTCCTTTATAAGAAATCTAACAACATCATGAACATTCAGCCTTTCATTCCAGTTAGAGAAAATCGGAGCGATTCCTTATCTCCTCTCCACCCGTACTTCGACTCTGCTCAGTACAGGCTAGGGGGAGAGAGCCTGCCCTGAGCTTGCCGAAGGGGTAGGGTGAGGGGTGCAACGGCGAAGATTCTATAACTATTTGAATTTCATATTACATTCTCGAAAGAACCAATCGACAGGACAGAGATTCTGGATGCCGTGTCGGGAAAAAGAATCTCGAGATAAGTGTGGCGCTGCCATCACAAATAGGGGACAATGACTCGTCTTCTTCTAGACACTTTTATTTTTCTCCTCAATAGTTTTATGGCTACAGGTACGATCAAGACCAAGACCGAGAAGGGTTTCGGCTTCATTTCCGTCCAGGGTTCGGACGACGTATTCTTCCATTCCTCGTCCACCGGCGGAATGTACGACAGCATGAATATCGGTCAGGAAGTGGAATTCACGATGGAACAGGGTCCCAAGGGTCCGAGGGCCGTCAATGTCGTTCTCGCCGGTTCTTCCCCCGCAAGCAAGAAGAATGCGGAAGCGGATATCGATGCCGATGCAGACCTCTCGATGGCTGCCTAATTTCCCTGAAAACAATCCCCCTGCGCCTCTTCATCCGAAAGCGCAGGGTTTTTTGATGCACGCAACAAGTACATCGATGACCCGGCGAACGGCGATACAGATGATATTTCGGCATACTGAAGACCATTCAACCGAAGCCGAGGTTTGCCTGTGGTGAGCGGAGTCGAACCACGAACCTCAGCCTTGCTTACACCGGGAAATTTACTCCCGCGGAAACTGCTCGTTCACGTAGTCGATATCCTTGTCTCCCCTGCCCGAGAGATTGACGAGGATGTGCGATCCGGGCTCACGAACAGCGAGCTTCTCTGCGAAGGCGACGGCGTGCGCACTCTCGAGTGCCGGGATGATGCCCTCGATGCGCGAAAGCTCATAGAACGCATCCACACACTCACTATCGAAAATCACTTCGGCATGCATGCGCTTAACATCGTGGAGGAAGCTGTGCTGCGGACCAACCCCCGGATAATCCAGACCAGAAGCGATGGAATGCACCGGTGCCGGCTCACCCTTCTCGTCCTGCAGGAGATAGGTGAACATGCCATGGATCGTACCGGGTGAACCGTAGTGCAGTGTCGCTGCGTGCTGACCGATGGCCTTCCCCTTGCCCCCCGGCTCGACGCCGTACAGGGCAACTTCGCTGTCTTCTAGGAACGCGGAGAAGAGCCCGATAGCATTGCTTCCGCCGCCCACACAAGCCACCAGACTATCCGGGAGACGCCCGGTCTGCTCCAGAATCTGTGAGCGCGCTTCCTCACCGACGATCCGCTGAAAATCGCGAACGATTGATGGAAAGGGATGCGGACCGACCACCGAACCGATGGCAAAGAAGAGGTTTTCCGGATCCTGCATGTACGCCCCGAGTGCACTGTCCACAGCTTCTTTCAATGTGCAGGCTCCCTCTGTCACCGGAATGACTCGCGCACCGAGGATCTTTATCCGCAGGACATTGGGGGCCTGCTTGGCGATGTCCACCGTCCCCATGTAGATATCACAGGGCATCCCAAGGACCGCCGCGGCCGTGGCAAGCGCCACACCATGCTGCCCTGCTCCGGTCTCCGCCAGAACCTTCTTCTTGCCCATATGTTTGGCCAGGAGCACTTCGCCAATGCAGTGATTAATCTTGTGCGCCCCGGTGTGATTGAGATCTTCGCGCTTCAGATAGATCTCTGCACCGTACTTCCGGCTCAGCGCCCGGGCGTGGTACACCGGTGAGGGCCTGCCGATGTAATCCCTGCGAAAGGAGTTCAGCTCTTTGCGAAACTCCGGTGAATCTTTGAGCGCTTGGTACGTCCGGTCGATCTCGTCGAAGATTGGCTTCACGGAGTCGGGGATGTACTGGCCGCCGTAGGAACCGAAGAAGCCATTGGTGGGAGCAATGTCGTAGTGGTTCATGGAGGTGAGGGAGAAAGAGGGAAATACAAAAAACACCTCGCTGTAGCGCGGGGTGGAACGTAAAAAATCAACGTTCGGTCACCAGCGATACAGCAATCGGGGAATCACCAGTCGCCAGGATGCCAGGAAAGGAGAGTTGTACTGCTTCACCGGTACAATGGTACATGTATAAGCGATCATGTGCAAGGAATAGTGTTCAAAAGAACAAGGAAGTCGCTGAGAATGCTTCCCTGTTACTCCGATATTCCGATATTCCTGTCTAGCTATACATCTCCCGCACTTCAAACAGCAGCCACAATCCGATCACTGAACCCACGATACCCCCGAGGGATCCATAGGCGAAGACGAGCTCGACGATATTCGCCGCACCTGTGAGGACAGTCCCGTAGAAGAGGAAATTCCAGCCCTGCTTCCTGCGAATGGACAGGGGCTTGTAGGCCATGATTTCTAGGATGCAGGCAATGATTCCGGTAACGACAGAGATGAAGAGCGCAAGGGGCGCGAGCACGAACCCACCAAAGAGCGAAAAGACTGAAAGGATTGTAGCGAATGCTCCGGCAGAGAGGAGCGCGAGCAAGCCCAAAATACCGAAGATGAGGGAGAGCGCCGGAGCGATCTTCGCGAGAGTTTCGCGGGCATTGTGTGGCAAATGCGGCAGCTGCTTAAAAAGCGGAGCCATCCACGATTCGAGGGCTGCCATTTTCTTCTCAGCCGTATGATGGAAATCGGAGGGGGTGGGCATGAGCGGGAGGGGAAGGATAAGGCGCAGTCTACTGAGGAATGGGGTGGGCATCAACGAAAGGAGGCCGAATACATTGTTGTATTGCTTCATTGTGACATTGTTCGCAAGCGAGGCCCAACGTCGCACCATAACAATGAAACAATGTAACAATTGAACAATCCACACCATCCAGTACCATACATCCTCCCATGCAAACCTACCTTACCCTCCTGAGACACATCCTCGACCATGGCGTGAAGAAAGACGACCGCACCGGAACGGGAACACTCTCTGTCTTCGGATACCAGATGCGCTTTGACTTAAACCAAGGCTTCCCGCTCCTTACCACCAAGAAGCTCCATACCCGCTCGATCTTCCACGAGCTCCTGTGGTTCCTCAAGGGCGACACCCGCCTCCAGTACCTCCACGACAACGGCGTGACAATCTGGGATGAATGGGCCACCGCAGAACAGTGCGCTCGTTTCGGAAGAAAGGAGGGAGATCTGGGACCCGTGTACGGACACCAGTGGCGCAACTTCGGGGGGACGGTGAAGGCGAATGGAACGTACGAAGAGAATGGCGTCGATCAAATCCAGTGGCTCCTTCAGGAAATGCGGAAGAATCCCAACAGCCGACGCCTCATCATTACCGGATGGAACCCTGCTGAGCAGAACAGAGTTGCGCTTCCGCCCTGTCACACACTCTTCCAGTTCTGGATTGCCGACGGAAAATTGAGCTGTCAGCTCTACCAGCGCAGCGCCGACGTCTTCCTCGGCGTGCCGTTCAATATCGCCTCGTACGCTCTCCTCACGCACATGATCGCCCAGGTGATGGAGCTGAAGGTCGGGGAATTCGTCCATACCCTAGGTGATGCCCATCTCTACCTCAATCATCTGGACCAGACGAAGGAACAATTATCGCGTGAACCAAAGCCCCTCCCGCAATTGAAGTTGAACCCGGAGGTGAAGGATCTCTTCGCTTTCCGGTTCGAAGATATCGAAGTGACGGGGTACGATCCGTGGCCTTCGATCAAAGCTCCAATCGCCGTTTGAATAGCTTTAAGCTTTAAGCTTTAAGCGATAAGCTAATGACATGATAATTTCACTGATTGTCGCCGCAGATCTCAACAATACTATTGGTGGTGGCAATACCCTCCTCTGGAACCTTCCGGCAGATATGAAGCACTTCCGGGAGAAGACCAAAGGACACGCCGTCATCATGGGACGCAAAACCTACGAATCCATCGGACGTGCGCTTCCGGGACGCCGCAACTTCGTCGTCTCACGCGATACCAAGAAAACCATCGATGGCTGTGAAATCGTTCCATCGATAGATGAAGCTCTGAGGCGTGCATTGGAATCCGGAGAAGAGGAAGCCTTCATCATCGGCGGAGGGCAGATCTACGCAGAGTCCCTCCCGCTCGCAGACCGCATCTACCTCACCCGCGTCCATGCATCCTTCAAAGGTGATGTTGTCTTCCCGGCCATCGATGAACAAGAATGGAAAGAAGTCAGCGCCGAACGTCATGAAGCGGACAGCGAGAATCCGCATGCAGTCACATTTCTGAAGTACGAACGGAAGAGGTAAATCTCATATTCTTGAGAGCAGGGATACTTCCCTGCGGGTCGAAGACTGGAGCCCTTTCGTTGAAAATGTTCCTGATGCTACCCGCAGGCAGGTATCCATTCGACCAGCTCAGGACAGGTGCCTGCTCTGATGTTTGTGACTTCAGTATTCTCGATAAACCGCTTCTCAAAACCACATTAACCCCCATAACGGCATTCACCTCCCCTGCTCTTTGCGATGCCCAGAAAAAATCCGCACACTCGCAGCGTGATGCTTCTCCACTATTCATCGGCACCGGATACCGGGCTCGAAACCCAATGGATCAACCAAGGGATCCAGACCATCGAAAAAGGAAGAACAAACCGCGACCTCGCCGAACAACTGCGTTCTCAGGCCGGACCCGATCGCGAAGTTCCCGGTGAAGTGCGGGAATACATCGCCGCTCTACAGTCGAGCTCCCATACGTTCGTCATCGATGCACTGCCGGATGGAATCGGTGGCCAGTGGGACGGCCAGGAAATCGTCGTCGCCTCGAGCACGTTAGAAGTAGGTTCCCATGGAGTACGGCACACCATTGCACATGCACAGGAAGTCATCGCCCACGAGGCCTACCATGCTATACATGGCCACACAGAGCCAATGAAGACCGTAGATGGACAGGGCGTCATCATCGCCGGGGAAGGGTTCACGGCCACGGAACTCATTGAGGGCGTCACCGTCGCACAAACCGGTGAAGAAAGCGTCGATGAATCCTACAAACGCTACAGATCGAGACTCCTATCGGTCATCACCACCGACGAAGTGGAAGCGGCAATCAGCAAGAAAGATCTCACACTGATCGACGACCGGTCGAGAAACAGCGCAACGATGACAAGCCCTGTCCTCTCTCCTAATCCCTAATTCACCCATCCCTAATCCCTTCATTCCCCTACACAAACCTCTCGCTCAACATCAGCGAAACCTCTTCATCCCCTCCGGCGGACAGCGCCTGCGACCTGCCGGACAGGAGGAAAGCTTCGCGGGTTCGACCTCCGGAACTTTTACCTTAAGAATCGCCTCCTCGAAATACCACGTCGGGATCGACCCGACATACCGTAGAGTATTGCCGGTGTGCACATCCACCACGAACGTCGTCGGCGTGCCGATGACATTTTCCCCAATCGCCTGAAGTTGCCCGGTGACCTTCGCCTCTGTAGCCGGATCAGTCATGCAGGCCTTCAGATCCTTGGCAGAAACGCCTGTCTGCAGCGCTGCTTTCTCATACTTCGAAGCTCCCAGAGTGAAGACCGTATCCACGTACTGCCAGAAGCCGGCATTGCCCTTGAGCGATGCCACACACTCGGATGCTTTGGCAGCCGGTAGAGCGGAAGGATGATACGCGAGCGTGTACTGGCGATAGACCAGGCTGACTTCTCTGCGATGGGCCCGGAGGAAATCCATCATCACGGCGTAATGCTGCTTGCAGTACGGGCACTCGAAGTCGGAGTAGGTAACGAGCACCACCGGAGCAAAGCGAAGACCGAGGATGTGATCATTGGGCGTGACAATAGGCAGTTGAATGACGTCTTCAGCCGCGAATCCGGTGCAGGGAAGAATGACAGTGAGAGCAACGGAGACGATCAGACCGAGGCGGGTGAATGTGGAGCGCATAGGAGAGGTGGGGCAGCGTGGGTGTTTTCACCCGCGGAGGAAGGGCAATCGAAGGGATAGAACGGGCTTCACTATAGGTCAATCTCCGTCCGTTCGCACTCCTGATCCCAAATTGTCATAGTTCGATGCTTCGTCTCAGCTCAGCACAGGCCCGGCTCACCACGACAATATTGCATGCAAAACAATGATGGAGTGATCCCTCACCCAAACGTCTCCTCCTTCGGCACAGTATTCTCGATCCCAACGAGGATACGTGAGTTCTGTGCGAAGGACAGATGAGCGGTCTGACGAATGAGCCAACGCGTGACGATGATCGCAGTGAACATCGACAGGAGTACGCCCATACCGAGAGTGATAGCGAATCCACGGACGATCGAGGTACCCACCATGAAGAGAATCAGGCAGGTGATGAGCGTGGAAGCATTGCCATCGCGGATGCTCGGCCAGGCACGCTTGAAGCCGATATCCACGGCGGTCTTCAGCATCTTGCCCTTGCGCAATTCTTCCTTGATGCGCTCGAAGATGAGCACATTCGCATCCACCGCCATGCCAAGAGAGAGAATGATACCCGCCATACCCGCGAGCGTGAGGATGATGTACTGCCCCGAGAAGAGGAAGAGCGGAAGCTTGAGGATCACGACGAAGAGGATCGCGTAAATGGAGAGGGCGATATTCGCCAGGAATCCGAGGAACTTGTACACGACCAGCATGAAGAGCATGAGGATGAGGATGCCGACGAGCGCGGCCTTGAGGGACGTCTGGAGTGCCTCACTACCGAGGGTCGCCTCGATCGTATTCTGGCCAACCAGATAGATGGGAGCGGGAATCGCACCGGTATTCAATTCCTGCGCGAGCTGCTGCGCCTCCTCGAAGGTCCGGCTGCCGGTGATGACCGCCGTGCCCGTGATGATCTCCGTCTGGACCACCGGTGCCGTCACGAGACTGCCGCCGACGAAGATGGCGATGCGCTTGTTGATATTCTTCTTGGTGAGCGCGCCGAAGAGCGCAGCACCCTGATCATCGAAGGAAATTTGGACCACGGGGATATTGGTCGTGGGATCCATCGTCACCCCCGCCGAGCGGAAGTGCTTGCCATTGAGCTCCGTGTCTTTCCAGCCGGTGGGCTTGAGGGAGAAGATCAATGTACGCATCTCGACGGCATCCTCCATCCTATTCACCTTGCCAGCTTGCAGATCCGCAAGCGCCTTATCTGCGAGAATTTTGGCTTGGGAGATAGGAGCATTCAAGAAGAGCTTGCCGCCGGACGACTGCGCCGGGATCGTCGGGATCTCCCCGGTCCCGGGAAAATTCAGCTCATCGAACGTGGCGGTATCGGCCTTCTTGGAAGGAGCCTTGTCGCTGCGAATGATGTGGTAGCCGAACACCGATTCCACCGGTGGACTGATGGCCCCCTGTGCGAGGGCGAAGGCTGCCTGCTCGAAAGCCGGCACCATGGCGCCGCGACCGAATGTGCTGAGACTGCCGCCATTCTTGCCCGAACTGTCATCCGAATACTGCTTGGCGAGTGCCGCGAAATTTCCCCCCTCATCGATCTGCTTCTTGATATCCATCGCAAGCGCAAGTGCCTGCTCCTTCGTGCGTGTCACCGTCTCCGCAGCACCGGATGCGCCCTTGTAGGAGAGCAGAATATGGCTCGCAGCCATGGTCTCGACAGCGGGTGTGTAATTGCGCAGGAAGACGAGTGTCGCGCCTTTGGCCCCCTGATCAACTACTTGGAGATTCCCCGGCTTCATCCCACGCAACGTCCCTGCGAGGACAGGGTCCACGTTCGCGAGGTCAAATTTTTCCTGAGCAGAGTAGGTGGAACCGACATTGCGCTCCGCGACGATTTGGAATGCCGTGGGAGCATCATTGACGACCCGACCCGTAGATGTGCGCGGGCCGAGAGCCTCCGCGAGAATGATGACTCTGATAGTTTCCTGAGTGGGCTGGCCCTTCGCATCCTGTCCGGGGACGACGATCGTTCCCTCGCTCCGCGCAACTTTCCCGGGCTTGAGCCTCCAGAGATCCTCCGCACCCTTGGGGAGATCACTCTTGAAGAACCGCTGGCTCGGCGCATAAGACGCACCTAGGCTGGTTCCCAGATCCTGACCGACCGTCTGCAGCGTCTCGCCGCTGGCGGTGATGCGCAGCATGGCGGCATCGGCGCGGTCACGCACCTGAGCCTCGAAAGCGACTGTCGCCTCGGTGAATTCCTCCTTGAACTCGAGCTGGATGGTCTTGCCGACCGTCGCAATGCACTTCTGGACATCCACAACCCCCGGGCACTCCACGAGGAGGTGCTTCTCATTGCCGAAGTACGACGGCGTAATGACCGCCTCACTGACCCCGAGCGAGTTCACGCGCTTTTCGAGGACACTGCGGATCGCCTCGACGATCGTGGTCTTCTGCTGCTGCGTGCTCTGCAGCTGCATCTCGAGCGAAGAGATCTTCACTGCGCTGGCATTCGCATCCTTGAGTGCGGCGATCTGCGTCTGCAATCCCGAGATCTGATCATTCATCTCCTGCTCCGAAATGCGGAAATCGAGCTGTGTTCCGCCAATGAGATCGAGACCGAAGTGCACCTGAGGCCTACGAATGAAATCCGGTGCCCATCCCTTGAAGGTATCCGGCAGAGCGACGAAGAGCATGGCAACGGCGATCACAATGGTGACGACGGGCCAGAGAGCGGAGCGTTGGGAGGTCATGGAGAGTGTGGAAAGTGAGAGAAAACTGACGAGTGTTAGAAAGCTTTGAGCGGTGAGCTATGAGCGGTGAGCTTCATCAATTACTTGAGCGCGGCCCTTCGTGGCCGCATGAAAGGGAAACCTACGGCAATGAGAAAGTGACGAGCGTCCCCACATTCACGTCGTCGGCAAAGATAGCAGCGATTTCGGGTGAAGGGATACCCGTAATCATGAGATTTTCTCCGGGGGCTTTTCCGGTGGAAGGCAGAATCGACATGAGCTTCCCCCGGACGAAGAGACCGATCGACCGTCCCTGGTTGCCCTTGAAGAGTGCTTCCATGCGCTTCTGACCGTCCGCTGTGAAACGAATAGCGACCTCGCTCTGCCTTCCCGTCGTTTGACCGGACTGCACCCAAGTCACCTCCTTCTCCGTGATATCAGTCTTGGTGAACCATCCCACATTCTGCACCTGAATATCCCCTCCTGACCCCGTACTCTTGAGCATCAGCATCAGCGAAAATGGCCGCAGCATCTCCTGGGTGATCTCATCGGCAATCTTCGGATCGGCAATCGTGACGGAAAGCAGAGCTCCGCTGCCTTCAGTGGTCATTGCAATAGCAGGCTTTTCCTCTGTAATCCTGACGAGACGACTGGTGATCACACGTTGAGCAGCCCCGATGAGCTCTGTACGCTGTGCAGGATCGGCGGTATGCAGAGTCAAACGCAGGCGCACGGGCGCGGGCGTGCCACAACCTGCAAGCAGGAGGAGGAAGGCGAAAGGGAGGAGGATTCGACGCATGACCGCAGGAGTGTAGTGGAGAGGTACGAAAGGTAACAGAGGTTAGAGAAGCCAGAAAGGTTATTTCACGAGAAACCTTACGTATACTCGAACCATGAGGTCCTCTCTCGCATCACCTTTCAGGCCTTTCTAACATCTTCCAAACCTCTCAAACCTCCCGTTCAAACCTCCCGTTGCAGCTCCGTCCCCTCCCGCAGCATCTTCCGCGTCAGATCGACCCCCCGCAGAGCTGATCATACTGTGCCGCCAGCTGATACCTCCGTGTTTTCTTCGCGTGATCCGCAATCGTCAGGAAACCCACGCCTACCCATTGCAGGCAGAGTGCGGATGCCGATCGCGCACTGATGCCGAAGAATCTCGCTATGTCGCTGGAAGCCGCTCTTTTCATTCGGGTAAACAGTGCAAGAACCTTGCGTTGCTGCGCGGTGAGTTCCCGCAGGAGAACTTTCTGATCCGGTGTTCCTTTGCTCTGCGCTTCCTCCGCACGACTGCGAATCTTGGCGAAGCTGTCTGCCATGCCAAGCGTGAAGTATGTCAGGAACGGACTCATATCAGCCTCCGCACGACCTTCGTAGTAGTTGTGGCTTGGACTGATGGCCAAGGCATCGTAATAACCCTGAAGATGCTGCGCGTAGTACTCCTCGAGAGAATAGATGCCGTGCAATCCGTATCCTCCACGGTGCAGAATGAGATTGGTGAGGAGCCTCGCCGTGCGTCCGTTGCCATCGTAATAGGGATGGATGGTGGCGAATTGATAGTGCCCGATGCCTGCGATCACGGGCACCGGCCATTCGTTCCGTTCCACTTCTGCATTGATCCAAGTCATCAGATCCTTCATGAGCGCGGAAACGTCTTTCGCCTCCGGCGGCAGATAGACGACTGCGCCTGTGCGCCCATCGCGAATCACATTCTGACCGTCGCGATACGCCGTTGCCGTCTCCCGTCCGGAGAGCACAAAGCCGTGAATGGTACGGATGACCTTCTCAGTAGTCGCTTCCTTTTTCTGGCTCTGCTCCATGACGAATTCCAATGCTTTGTAGTAGTGCTTCACCTCAGCCTCGTCTCGCTCGCGACCGGGAAAGCGACCGCCACCTTCCAGGACATTCTCCACCTGCGAAGGACTCAGTTTATTGCCTTCGATCTGCGTCGAAAAATGTGTGGAAAGCAACCGCGCAGTCCGACGCAAAGAGTCCAGCATCGGTACAGTCAACGGCAATTGAGTAACTGCTTGACGACAGGCTTCCGTTTCCATGAGGGCTTTTGCCATCGTGGATGTGATGCTGAACTTTGGCTTGAACATGCGAAAACAGTGTAGCAAAATGTGATTAAAACGTCAATAAAGTGTCATGAAATTTTCTGACACAAAGAAGAGAATACCCAAACCGTTCGAACAGATTTCCGCTCTCCAATCCCTAATCCCTCCAAAGCTCCGTCCCCTCCCGCAGCATCTTCCGCGTGAGATCGACCCCCCTGAGCCGGCAGTGGTTATCGAGGATGCAATCTTCTAAAACGCAATTTTCCACGAGGCAATCGTCGAAGAGGATGACGTTGCGAAGCTCGCAGTCCACCACCCGAGAGCCCTTCCCAAGGACAACAGATCCACTGGAGCTCGAATGGGAAATCTCCGCTCCCTCGCCGAGGAGAACCTGCTCGCCGACGAGAGCTAAAGTGGCTTCGAGGTACGCGTGGAACGAGCCGATATCGAACCACGGATCGGTGTATGCGCGAAATTCCACAGGGATGTGCTGACGGAGGAACTCTTCGAAAATCCCACCGACGTTATCGGGCTTCTGCTGCGCGAAAGAAACGATAAGCGGCAGGTATTGAGCGGGAATCACCGAACAACCCGTGGAAACCAGTGTGGAACGGGGCTTCTCGGGCTTCTCCTCGAAGGCCTCCACATGCAGACTATCCGGAGCGGGAATGATGATCCCGAAGTGCCGCGCACGATCCAGATCGCCGATATTATGCGCAGCGAGCAGAGGAACCCCGGGAGAAACATGGGAGAGGAAATCCCGGAAGGAGAATCCGCAGTAGTTATCGCCGGTGAGGAGAAGGACATCGTCGGTGATCCCCTCCTGCTCGATCCACTGCGCAACCGCACCGAGCGCACCCAGTTTCTCGGAATCACTGCGCGAATGCTCGATGAGAATCCTGACATTCGAATGATGCCCGTCATTCACCCATGTTCGGAAGCTCTCCGCAAACGCCGCATTGGTACTCACCGTCACAGGCATTCCCTCCGGAAGATTGGAGATGAGGTGATCAATAATGGGTTTTCCCGCAAGTGGTAGCAACGGCTTGGCACGCTTCTCCGTGAGAGGCCAGAGTCGGGTGGCGAATCCGCCGGCGAGGATGAAGGCGTGCATGGTTACAAGGAGTATGAAGGACAGAAGATGGAGAAGGAATAGAAGTGTTCTGAAAAGGTACGAGACGCAACAGAGGTTATAGAAGCCTGATAGGGATATTTCTATCAAAAACTTTCAGGCTTTTCTAACCCCTGCCCCGCGTAGCTCAAAGAGCGGAGTGGGGTCTTCCAAACCTCTCTAACCTTGCCTATCAGGCCTCTATAACCTCTTTCCTTTCCTCGCTAACCTCCCCGCCCTCACCACCGTCACCGGCAATCCCTCCAACGATTCCATGTGCCCATCCTTCTCCACAATGCCGAGAACGGAAGGAAGCAAAATATACGTAATGCCGTGGCGACGGCAGGCGCTCAGTAAATTCAACGTCTGTTCCAGGTCACTCGTTTGAATCAAATGGGTAATTTTCTCCTTCACCAGAATGTCTTCCAATTTATCGAGCTTGCCACGCACCGGCACACCGGCGAGGTCCTTCTCCTTGGCTCCACGACTATCGAGAACTGCCACGGGCTTGAGGGGATTGCGACTCTTCTCCATCGCCTGAAGAAGGAGGCGCGCCTCGCGGGTGACACCGACAATGAGGGTCGGGAAGGCGGGAGGATCGCGACGGAGGACGATGCGCTTGAGCGGATCGAAGATCATGTGCCAGATCCATATGACAACGGTAGTGAGCATCCAGGCTTCCAGGAGAAGTAAACGGCTGAGTCCCTGGAAGGAATCCTTATAGAAGAAGTAGTACGTGAGGACGAAGAGGCTGATGCCGACGAGTGCGGCATAGGCGATGTACGCGGCATTGCGCAGTTCTTTCTGATTCCGCCCAAGGACGAAGGTACGCGTAGTGGCCAGAACAATCAGCCAGGCAGGCGCCACCACCACGACGGTGCGGATGAACTGGCTGAAGGGAAAATCGGTGGAATAGATGAAGCCGACGCGCAGGAAGTACGCCAGCGCATAGAGCTCCACGAAGAGGGCCAGGTCCGAGACGATCCAGAGAATGAGGAGGAGACGGTAGCGCATGCCCAAATACTAGCGCGGGATGCTTCCCGCGGATACGGGGATCCCAGAGAAGACACTGTTCCTATCACCCAGCAGTACCCCTCCCGGGGTGCGGGTAGCATCAGGAATCCTGTTCAAAATGGACTTCGTCGCTTCGAAACCGCACCCGAGGACGGGTGCTGCTGGATCGTTTGAACTTACCGCCCCTCAATCTGCCTCGTTTCCGCTCGCATTTTCCTCTGAGCCTGAAGCTGTTCGAGAATGAGCCTTCGAAAGGTTTGAATGGCGCTATCGGGATGCCCCTCGTGAATCACAGAATCATTCAAGAGCTGACTCAAATGCTGACATATCACGCGAAGGAACGGTAATCCTGCACCGATTTTCGGGTGGTTAAACAATGATGCGACATTCCAAATAAACACATTGAGCGCACTGGCGGTAGCATGACTCAAGAGCGATCCCCTCACGTCAGATCTCAAATCTTGTTGATCCAAGAGTGCGAGACCACGCGCAATAGCATCAGCTATTCTTTCACGTCGCTCATCATCCCCATCCCAAGGAAAACGTAAATCTCCGGCAAGATGCATTTGATCATCCAGATCATTTAAAACGTTATGAGCAATTTCCAAATTTCCCGCAGTGACTTCAACGAAAGCACAGAAATCCAATGCTCCCGTGTCTCCTTGTCGTTCGCTCATAAAAGGGAATAGAACAAAATCAAATTTACCGTGATGCGAAAGATTGCGGCAAGATCCACGCATAGCTCAGCTTCGTCGCATCCCAAGGAATGACTGTTCCCGCGTTGGTATCCACAGCAACCAATCGCTGCAAAGGCAGATACGTCCTGAACCACTGCAGCTTCGCGGCCATCGCCGGATCCGCCTGCGCCCGGAGTGCAAACGACTGCTCGTGGAGCATGTAGAAGGTCATGCTCTCTGCGAAATCTTCGAAGCAGTCCGTCTTGGCGTAGCCGCTGGCAAAGTCGGCATCGATGGAGACAGAACTGCGAACGGTGGGAGCGGACCAGGAGATCTGGTAGAACTGAAGGCTTGGATCGTTCTGATACACCGGATCGGGACCGTCGGTGAAGGTACTCTGGCCACTCCTCGCAGAACCATTGATGCACCCCAAATCGAAGAAATGCCCCATCAACTCATGGACGAGGACGGCGCGGAACTCATCGTCCGGGAGCGTACCATCGATGATCACCGTACTCTTGCCGGCCAGTCCCCGGCGATCAGGCTTTTCGTAACGGACGTAGAAATTCTTCAGTGATGACTGGCAAGAAGAAGGCAGCAAGGCGAGCACTTCACTCGCGATGACCTTGTGACGGTAGGCGATATCGGGCTGGTCGATGACGGCAGGGAAGGTAAGTGAGGAAGGTGAGGAAGGTGAGGAAGGTGAGGAAGGTGAGGAAGGTGAGGAAGGTGAGGAAGG
>JBAWYM010000018.1:0-30685 GCA_037143575.1 Candidatus Peregrinibacteria bacterium | reverse complement strand
AACTACCAACTACCAACTACCAACTACCAACTACCAACTACCAACTACCAACTACAACTTTACCTCCCCCCCGGGTATCGCTATACTGTTCCTGTTCCCCAATTCATATGAACGACCAGAAACTGAAGACCGTCATCGGCTTCCGGAAGGCCCAGAGCCTCCTCGGCAAGATTATCGAGATGGTGGAAGCCGACCAGTACTGCATCGACATCATGCAGCAGAATCTCGCGGTGATTGGCCTCCTCAAATCCGCGCATCAGCTCCTTCTCGACGGGCATCTCAGTAGTTGTTTCAAGGGCGCCATGGAAACAACGAGTCCCACGAAGAAGCAGAAAATGGTCGAGGAAATCCTGACCGTGACGAAAATGGCGAATAAATAGTTTATACAATATTCCTCCTTCACCATAGCCAAAATCCCCCGTCGACGGCTGATCATGATCTTGATCCTTGGTGCATGTGCAGTGAGCGGCGTCGCGTCGTATTACGTGTCGTGGAAAGTGATCGCATCGACGATGGCGATGCTGGTGATTGTGATTTAGTGAGTAGTTGGTAGTGCGTAGTGAGTAGATTGAGGATTGAGAAAATCCAGCGAACGTGAACATCATTCCTCTACCCACTACAAACTACTCACTACCAACTAGTCTTGACCTGTACCACAGGTGGAGGTATCTTCCGGCCGATGTCGAAGAGTGACAAGATCTTCTGGGGCCTCGTGACGATCGCAGGGTTCTACCTGCTCGTCGGACAATCCATCTTTTCTCCGTTTCAACGTACAACAACATCGTATGCAGCGAGTGCACTAACGCAGCCCGCTCCAACAGGAGGACATATCATGCCTAATGGTCAGCGAATGACCGGAGGCATGGGTGGAATGGGGTGCACGATGGGCGCCAATGGCGGAGGCTGCGGCTGCGGTGGAGGTGGGGCACGCTGATCACTCATGTATGTGCTGATGGATATTCACAGCACTCATTTGCTATTGACTGTTAGCCATCGTACCTATACCATAGGTACAGGTATCTTCTTTCCCCCACTCGTATGAAGTCCTCCATCCATCTCCAGATCACCGGAATCCACTGCGAGTCCTGCGTGAAGCTCATCCAGAGAGAACTGGATGATATCAAAGGCATCCTCTCCCGGACCATCGCTGTCTCGGGGGACGCACGCATTTCCTTTGAAAGACCGGCGACTCCGGAATCAATTCTCAGCGCGATCAAAAGCGCAGGGTACGAGGCTCGTATCCTCCCCGAGGAAAAAACTCCGGAAATGGAAACGGAAATTTCCGTCCAGAAGAAGAGCGTCGCGCAGGGGAAGCCGGTGAAGATTCACCTGACATCCACCATAGAAGCGGAAGGCAAGATTATGGAAGGAGAAGGGGGGAAACCGTACTTTGAGGGAAAAGTGAACCAAACCAAGAACGCTGAATTCAGTATTCCCGACGGTGAGGCAACTCCGCAGAACTTCATGAATCAGTTTCTGCAAACGGTCAGTGCCTCGTCATTCTTCGGAGCGCCGCTCCCCTCCGAACAACAGAAAGAGCGTACAGTGAGCGACAAGGTTTCCCCCACAACCATGACCGAACCGGTGACAACGACTACTGCGCTATCGAACAAGAAGCGTCTCTCCCTCTCCCTCTCCGGCATGCACTGCTCCTCCTGTGCCATGCTCATCGAGCGATCTCTCAAGAAAGTGCCGGGGGTATCGCAGGCCAACGTAAACTTCGCTGCAGAGAAAGCCTCCATTCTCTTCGACGAACATACAGCCAATACTCAAGACCTCATCAAGGCGGTGGAAAAGGCTGGCTACGCTGCTTCTGAGGTGAATGAGAAGGACCGCGACTTCGAGCGGAAGAAGAGGGCAACCGAGATCCGTACGATCCGCAATCTCTTCGCGGGAAGCCTCATCCTGAGCCTGCCGATGCTCTACTTCATGCTCCTCGATTACTTCGCATGGCTCCCGGGGGCAGCGACACTGTTGCCCTACGTCGGGCTCGTTTCCTTGATCCTCGCGACCCCTGTCCAATTCATTTTCGGAGCAGGATTCTACAAAGGCTTCTGGTCCAGCCTGAAGATGAAGACCTTCAACATGGATAGTCTCATCGCCATTGGAACATCAACAGCCTATCTCTACAGCCTCTGGAACTTCCTGACCTTCGCCTTCGCCCATGCCACTGTCTTCGGGCTACTCGGAGGCAAAATCCCCGATTTGTACTTCGAAACATCGGCCTTCCTCATCACCTTCGTCATCCTCGGCAAGTGGCTGGAGATGAATGCTAAAGGGAAAACTTCGGATGCCATCCGCGCCCTCATGGGGCTCAAGGCGAAAAGTGCTCGCGTGGTCCGGGACGGCAAGACCCTGGATATCCCTGTGGATGACGTCATCAAAGGCGACACCATCCTCGTGCGCCCCGGTGAGACGATCCCCGTCGACGGCAAGATCACGAAAGGGAATTCCTCTGTAGATGAATCCATGCTCACCGGCGAAAGTATCCCTGTGGAGAAGAATATCGGCGACCGCGTAACGGGTGCGACGATGAATAAAACCGGAAGTTTCGAGTTCACTGCTGAGCGCATCGGCGAGGAATCGACTCTCGCGCAAATCATCCGATTGATTGAAGAAGCACAAGGCTCCAAAGCACCCATCCAGGGCTTCGCAGACCGCATTTCGGCGAAGTTCGTCCCAGCGGTGATCCTGCTCGCACTCCTCACCTTCGGACTCTGGTATTTCGTTTTCGGCGCCACACTCTCATTCGCGCTCATGGCCTTCACGGCTGTCATCGTCATCGCCTGTCCGTGTGCGCTGGGCCTGGCAACACCGACGGCAATAATGGTAGGAACGGGAAAAGGCGCGGAACGCGGAGTACTGATCAAAGGAGGAGAACCTCTCGAGGCGGCAAGCCACATCGATACGATCATCTTCGACAAGACCGGAACGCTCACGAAGGGCAAGCCGGAAGTCACCGATACCATTAGCTTCGGATCGCTGGAGGAAGAAGACATCCTGACGATCGCTGCGAGCCTGGAACGCTCATCGGAACATTCGCTGGCAGAAGCCATTTACCGCTATGCAGGAGAAGAAGGATTGCATCTCCATGAGGTACAGAACTTCTCGGCGATTCCCGGCCACGGGATCGAGGGAAACGTCGATGGAAAGAAATACTTCTTCGGCAATCGTGCCCTCATGACGGATATCGCCAAGCTCCCCTACGACAAGCAGGAGCGCAAGATCAGCAAGCTCGAGGAACAAGGCAAGACGGTGATGATCCTCGCCTCAGAAACCGAAATCCTCGGGCTCATCGCCGTCGCGGATACTGTCAAAGAAACAAGCAGGGAAGCTGTGCAACAACTGCGAGCACGTGGCTACGAGGTGGTGATGATCTCGGGAGATAACGTGCGCACGGCCAAGGCCATTGCCGCGCAAATCGGCATTACCACAGTCCTCGCCGAAGTCCTGCCCCAGGACAAGGCCGGAGAGGTGAAGAAACTGCAGGCTGCAGGAAAGAAGGTCGCCATGGTAGGTGACGGCATCAATGACGCTCCCGCCCTCGCACAAGCCGATCTCGGTATCGCCATGGGATCGGGAACCGATGTCGCTATGGAGACCGGCGGCATCGTCATCATCAAGGATGACCTCAACGATGTCGTCACGGCCTTCGAACTCGCCAAGGAGACGATGACGAAGATCCGGCAGAACATGTTCTTCTCGCTCTTTTATAACGTCCTCGGGATTCCGATCGCTGCCCGCGCACTCTTCCCCATCTTCGGGCTGATCTTGAATCCGGAGCTGGCGGGGCTGGCCATGGCTATGAGTTCTATTTCCGTCGTGACCAATTCCCTCCTCCTCAAATTCTTCCGGCCACGTCGCAGGAACTGGCTCTCGACGATCGCACCGTTCGCCATGGCTACGGTCTTCACCCTCCTCTTCCTCGGGTTTGCGAACTTCAGCTCCAAGCTCATGGGAGGATCCGTGAATACCAAAGCAGTCGCTGCCGCAGGAAATCTCTTGAGGGAAAGCCGTGCCATTGTGTTCTACGAAGACGGCAATCCGGAGTTCCTCGTCGGTACCAACAGCATCGCCCCGTACTTCGACACTGCGGAAGGGACGACGAAATTGAAGACGAATGAAACACTCCTGGGATACGGCGAAGGCAGAGACATGCGCAAAGAGAAGGAATTTGTGAAATTCGGCGACACGCTGGAAGATTTCGTGGGACTCAAGAATGTGCAAGTCGTCGGCGCCCTCCGCGTAACGAGCACCGTCCTCGACATGGCGCACATTACCAATCGCCAGACCATCGCTTCCATCGATGGAGCTGAGCTCAAGACTGTTGCAGAAGAAAAGACGCTGAAGCTCTTCCTCGTTATCAATTCACCCGAAGCTGTCCCGCCAGCATTCAAAGACATCCTCACGACAGCCGCAATGCAGGCACGCCAGATTGACGGACAAACGACACTGCCTGTCTACGTCGGCTTTGATGAAGCCAAGATGATGCTCGCTGCAGGAGTATTCAAGAACGTCGGCGACATCATCCCCGATCTCTTCGGCAATCGCGTGATCATCGCGGGAATCCTCCCGAAGACCGGGACAATGCTGGATATGCTGCACTATGTGCCGGAGGGGATGAGGGTGCCGTAGTTCCTCACAACTACCGGGGTCTCCTCCATCTCATCCAAGATAATAATCGAGGCTTACGGTGGAAACGATCGGTGTTAGCGGTTTCCTTAGGAGAGATAGCTTTGGCTTCTGCGCCAGAGGAATCGTCGCTATCCATATCATCCGACGATAGATGAGCATGTTCCTCTGCCTCGATCTGTGAAAGTCTCGAAGTCAGAAATCCCCCTGTTTGCTCTTCGAGCACATCCAAGAGAACCTCATAATAACGCCTACGTTCAGCAAAATATTCAGACTCCCCCTTCCTATTCTTAGCTTTCCCGCGATTGAGAGACACAAGACTCTTTAGTCTCCCAAAAGCATTGAAGATACGTGCACCCCAGAATTGATCGGAATCATGAACTTCACCGGCTATCACGACCGACATTAACGTCCGTATTTGCATCTGGATCAGAAGTGCTTTCCACTCCGCATTATCGACAACTTCTCCTCCCACACGCAAATGCATAAGTCCCTCTCCAATGCTCTTTCTCAAATCACCTTTCACATTCACCTGCATATCTCCAGAGATGAGTGACTTTCGACGAGCCTCGATATGTACAGCCTTATCGGCAAAGACGTGATTCTCCAGATAGTGCATAACATCCACATACCCAGACTGCGCATGAGCCTCATCTGTCTTCTCTGCAAATGACAGGAGACGCCGGGCATATTCAACTTCGCGCTTCTTCAGAACACCTGAGAAAGCAGCGTTATCACTCAAGCCAGCATTGAGATCAACAGGCAACGACAGACGCGGATCACCACGCTGCAGGGGAAGTTGAACAGGAAAAAATCTCTTCTGTCCCTGATGCGAGTACGTCGTCATGATGGTTACAGGTTCATGCTTGAATACATCGTAGACGAGATGTGTCATAACCTCGAGGCGCGCCAGAACTTCGACATTGAAAGTACTCCAATTATCGATGTCGCCTGTTGCTTCCACGTTGATGTGAACTATGGGCTTGTGTTGTTGGTTCTTCTTCTCCCGGTTACCGTCCAAAACGGCCTTCGCAACCGTGATCGCATGAATATCATCGCCACGACCAGTCTTGGCTAGGACAGCCTTATTGGCACCAACAAGTTCAAAACCCTCTCCGTAATTGATTTGATCTTCGTCATGCTCGAGAAGAGCATTCCTTTCTGGAGATCCATTTTCCAAAGGCTTGAGACGATTATTCTGCTGAAGAGAATAAGGAATATTCCACAGAGTCTGATGCAGAAGTGGGCCAAGGAGAGAGCCAGGAAGATCGTTCACGGACTCCAAGGTATTTCTGACTTCTCTATAGACTCTCGGCTGGATGATGTCACACGTGCCACTTTGCGCAGAAGAAGCAATCTGTTCCATTAGATAAGCCTCCATTGCAATTTTCACTTCCATATTATGGAAGAAGGGTGCCTCAGAACCTTCGAGGAGCTGGCGTACGGTACGATTTCCCGTGTACTGCCGGGCTTCCGCATCTGGAATCGGATGATCGAGGAATTCCGGAGTATAGACATCCTCGGGGTTACTCAGATTAAGCCTCTGAATAATCGCCCTGGAATCAAGAACGGTGCCATTGGCAAAATAGAGACACTCCGATTTATCGTCCGTATTCATCATGCCATGGAGTGCATAAACCTTTGAACCATGTCGATTGCGTACTGCGGTTACGTGATCCTGAACAGTTTTGAGTGAATTTTCCCTGACTGTTTGGACTGAATCAATTTTTATGCCATGTTCATCTTTCGACTGAGCAGCACACCCGTGACCCTCGTCTGCTGTGTGGGCCATGGCAATGAAAAGTGCTGGTGTGCCAGGAGTATGGGTTACGGCATCAGTGATTACTCTTGCGATTCGATCCCAGAAAGCAAAATTCCCCGCTCCAGGAGTCAGCTTGCTTCCTTCCGTCCGAAAGAAGTCAACAGTCCCTTCGGGATAACCGATGGCATCGCTTCCATGCGCACGTCCGTCGATACACTTAATTTTGATGAAGCGTGGCGCCCACTTGCGGAATCTTTCGATGAAACTCTTCATTTTCACGATAGTCTCTGAAGCATGAATATTATGTCGGAGATACTGCAATAAATGACGATATGCCATGATATTTTCAAGTCTTTCTTTTGCACTTTCATCTTGTTTTTCGGTGGAATCGTTCGATTCAATTAGAGCTTCTTCTGCAAGGACCTGAGTAGGCAATTGTTTCTTGTCATCGGAGATAGAAACATTTACAGCAGATAATTCTGCTCCAGATGGCTCAGATTCACCCAACTCAAATGAAGGCCTCACGAGATTCAACAGATTTTGGATTTGAAGTGCACAAACACTACTTTGATGCATCATCAACTCGTTTGTGCTGAAATCATTCCAATTCGGTTTACTGGGCTTTACCGATGCTTCGGGGGCTTCAGCTACAGGCATATAAAGTAAATAGTTATGTACATATTTAAACATTTTATGGAGAAATACTCAAGTCCTGATAGTTTTTTTCTAAGAACATATGGGTAACATATTTAGCTTATTTTAGATGTAATATCATTAATCATATTAGAGAATTCCAGAAGGTTGTGATGGAATATATAAGAATGTTGTAGGTATAGATTTATATAATAGCCACATCTGCCAATCCTATTCAAGAATTCATAGGCGCCATATTTGATAAGTTTTAAACCAATTCTATTCCTACGCTTTGTCTGCTTAATATTTATACGGTCTCAAAGAAAAATATCTCCATAACTCGATTGATATTCATGTATACATTATTTATACATGCTAATCCCGTTGCATTCCGCTCACAATTTCATAGTATGCTCGGGAAGCGATTTCGGATGGCTCAAGATGTAACCGAAATTCCTGCTCCATTCTCTTCATTCCCCACCCCATGACCACCGCCGCAGCCCTCTGGAGAAAAATCCAGGGCACCACGACCCCCGAGACCAAGAAAGCCAACGAGTACTTCGAAGATTATCTGCGCCGCAACGGCTCCTCCGCCGAGACGCTCTCCGCCATGAAGGAGATCATCGATGAATTCGCCGTGCGGACTCCCCGGATGTTCGTGAGTAAGTGCATCGACGGACGGGTGCACGGCAGCAAGGGCAAGGGCTACCCGCCGACCACCATCACGTTCTCCCGCACGGAAGGCAACAATATGGATACGGGGCTGAACAATACTGTCTTCTGGCGACGCATCAACCGCGTGACACTGGATGCTAAGTACAACACGCCTGGTGTTCCCGCGCTCTTCATCGCGCTCGGGCACCGTTCAGGAAGCGACATCAAGCATGCCAAGGAACCGGGATACCACGCGCTGGGCTGCGCTGCGCACAGTGCAAATGACGCTGCCGCTCTGGAGGCTGTGGTAAAGCAGGCCAAGGCTGTGCGCGAACGCTACCGCCCCGAGGAGCTCTATGTGCTCCACGGCATGACCGATACCGACGATATGTCCGAGCGCTTGTACTTCCCGGACGGGACGATCATCGATTCGGCGGAAATCATCGAGACGCTCCAGAACGCGGGCAAGACCATGCAACAGCCTGCGGATATCTTCACGAAGTCCTTCCTCACTTCTCCACTCGACGACACGGCCACAGCGCTCTACGTGCACAACCTCCGGCCGGGGAAGCTCCTCGAAGGCGTAGAAGCCCCGATGTACCGCGACTTCCAGACGGCTCTCGCCATGGAGACCTACCTGCTCCGGGAAATCTCGAAAGCGGAGAAGCGACGGCAGGGCAATGACATCATCGATGATCAGGTCTTCGAAGAAGTATGGAAGCGGCTCCAGGGCATCAAGGAGCTGCCGGAATCGCTCAAGGGACCGTTCCTCTACCAGATCCTCTGGAACATCGCCTACGCGCTCTACCAGCGGATGCGCATGGGCACTCTGGACAAGAAAGAGCAGGACGTCCATTTGAGCCACGGCGAAACGCTCGTCTGCTATGGCGACGGCTTCGAAGTGCTCTCCCGCAACAAGGCTGTCCTCGTGAAGACCGGACGCGGCAATGATATGGATGCGCTGAATGTCGCGAAGAAAGTACTCATGAATAACCGCAATCACCACAAGCAGGAGCATCCGCCGCTGGTGCACATCAACGTGGAAGTCTCGGATGACCTCGGGAGCTTCGATGCCTTCAACGATCAGATTCTCTCCAAGGTCAGCACGATGACCCAGGCCATCGACGAGGTTTTCGGCTTGGATGTCCGCATCCTCACCACCTACTCCTACAAGTTCGAGAAGCGCTTCTACCCGATCCAGGTGCGACCTTCCTCGGATACCGGCGAAGAGGATCCGCGCCTGAGCTATCCGGTGGACATCATCCAGAGCCTCACGAGCAGGACGCTCACCAGGATCGAGCTGCAGCGACGGGAGAACACGTTTGCGCACATGATGCAGGAATGATCGAGGTGTGCAAGTCGATGTCGTGGTCGGCAGGTCGAAGACCTGCGCTGAGGTGTTTAAAAATGTTTTACCCATTGCAGAGCAGGTCTTCGACCTGCGGGAAGGGTGATAGACCCGCGGTAGAATGATGGGCATCGATAAATAATCGTCTGACTACTGTGATATCGCCATGAACACTATCCAACCATCCAGATTCAACCAAATCGAAAATTACCGTACACCCTGCTGGCGATGCCCATCTCCGCGGGTCAAAGACCACGCGCTAAGGTGTAGGCAATGTTTCACCCTCATCAGAGCAGGTCTTCGACCTGCGGGCAGCACCATGAACACTATTCAACCATGTTTGCATCCGACAGAATCGATAAGAACCGCCCCCTGCAGGCCAGCCTCTGGTCCGCGGGTCAAAGACCACGCGCTATGGTGTTTACAATGTTTACCATCCACAGAGCGGGTCGCCTGTCCTGAGCCGCGACGAAGGATCGACCTGCGGGCAGGGTGATAGACCCGCGGTAGGATGATGAGTATCGACAAACGATCGTCCAACCTGCGATAGAAATGAACCGCAGATGGCCTGATTTGGGCGATTTCATGCAGTTTAACCCTTGCTTTTCTGCGATTTATTCGTAAGATAGTTTTTAACTTTTTCCAATTCTTCCCCCCTCGTATGCCACAAAATATCGACGCTCAAAAACAGAATATTCTCAAGCGAGACGTACAGACGCCCTCGAGATTCTTCGAAAGAATCGGCAAGAGCGCCAGACTGAAAACTGCGGCACTCCTCCTCGCTCTCGCACCTTCTCCGGGAATCGTCCCTGCTGGGGCAGCGGAAAAGAATAATCAGGGTCACACGACGTCGGCACCAGCAGATCATCCTGTTGCGGAACACGCGCAGACGAAGGAGGGAGGCCACGGCGGACACGGTGCTTCACTCGTCCTCGATGCCTGGAAAAAGAAAGAGCCTCTGGAGACGAAAATCTACTCCAAGCAAACGATCCAGCAGTACTTCGACGCACTCACTCCTGCTGAACAGGCATCGGCCTTCTTTCGCGATGAAGTCCCCTGTGCTGATGGCTGCATGGACGAGAGAGTTTCCGAGATTATGGATGGAGGACAAGAGCTCCACGAAATTCGCAGTGCAGGCTCCGATATCCTGGATCTGGATGGTGATTTGCTCCCAATGGATCCTACATATATTCTGGCCGTTGCGAAGAAACACAATCATCTCAAAATTCAGAGAGAAACGTATCACACGGGCTGTGGAGCGGCGCGCCTTGCTTTGGGGCTCCAACGGAATCTCTCGGGTGCTGCTCTGGATGCGGTCTCCAATAAAGAGATCGTAAATTTTGCGAAAGAGTGGACGGAGAAGGTTATCGAGAAACGACGCGAGATTCTGATGGCAGAAGGAATGCAGGAAGAAGCAGATGCTCTCGGGATAATTTTTATTTCAGCAGAAAAATTACAGGGGCCGGAAGATGTCCATATCGCAGACAGAATCGCCCTCGACTTCACCGGGAAATACGATGGATCGAACGAGGTGCTTCCGCCGATGTTCGTCATGAGCGGAAATACGATGAGCGAATCATCTCTCGTGCGTCACGCACTCCTGGCGACCGCCATCGCACTAGGCAAACACGGCGCAGGAGAGCTCATTACTCCCAAGCATCCGCTCTCCATCACGATCATCGTGGACCCGACCGCTATGGACGGTGATGCGGATCACATCATCGATCTGATTTCGCATAAGCTCACCGAAGAACAACGTGCTCGAATCCGCTTTGAAAGCTTCACACCACACCTGGACAGAGTGCAAGATGACGAAGCGAAAGCAGTGCAAGAAGCCGAGCAATGCTTCCCACAGGTCGCAGAGCGAAACAAAAGGAGGAATGACAGAGGACGTTATCCTCTCCTACGGAATCTCCTCAGGAATAGATGGGCAGCTAGAAGATAAGCCCCTGGTCCGCGGGTCAAAGACCACGCGCTAAGGTGTTTATTATGTTTTCCCATTTGCAGAGCGGGTCGCCTGTCCTGAGCCGGGACGAAGGATCGACCTGCGGGCAGGATGATGAGCATCGACAAACGATCGCCCGACCCGCGAATTCAACAAATCACCCCACCATCCCCAATTCCGTCACATCCCACCTGCCCGATGCGGACGACCACGGATAGTCTTCTGGATTCTCGCACAATCCCGCTTTCACAGGATTGAAGTGAATGTACCGGAGCGCCGCTGATGAATCTTCCACGAGGCGAATGTGAAACCTCGGTTGCCAGAATGCGCCGATACCGATTTGGAAGGTCAGCCCCATCTTGTAGGTGCGCATGCATTCGGAAACCGTTGCGGGGGCGGGAACGTACACCAGGAAATGACAATGATCGGGCATGATGACGAATCCGAACAGACAAAATGGCATCTCCTGCTGAACGCGATACAGATGTTCCACAGCCTCACGGGCATGCACCGGATCAGCGAATACCGGTCGTCGGTCGCGGGTATTGGTCGTCACCAGCATGCGATGGTCGTTCTGAACGAAATGGCGCTGCGTCATTTGCCAACGCTAGCACAGGAATCGGAAATATCATCGTACACCCTGCAGGCGATGCCCGTCTCCGCGGGTCGAAGACACCGCGCTAAGTTGATTATTATGTTTTACCTTCCGCAGAGCGGGTCTTCGACCCGCGGGTAGCACCATGAATATCGACAAACGACGTTCGACCCCTGAAATCTTCCCTGCATTCCTGGGCCCCTGAAATCCTGTAATCCTACCTCTTCAACGCCGCGCTCGCCGCCGACAATTCCGCGAGCTCTCCGGTGATATTCGCCTGGCGCGTCTGGTTGTAGACCAGAGACAGATCGTCGATGATGTCCGAAGCACTATCGGATGCGTTGCGCATCGCCACCATACGGGCAGACTGCTCGGATGCACCGGCTTCCAGTGCAGCCTGGTAAACCTGAATCTCCGTGAGCTGCGGCAGAATCGTCTCGAGAATTTCCGCTTCGGACGGCTCCAGGACATATTCCCCCACTTTCACTTCGTCGAGCTCCTTCGTCAGTTCCCGCTGATAGCGCTTAGGAAGGATGCTTCCGAGCATTTCTCGCAAACTTGTGGCCGTGAATGGCAGGAGAACCTTCACCGTGGGCTCTTGAACAAGCGGGGAAATGAAGTCCGAGTAGATCAGGACGACGTGATCGTAGGATCCCTGAAGAAAACCCTCCGTTGCCATGCGAGAGATGGGAAGCACGTCTTTGAATGTGGGATAGCCGGCGAATGCCGGAAATGCGGCGACGATATTCTTCTGGAGCTCCAGATGCGGCAGGAACTGCTGGCCCTTCTTCCCGATGGCGATGCAATCGAGCTTCTGGAACGTCGGAACCGTCTTCAGCCCTTTGTAGTACTGACCGACGGTGCGCAGGAGCTGGGCATTGAGACTCCCGCAGAGCCCGCGATCGGGGGTAAACATCACCGCGAGGACATTCCTGAGCTCCTTCTCCTGCATGTACAGATGGGCCTCTGGGCGAACGGTAGAGAGCTTCTGGAGAATGCGCCACGCCTGAAGGGCGTAGGTCCGAAGCTTCTGGGCATTACTCACAGCCCTGCGCATCTTGGACGCCGCGACGAGCTCCATGGCCTTGGTGACCTGGCGGGTCGCCTTGATGGCCTTCATTTTCCTACGAAGATCTCTGAGACTTCTAGCCATGAGTGAGGAAGAATGTGAGGGGGGTAAGGGGTAGGTATGAAGGGGTAAGGGATTGTTTGAAGACCCTTAATACTTCATACTTTTCCCTTAATACTATTTCGTTACAAATCCCTTCTCCTGCTTGAACGTCGTAAGCAAGCGCTTCAACGTCTCATCCGTCTCGGGCTTGATTTCAGACGAAAGCTGCTTGAGGAGATCGGGGTGCTGATTGCGAAGGAGGGTCACGAAATCCTTCTCGAACTGCTTCACCTGATCCACCGGGATATCGTCGAGGAAACCATTGATACCGGCGAAGAGCCCTACAACCTGCTCACCGACAGACGACGGCTGGAACTGCAGCTGTTTGAGGAGCTCTGTAAGGCGGGCGCCACGATCGAGCTGACGCTTGGTATCGGCGTCCAGATCCGAACCGAACTGCGCGAAGACGGCGAGTTCACGGTACTGCGCGAGATCGAGACGGAGCTTGCCTGCCACCTTCTTCATGGATTTCCTCTGCGCGGCGGATCCCACGCGGGAGACAGAGAGACCGACGTTCACCGCAGGACGAATGCCTTTGTAGAAGAGATCAGCCTCCAGGAAAATCTGACCATCCGTGATGGAAATGACGTTCGTGGGGATGTAAGCGGACACGTCACCGGCCTGTGTCTCGATGATCGGAAGTGCCGTGAGGGAACCTCCACCGTGCTTCTCATCCAGACAGCAGGCGCGCTCGAGCAGACGAGAGTGGAGATAGAAGACGTCTCCCGGATAGGCCTCGCGACCCGGCGGGCGGCGGAGCAGCAGAGAAACCTGACGGTATGCCCAGGCGTGCTTACTGAGGTCGTCGTACACGCAGAGGACATCCTTTCCCTGATCGAGGAAGTACTCGCCCATGGCCACTCCGGCGAACGGGGCGATGTACGAGAGCGAAGCGGGCTCAGAGGCGGAGGCGGAGACGACGATCGTGTAGTCCATCGCTCCGTGCTTCTTCAATTCCGTGACGATCTTGGCGACTTTGGATTCCTTCTGACCGATGGCGACGTAGATGCAGATGACCGGACGATCGGAATTCTGCGTCTCCTTCTGATTGATAATAGCGTCCAGCGCCACCGCGGTCTTGCCGGTCTGGCGGTCACCGATGATGAGCTCGCGCTGTCCGCGGCCGATCGGGATCATCGCGTCGATGGCGCGGATGCCGGTCTGGAGCGGCATGGTGACGGACTTGCGCTCGATGACGCGCGGCGCGACCTTCTCCACGGGGTAGAACGTGTCCGTCTTGATCGCCGGTCCACCGTCTTTGGCTTCTCCTAATGCCGAAACGACACGACCGATAAGCGCGGCACCGACGGGGACCGAAAGAATCTTGCCCGTTGCCTTGGCCGTATCCCCTTCCTTGATTTTGCTGTCATCACCGAGGACGATCGCACCGATGTGATCCTCCTCGAGGTTGAGGGCAACTCCCATGACGCCGTTGCCGAAGTCAATCATCTCGGATGCACCGATCTTGGAAAGTCCGGTGATCGTCGCGATGCCGTCTCCGACAGATGCGACCGTGCCGACGTGCTCATGCTTGACCTCAGAGCGGTAGGACGCGATGCGCTCTTCGAGCGTTTTGAGGAGGGAGAGACTGAGCGCCATGGATTGGGTGGGAAAAACGTAGAAAGGGAATTTACGAGAGGAGGGTCACCGGCTGAGTAATGCGCTGAGAGAGGGTTTTGAGCGCTCCGCGCAGGGAAACGTCGAATCGCTCATCACCGACCGTGAGGAGGAGTCCGCCGAGCATCGCCGGATCGGCACGTTCCTCGAGAATGCAGGGGCGCTTGAGGGTATCGCGGACGATTGCGAGAATCTGCTCCTTGGAAGGACCGGCATCACCCGAAACCGATGTCAGACGTACCTGCACTATCCCCTCCTTCTTCTGCCACACACGCTCGAGCAGCGACGGGAATGTCCGGGCATCCTTGTAGAGTCCATGGGCGATGAGGAGTTGAGCGACCGCATCCACGAGTGCAGGGATTTCCACTTCACTCAGAGAAGCAACGCTATCCACGAATGCATGCGCGATCGTGTCGGCAGTCAGCTTCATCGGACGATCTTGGGAAGATCAGCAACGAGATCTTTGGCGATGCGTTCCTGATCGGCGGAAGTGAATTCACGACGAATAAGCTTCTCGGTCATCGTGATGACGACTTTATTCACGGTCGCGAGCACTTCCTGCATCATGGAACTGCGCTCCTCATCGATGCGCTTGAGCGCACCCTGCAGAAGGGCATCGGCTTCCTTCTTGGCATTGGTGAGAATCTCAGTTTGCAGCACTTCGACCTGCTTGCGCACACGATCAAAATACGCGCCACTCTCGGCGTCGAGCTTCTTCATCTCGGCAAGCTTCATCGCATCCATCTCGGCCGCCTGATTCTCAATCCTCCTGGCATCCTCTGCGGACTTGCGAATACGCTCGATGCGGTCATCCAAAAGCCGCAGAAACGGCTTGTAGACGAACGCTCCCAGAACTCCTAGGACGATCAGGAAGTTGACGATCTGGGCAGACAGGAGCTGCCAGTTGATGCCGAGCTTAGCAAGTAATTCCATGGTTGGAGCGGGGATAGAAAACGAGAGTCAGGAAGCGATGAGCGAGTAGCGAGCCTGCTCTGAGCGGGGTCGAAGAGTAGCGGATAGCTATCGACGATAGTGCTCACCGCTATTCGCTAACCGCTAACCGCTATTCGATTCGCTCGATCAGACGAATTTGATGATGAGCGCCACGACAAGCGAGTAGATCGCGATAGCTTCCGTGAAGGCGATCGCGAGCACCATCGGGGTCTGGATGCGGGAGGCGGCCTCCGGATTGCGTCCGATGGCTTCCATGGCCTTGCTTCCGAGCCAACCAATGGAGAAGGCGGGCATCATGGCACCGAGCACCATGGTGGCGGCGACGAGGAGGTTCTTGTCCATCGCCGAGGATGCGGCTTGGACGACTTCTGCTGCTGCTTCTGCGGGCATACGATAAAAGGTAAGAGGAAATAGAAAGTGAACGGATGGTAGGGACGGAACCGGTGGGAATCAAGGGTTTCGACCTCGATTTCAGATAAACGGGATAGAAATTGTAAATTGAAAATGGAAAATTACCGCTTCAATTTACCATTTACCATTTACAATTTTCCATTTGTTTCCGCTCACGCATGAGCAACCACATGACTGTGTTCCTCATGCCCTCCATGCGCCGACGTAGCCATGGTTAAGAAGACCGCAGTCAAAAGAGCAAACACGAGCGCCTGGATGAACCCGACGAAGAGCTCCAACCCCAGAAAGGGAATCGGTGCGATGTACGGCATAAGGAAGCCGATGACCATGAGGAGCACTTCTCCGGCGAAGATATTGCCGAAGAGACGGAAGGTGAAGGAGATGACCTTGGCGGTCTCGGCGATCAATTCCAGAATGCCGACGAAGGATCCGATCGGATCCCTCCAGGGAGCGACGAAGAACTTGCCGGCGTACGGGAAGATCCCGAGCATCGCAATCCCGAAGAGCTGGGTAGAAATGACCGAAATCAGGGCGATCGCGAGCGTCATATTCACGTCCGCATTCATGGAACGGAAGATCGGCAACGCGAGGATCTTGCCCGCATGTTCACCTTCCAGAGTAATACTCCCAACCCCGGGCAGAATCCCCATCCAGTTGGCGAGCATCAGGAAGATGAAGATCGTGGCAATCAGCGGGAAGAATGCCTTGGTCTTCTTCTTGTCTCCCACAACGGAATCGAAGAATCCGAAGAGTCCCTCGACGACAATCTCCAGGAACGCCTGAAACCTCCCGGGAATCTCGCGGTACCGCGTCCTCCTGGCGAAGTATGCCACGGCAAAGATGACGAGCATCGCGAGCCACGCCATGATGAGCGTGTTGCGAACTTCGAACGATCCGATATGGAAGATCGTTTCGGAAGCGAGGGTAGGGGCTTCGATAGCGGACATGTGCGGGCAGTGTAATGGAAAATATTCGTTGATCAATGACAGAAGTCCTGAAATCACCTGAAATCTCTGAAGCGATCGTGCTATGATGGAAGCATGACCGCACACCTCTCCAACGAACTGCAACGGGAACTTGCCCGACATGACGATCAATGGATTCGCTTGAAGCATCCCAAGACACACAAAGTCTATGTCCTGATCGACGCCGAGAGCTTCGATCGTCTCCAGCCCCTGTTGGATCACGGTACGGACACCGAAACGCTCTACGCCGCCGAGGACAAGGCATTGGCGGAAGTGTGGAATGATCCTGCACTCGATGCGTATGCGGACTACGAGCATCACCGACCCCGATCATGACGCTCAAGCGTGGTGACGTCGTCATTGTCCGTTTCCCATTTTCCTCCGGATCAGGAGCGAAATTCCGCCCTGCTCTTGTCATACAGAATGATCGAAACAATTCCCGACTTCTAAATGTCATTCTCGCGGCAATCACCACCACCGTCCATCGCAACGACGAGCCGACGCAATATCTTCTGCGTGTACGATCTGCCGAAGGAAAGCAATCCGGCATTCTGAAGGACTCGGTAGTCACCTGCGAAAACATCGTCACCGTCGAACAATCTCTGATTCACCGTACCATCGGCTCCCTACCTGCTGAATCCATGCATCGTGTGGATGCCTGCGTCAGAGCTGCGCTCGGTTTGCACTGAGTTTAAGGTAGCCGGATCAGCTCTTCACAATCTCCTTCACCCTCCGATACACCCCAACCCCGGTGAGGAGAGCTGCGAGGACAAAGCCCGCAATGATGAAGAGCGGCGATGTTCCGAGCTTCTTGTCGGCAAGCGCTCCACCAAAGCCGAAGACCACCACCGGAAGGGCAATGATGTAGCCAAGGTTCCACGCGAGACGCAAGCTCAGGAAGAGCCCCATGGGCTGCGTTTCATCCTTCTTCTTTGCCTGAATCGGCGAGAGCTCAGGCTCCATGATCCGTGCCGGAAGACGGCGAGCGACGCGAACCGTGACGGCGACGGACCACCTGCAGACGGGCGAGCTCGCGCGAGAGAATGGCGTTGGCTTCGGCCAGTCCTTCGCGATCTCCCTGCCGCGCATTGCGCAATTTTTCCGCATCCTCTTTGGCTTTCAGAATGGTCGCTTCTTCCAATTCATCTGCACGATCAGCGGTATCCACAAGCACAGAAAGAGTCATACCATCGACCTCAACGACTCCGCGGGAAACTGCAAGGAGTTGCTCCCCTTCCTTCGTGCGAATCGTCACCGTCCCTGCGGCGATGATCGAAATGAGGGGAATGTGATGCGGGAGAACGGTGATTTCACCAGCAGGAGTGGGTAGAGAGACGGAGTCGACGTCGCCACTGAACATGGAACGGTCGGGAGTGGTGATGGTGAGACGGAGCATGGGAGGTAACTGGGCAATATAATAGGTATCTACAAGCCAAGCATGTCATGGTGAGCGTAGTCGAACCATGGCATGCGGTGAATTGTCGCAGTTCGACTACGCTCACTGTGACAATTCATATGGAACTCAAGCAGAAACATAGAACAACAAAGAAAGAAATTATGCACGCACTTCTTCGATCCCCCCTTTCATATAGAACGCCTGCTCAGGGACGTCATCATAGTCACCATCGAGGATCGCCTTGAAGCTCTTGATGGTATCGGCTCTGCGGACGAACTTGCCCGGGGTGCCGGTGAATGTCTCGGCGACGAAGAACGGCTGACTGAGGAAGCGCTGGATCTTACGGGCGCGCTTGACTGCGGTCTTGTCATCGTCACTGAGCTCCTCCATACCGAGGATCGCGATGATGTCCTGCAATTCCTTGTAGCGCTGGAGAACCTTCTGCACGGCGCGGGCGGTATCGTAGTGCTCCTGACCCACGACGTCCGGTGCCAAAATCGTGGAGGTGGATTCGAGCGGATCGACGGCCGGATAAATACCGAGCTCGGTGAGCGCACGGGAGAGCACGATGGTGGAATCGAGGTGGCCGAAGGTGGTGGCCGGAGCCGGATCGGTGAAGTCGTCGGCGGGGACGTAGACGGCCTGCACAGAGGTGATAGAGCCCTTCTTCGTCGAGGTGATGCGCTCCTGGAGCTGACCCATTTCATTGGCGAGGGTCGGCTGGTAGCCCACGGCGGACGGGATGCGCCCGAGGAGAACGGAGACTTCTGAACCGGCCTGGGTGAAGCGGAAGATATTGTCGATGAAGAGGAGAACGTCGCGCTGCTCCTCGTCGCGGAAGTACTCGGCGTACGCAAGGCCCGTCAAACCGACGCGGAGGCGGGGGCCTGGCGGCTCATTCATCTGACCGAAGACGAGCGTGGTCTTCTCCAAGACTCCGGACTCCTTCATCTCATAGTAGAGGTCATTGCCCTCGCGGCTGCGCTCTCCCACTCCGGCGAAGACGGAGAATCCTCCGTGCTCGGTGGCGATGTTGCGGATAAGTTCCTTCACGACGACGGTCTTGCCCACGCCCGCCCCCCCGAAGAGCCCGACTTTCCCTCCTTTCAGAATCGGACAAATGAGGTCGATGACTTTGATACCGGTTTCCAGAACCTCCGTCTCCGTGGACTGCTCGTCGAAGGACGGCGCAGGACGGTGAATGGGATACTTCTTCTTGGTGGTGACTGCCGCCATGCCATCCAGAGGATTTCCGAGAACGTCGAACATACGACCGAGCGTCTCCTGGCCGACGTACACAGAAATCGGCGCACCGGTATCGGTGACTTCCACTCCGCGCGCAAGCCCGTCCGTGGGTCCCATCGCGACAGTGCGGACCGCCCCGCCTTCCAAATGCTGCTGAACTTCGAGTGTGAGCATCACCTTCCCGAGCGGGACGGTGAGCGCATGGTAAATGGGTGGGAGCTCCTTCTCGGGGAACACGCAGTCCACCACCGCACCCATCACTTGAGAAATGCTACCTGGCATAATTGAGAAAGAAGTTGCTAAAAGTGCGCACACTCTAGAAGAACAGGGTTCGTCTGCAAAGAGGTTTCGGGGAAAAGTTTCTGGTTATTGGTTATTAGTTATTAGTTTCTTCAAAAGAAGGACCACATCGAAGACAAACAAATAACGAATAACCAGAAAACCAACAACTACTTCTTTGCATCCCAATACTTCTCCGCCTCCTCCTCCATTTCATACAACCGCGTGTAGTAATCCGGAAATTCATGGAGGTGCGCCAGCGCGATCTTGGCGGTCTTCTCGGGATCATTGTCGGTCACGTTTGCTTGCGGATCGACGGTGCCGTGCTCCAGCTCCACGTCCATACCCATACGAAACTGCTCGAGATCGAACTTCGCAATAGTCCAGTCGATGCCGATGGTTTTGGCGACGACCGTCGCCTGCTCGGGGGTGAAGAATTTTTTGGTGGACATAAATGATATGGGGAAATGAGTGGAGAAAAGAAGGATAGCACGATCATCCGGTATCGCTCAACCGCTCATTGGAGATAGAATTTGCATCAAATTGGATATTTCAGCTCAGGTTTGCAGTTTAAGAGTATTTGACCTATATATGATGTTATTGTATAATAATCAATAAAGACACACTTCCCTCATCGTGTATGCACAAAGAAATCCACCACAATACACTCGCCACTGCGGCATTGGTGATCGTCGGGATCCTGACTGTCCTAGGGTCACGCTTTCTTCCGATCCAAGCCACACTCCTCCCGGCGCAGGAATTCGTGAATGAGACACCCTCGGGGATCAGCGGACCAGAATGGACCATCGTCGAAGGAGGGTATGGTCTCAATGCACAGGGTGAAAAACATCATGAGGAAACGCAGGGAAAAGGGTACGTCTACTGGTGGACAGCCAGTGTCCCCACCGCATTTTCTCCACCCACAAGCGAGAAGAACTTCCGCATCTTCGCGACATGGCAGCCCATGGTCGGAGGGATCGCACGACCGGCGGTCTTCAAGACATACCTCGGCCCAACGTATTCCCGGGAAGTAGCCGTAGACGTGGCGAAAACGCCGACCGGAATCACGGACAAAGGAGTCGTCTGGCAAGAGATTGGCAGTGGTGCACTCACCAATCCCCTGAGCTGGAACCAGTACCTGTACGTCGAGCTCAAAGGTGATGCCGGATTATCCGTCGACGCCATCAAAGTCGTCATCGACAAGTGCGGTGATGGAGCCTGCGTCTTCGGCGAGAATTCCCATAGCTGCCCTGCGGATTGTCCTGTAGCTCCTCAGACGACGTGCGGCAATGGCATTTGCACTCCAACAGCGGGAGAGCAGTGCGATGTGGGAAGCCCCGCGAGCGGAAGCGGTTGTACAACTGCGTGCACCGTGGAACCGGGATGGCGCTGCTCCTGCGACGGCACAGGCCAGAGTCTCTGCGGACGATGCGGCGATGGCATTATCCAGGGGCAGAATGCGGAAACCTGTGACGATACCAATGCGACAGACGGCGATGGTTGTTCCGCGACCTGCACGATCGAGGCAGGATGGAGCTGCGGAATTGTCGGAGCCCCCTGTACGAAGCTCTGCGGTAACGGGATCGATAACCCGGGGGAAATCTGCGACATGGGAACAGCCAACGGCGGCGAATACTGCACGGCGGAATGCACGAAAACGCAGAAGACTCTCGATATCGAAGCGCTCATCGTTCAGAACGGAGACAGGCCGGTGACGGTGATGGATGTGCTGAAGGCGATCAGTGTTCGCAGCGGACTGTAACGGAAGGGCAGGAATGTATGACGAAGGCAGGAAGGGCAGGTAGGGCAGGAAAGGATCGTCATGCGGGAAGCATCCCGCGCTCGGCTCATCGTCATGCGGGTAGAAACCCGCGCTCAATGATGGATGATGGCAATTGCCTTCCCTCCCGTCATCCATCAAGATGCCGTCCATGCCTGATTCTGCAAACATCATTGCAAGCCCCAAGGAAGTGAAACGTACTGTGTGGCTCTTCGGCTGGGCATCCTTCCTCCACGATGCCGGAGCGGACATGATCTTCTCGATCTGGCCGATGTTCCTAACGGATGTGCTGGGCGCCAACAAAGCCGTCGTCGGACTCATCGACGGTCTGGGCGATGCCATCGTCTCGATTGCTCAAGCGGTTTCCGGATATCTCTCCGACAAATACCACAAGCGGAAGGCTTTCGTCTGGATCGGCTACTTCTTCGGAGGACTCGCGAAGATCGGCTACTCCTGGGCGCCCACGTGGCACTGGGTATTACCCTTCCGACTCCTCGATCGTTCGGGGAAACTCCGCGGCGCACCACGCGACGCCATCGTCTCCGATCTCTCGACGATGCACAACCGCGGCCACCACTTCGGCATCCTCCGCATGATGGATAACGGTGGCGCGGTCGTGGGCATCATCACCTCCATCATCCTCGTCACCGTCCTGTCGTTCCCGCTCCGGACCGTTATCCTCATTGCTTCCATTCCCTCCTTCTTCGCCGCACTCCTCGTCATCCTCGCCTACCGTGAACGCAAGCCGGGCCAAGCCGTCGCATTCAAGGGACTGCAATTGAAACGTCTGACGCCGAACTTCCGGCTCTACATGATCCTCAGCGCCTTCTTCACGCTGGGGGCCTTCAGCTACTCCTTCCTCCTCCTCACGGCGAGACAGCTGGGATTCACCACGGCCGAAATGCCCCTCTTCTATCTCCTCTACTCCGCCATCGCTACCGCCCTCTCCATTCCCTTCGGCAGACTGGCGGACAACGTGGGAAGAAAGAACGTCCTGCTCTTCTCCTTCTTCTGTTGGATGGTGGTCGCTCTCTTATTCATGACGATCCCCCATGCCACTACCGTCATCATCGCCTTCGTGATCTATGGAGTACACGTCGCGTCGCTGGAACCGGTACAGAAAGCCCTCGCCGCAGAGCTTGCCCCGAAAGATTTGATAGCTAGCTCGCTCGGAGGTTTCCAAATGGTGATCGGGCTCTGCAGTCTGCCGGCGTCGCTCGTCGCGGGAATATTGTGGGACCGGTACGGACTCGGTGCACCGTATGCGCTTTCGCTGGTGCTGACCGTGTTCGCGGCTATTCTGCTGATGTTTTTGAAGGATGGGGAGACGAAAATAGGGGGTAGGGCGTAAGGAGTAGGGAAATCCAGTCCGCGCTCCTCCAGTTTTTCACTGTGCCATCCACATCATGCGGGTAGCAACCCGCGCTCAAGAAGAAAAAAGTGTTCCTTCGTCCCCAATCCCTAATACACCAATCCCCAATCCCTCGCCATCCGTGCTACCCTTACGCAGAATGCACGCTCGCCGCTCCCCTTCTGCGCTCTTGTCTGAACCCGCACATACGCCGGAGTACGACGTTCTCGCTCTGCAAACACCCGAAGCCATTCTCCGAGAATACGCATCCTCCATGGGAGGTTTGACTGATCATGAAGCCGGCAAACGGCTCCTCACCGAAGGACCGAATGTGCTGGCCGAACACAAGCGGGCACACTTCTTCCTGCGGCTCGCGCTCAAATTCGTGAACCCGCTGGTCATCGTGCTCCTCACGATCGCGACAATCTCGACGATCATGGGAGATCTCATCAGTGCAGGATTCGTCGCGGCGATGGCCGTCATCAGTGTGCTTCTCTCCTTCATTCAGGAAGAACGAGCCGGGCGGGAAGCGGACAAGCTCAGCGAAATGGTGCGGACGACGGCAACGGTCTGGCGCAACGGGAAAAGCCGCGAGGTGAAGCTCCGCGAGATCGTCCCGGGCGACATCGTTGATCTCCTCGCTGGAGATATGATCCCCGCGGATCTGCGCATCCTGCAGAGTAAAGATCTGTTCATCAATCAGTCATCGCTCACCGGAGAATCCTTTCCGGCGGAAAAGCATGCAACCCTCACCACCGGAAAACATGACAGTCTCACTGGGCTGACCAATATCGCCTTCATGGGATCGAGTGTGGTGAGCGGAACGGCGCTCTGCCTCGTCATCCGGACGGGAGTGAAGACGCAGTTCGGCGAAATCTCCAAGCGCCTAGCTACCGGCGTCGTGCAAACTGGCTTCGACCGTGGCATCCGCGACCTCACGTGGCTGATGCTCCGCGCCATGGCCGTCCTCGTCATCGTCATCTTCGCTATCAACGCCTATCACCACGGCAATCTCCTGGAGGCATTCCTCTTCTCGCTCGCAGTCGCCGTGGGCCTCACGCCCGAGATGCTCCCGATGGTCATCGCGATGAATCTCTCCAAGGGAGCGATTGCTCTGGCGAAGAAGAAAGTGATCGTGAAGCACTTAAATTCCATTCAGAACTTCGGATCGATGGATGTGCTGTGCACCGACAAAACCGGGACACTTACACTGGATAAAGTGGTACTGGAACGGTATTGCGACGTGCAGGGAAAGGAGGATGACACCGTCCTGCGCTACTCGTACATCAACAGCTTCTTCCAGACGGGACTGAAGGGCCTCATCGACCGGACCATTTTGGAACACGGCGGAATAGCACTCAAAGATATTCACAAAGTGGACGAAATCCCCTTCGACTTCGAGCGAAAGATCATGTCGGTCGTCGTCGCAATCAACGGACGGCATCGCCTGATCGCTAAGGGTGCACCGGAGGAAATCTACCGCCGCTGCACGCACTACAAACTGCTGGGGAAGATCCTCCCCATCGAACCGGAGAACATGAGCTTCCTCAGGGAGGAGTACGACCGTCTGAGCGCCGATGGCTTCCGCGTCATCGCCGTCGCCTACAGAGACGAGGCGACGAGCAAGCGTGTGTTCGAGAAGAAAGATGAAGAAGGACTGATCCTGCGTGGCTACCTCGCCTTCCTGGACCCGCCCAAGCCCTCTGCCCGCGAGACCATCGAAGCTCTGCGGCGTCTCGGGGTGGAAGTGAAGGTTCTCACCGGAGACAACGATATCGTCGCACGGAAAATCTGTGCGGATGTGGGATTGAACGTAGCGACGATCGTTACCGGAGAGCAGATGAAGACCATGCCGGAAGCGGTACTCCAGAGACTCGTGAAAACGACGTCCGTCTTCGCCCGTCTCGATCCGATGCAGAAGGAGCGCATCATCACCGCGATCCGTGGTGGCAAACACACGGTCGGATTTCTCGGCGACGGGATCAACGATGCGCCAGCGCTCAAGGCCGCCGATGTGGGCATCTCTGTGAATAACGCCGTGGACATCGCCAAGGAATCCGCAGACCTGATCCTGCTCCAGAAGAACCTGATGGTCCTGCGCGATGGCGTGCTGGAAGGACGTCGCATCTTCGGCAATATCCTCAAGTACATCCGGATGGGCACGAGTAGTAACTTCGGCAACATGCTGAGCATGACGGGGGCCAGCCTCTTTCTGCCATTTTTGCCGATGCTCCCGATCCAGATCCTCCTCAATAACTTCCTCTACGACCTCTCGCAGCTCGCGATCCCCACCGACCACATCGATCACGATGAGCTGCGCAAACCCCACGCCTGGGACATCAGTGCCATCCAGCATTTCATGCTGGTCTTCGGACCCATCAGTTCCCTCTTCGACTTCCTCACCTTCGGCATTCTCCTGTGGGGATTCCACGCGTCGGAAGCGCAGTTTCACACCGGCTGGTTTATGGAATCGCTCCTCACGCAGACCTTCGTGATCTACGTCATCCGCACGAAGAAGATCCCCTTCCTCCAGAGCTGGCCATCATCGCTCCTCCTCTTCTCGACCCTCTTCCTCGTCCTCGTCGGCTTCGCAGTTCCCTTCTCTCCCTTCGCTTCTGCTTTCGGATTCCTGCATCTCCCCGGAACATACTTCCTCGTCCTCGCAGCTCTGGTGCTGACGTATCTATGCCTCGTGCAAATGGTGAAGGTGTGGTTCTTTCGAAGGATGGAGACATAATTGAGGATCGAGAAAATGGAAAGGCTCATGATATACTCAATTGATTCAATAATTTCGAATATACCGGCGTAGCCGCACCATGATCTTGGCTTATAGCTGAGAAAAAGCTAAAATAAGGATTCAGGATTATTTAGGCGAAGCCGTATCAGTGAAGCCTTCGCGCCAAACCGATCTCCGAAGAGCGGGTTTCCGGTCCCTGTGAAGTCGGGTACCATGCCTCCCACCCATGAAGAAACTCATCCTCATCTTGGCTCTCACCCTCACCGCCTGCACCACGTCGCCGAAGCCCTACACCGAGGTCCGTCTCTCCAAAGCCGACGAGATCGCTTCCGTGGAAAAGCACGGCGTTTACGAGGAAACATTTTCCGGTGCGAATCTTCTCGCTAAACAAGGCAAGGAATTACCGAGCAATCAAGTGAGAGAATGGCAAAAGACTGATCTGAAACTCAGTACTTTGCGCCAAGAGAGAGATTTTTGCCACCAGTACATTCCGCGCTGTACAACCAATGATTCTTGGGTATGCATCTGTGAAGTATACGATGACACCAAACGCTTCGTCGCCGCATTCGATGGCGACTTTTCGTACCGCGATATCACCCAGTACCAATTCTCATTTTATGAGGGAAAGAGAAAGTTATTCTCTGCGCCGATGGAGTTTGGATCAGACGGACCAATTCAGAGGGTGGATTTAGTAGAAGGAAAACCTGCAGTTTCCTTTCGGCGGGCTCTGGAGCTTCCGGCATCAGACAAGGAGCTCCCGAAGACAACATTCGATGTTTTCTACAATGGTACTTTCTTCGATGAACATTTCGGGGTTGATGGCTCTCATGCCGTATTCACCTATAGAGGAAAGATCGGGTTCATCGGGAGGAAAGGCGGCAAGGAGTATGTGTACTTCGATGGCAAACCAGTTTCCAAGGCCTTCAATGTCATCCGAACCAGTGCCTGCTGTGCAGCTCCGATGACGGAGCTTCACGTTTTCGACAACGGCGCACTGGTCTTCGTCGGCGAGAGAGAAGGCTACGGCATTCTGACGGAGATTGATCTGAATACTGCTACCAATCCATGAGCTTCCCATTGTCCTCTCTATGAAGAAACTCCTTCTCCTTTTAGCACTCACCCTCGCCGCCTGCACCTCGGCCCCAAAGCCATACACCGAGATCCTGCTATCGAAAAATCCTGAGTTCTCCTACCTAGGACAGGACGAAGCATTTGCTCATGCGAATCTACTGGCCAAACGGGGACGAGAGCTACCAACGGATGTGTATGGGTGGATGACGACGGATTCCATTCAGGCACATATCAGCACAAAACTCTTTTCAGCCGCAGAAACTCAAGCATCTCTCGATACATACTGCACCAGCATCGCCCACTGCCCTGCCCAGTCATCGCTCTGCCCGGGTATGTGCCAGCTGTTCCATAGCACCGGTGAACGGATCATCCTTGCAGCAAGTGTCGATCGTACGAAATCAAGCGATGACCAACTTTGGTACAAATACAACTCACACTGGTCCGTCTTCGATGGAGAGAAGGAGCTCTTCTCCGCGCCTATGTCTTACGGCCCCGATGGCGTGGTTCACAGAGTGGAGATCATCAATGAGAAGCCTGCAGTGACATTCACCCGTTCGATCAAGCCACCTGTGCCGGGAGAGGTGCAGCCCACGACAACATCTGACCTCTTTTACGATGGCGTGTTCTTCAATCAACGCTACGGCATGGACGGTTCACATTCGATCTTTACGTATCGGGGAAAGATCGGGTTCGTCGGCACAAAAGATGGCAAAGAATTCATCTACTTTGATGGCAAACCTGTCTCCCCCGCTTTCGATGCCATACGAACGGAATCCTGCTGCTCCATGCCGTCAACGCAGCTTCGCGTCTTCGATAACGGCGCACTGGTGTTCGTCGGCGAGAGAGACGGCTACGGCATTCTGACGGAGATTGATTTGAAACTGTAATCTCACTCTAAATCCTCCTAAAGGATTCAAACTACGCTCTCTTCAGAGTCCTTTCGAAATATCACCTGAATCAGATATTTTCCTAATCGGCGCATAATCGAAGAAAATCACAAAACACATTCTCCCCTCCCCGCAATTGTCCCCTTCCCGCTTCCTGCGTAGCATCTTGAGCAACTTCCCCCACCCCCTATGGAAACCATGCACTGGCGCCGGTACGCAGCAGAATGCTTCGGCACGGGCGTCCTCACCTACGCTGTCCTCGGCTCCCTGCATCAGGCCAGCCCAACGCCCTTCATCGCCGGTCTCACCCTCATGTTCCTCGTCTACGCAATCGGCGGCATCAGCGGTGCGCATGTGAACCCCGCCGTGACCATCGGGCTCTGGAGTATTCAGAAAATCAAAGGAATGGAGGTGGCGCTGTACATCGCCGCGCAGCTGATCGGAGCTGTGATCGCCCAGTTCCTCTTCCTCAAGCAGATCGGTGCCCCCATCGTGACGGCAGCGGAGAGCTTCCCCGTGGTCATCGCCGAAGGCGTCGGCACACTGCTCTTCGTCTTCGGCGTGAGTGCAGTCGCTTCAGATAAAGTCCACAAGGCCGTCAGCGGATTCGTGGTGGGCACTTCGCTCCTCCTCGGGATTCTCGTCGCGAGCCTCGGAAGTAACGGTGTGCTGAATCCAGCCGTGGCAATAGGGATCCGCTCGCTCTCCTTCGGCTACATCCTCGGCCCGATCGTGGGGGCAGTGCTCGGCGCGCAGCTCTTCCAGTGGATGGCGAAGTCGGAAGCTTGAAAGGCTTGGACCCCACTTCGCCCCACTTCACTTCGTTACGCGGGGCTTCGCGGGGCGAGAAGGCCTGAAAAGTATTTCTGCGGAACGTATCCGAGGCCTCACAATGATCTTCCTCTTAAAAACAATCCGACTGGTATCGTGTCTCCCATCATTCCCCATCATCTATGCGCTCCACAGCCATCAGCGTCTCCATAGTGTCCCTCGGTGTCCTGGCCATCACGATGTCCATCAGAATGTACGGGGGCTCCGCTCCTTCCGCTGCATCGCTCCTTCAGCCACCGGCTGCGGCGAATGAACGTATCCTCGCGGCAGCGACCACTGCGTCTTCCCCATCCACCACGCGACCGTGCAACATGGTGAAGCTTATGGGGACACCGGGGTGGGATAACCGGTGCACCAAGGGAAATCGAAAAACCGATGTCATCTGTGAGAACGGCCAGCAGATCACCCTGGAGTACAAGCCCACTCCCACGAGTGTGAGCCTTTGTCTTTCGGATAGTGAATTCCGAGCCCTCGGTGCAGCCGCTTGTGCCAAATCGGCATGCGGATATCCGGAAGTCTGCACAACGGTGGGCGTCTCCAGCACACAGCTCAATCACGCAATGTGTGGCGCACTGTACCTCAATGGAAGCGCTGTATGCAGTACCGGAGAACCCGTGTCCTTTACCTCAAACGATGGATGCACATCCGCCGAAAATATCAGGCTAAGGCTCCAAAACTTCTGCTACGGGAAACGAAAATGTCGTATCGGCACATCTGCCGATTATCCGAATGGAATGCAGAAGACGTGCACAGGGACCGCATCACCGATAAATGTCTCGAAGGATATTTGTCCGTTGATACAGACGGCTACGGTGATGAACTACTCGTGTAGCAACGGAACACAGGGCACGTACAACGTTCCCAAGGATGCCAATGGAAAAATGATCTGCCTCCCGTATGCTGATTTGCAGAAGAAAGCGACGGATCTCTGCAGCTCCTGCCCGACGGCAACAACCAATGTGCAGGAGAACACGCAAAAGGCTTGCAAATGTGGTGTGCAGACTTTCGGCATCGATACTGCCCCCACAGCGATTTGCAACCAACTACAGATAAAGGCAAGCAAGTTCAGCTCCGGACAGTACAGATGCGAAGACAATTCCACAGGAATCGCCAAAGCCCCAGCAGGAAAATGCCTCCCACCACTGCAGCTGAAAGCGCTCGCCGATGCTCTCTGCGCCGGTCGCTGCAATACCGCAGCGGGAGGACAGGGGAAATGCTTGTGATGAGGTTCGAGATGGGTAAAGAGCTTCACCGTTGAATCATCCTTCGACTCCGCTCAGGATGACATTCTGGTCTTTACAAAGCCAAACATGTCATCATGTCATAATGAGCCATGTCATTCCGAGCCGCATCGAGGAACGAACCATGGCACTTTTTTTAGAATCGCAAATTTGTCGCAGTTCGATCCTTCGTCCCGGCTCAGGACAGGCTAGCTCACTGTGAAAAATTTGCTTGCACCCGAAACACCTACTTCATCTTCTCGCACACCACCGTCACCGTCTTCACCCCCTTCACCAGAGCGCGATGCCTGTCCTGCCTGTCCTGTTTATCCTGAGCTTGTCGAATGGGAGCCCATCGAATGGGAGCCGAGACGAAGGGCTTCGCGCGGGCTGAACAACAACATCAATCATCCATATTCTACCACCGAAGAAAAGACCGAGAGTTTCAGGATAAAACCTCCTCATGAAGACTGCATGAATATCGCAACGATTCCCTCATCAAGAGCGACATGGATGACGATCAGATCTGGACGATCGTGGAGAAAATCTGCTTAAACCGAAACTTTATATCACAATAAGACTAGAAATTTCAGAATTACTATCAAGAATGAACAAACAATTAAACCCTTGATAATCAGTTAAACCAAATTAGCTCCGACTTCGATTATGACCAAACGACCACGGAGATTGATCATGGCCATACTCATTCACTGAAATCGTCCCGTATCCAGAAAGAAGAGATTCGAGTTCAACTCGAATTCTTGAGGCATTAGACGCAAGAACTTGAACGCTGATTTCCATGGTGTGGTCAACATGATGAACGGAAATCGGATTCTTAAGACGATTCATCCATGGCCGAATGGACCGGAAGACATAATTCATGACTACGTCCCTTGCTCCCGCTGGAGGCCTTTCCGCATCACGTGTGTTCACCTTGAAGTGTAGAACCTGAATTTCTGGTAGATGCTGACTCATACTTCCACTCTCCCAGAGACCATGCTCGACGTAAAGGAGTATGTACACATTTCATTTCTCCGCTCTCTGCGGGCCAGATCACACTCTGCCCCACCTTCTTCAAGTAAAGAAAGGAAGCGACGACCTACACGCTACCGGTTTTCCGATCCTCTATGAAACATCTGAAAAGACTCAGTGAATAACCCTGTGTCCCGCCCTGCGCTGCGGCTCCGGGCTTGAACACAGG
>JBAWYM010000017.1:0-31873 GCA_037143575.1 Candidatus Peregrinibacteria bacterium | reverse complement strand
GGATCATATGATTATTGGATGGGAAAAGTGATTTTCTTTTCTCAATCCGTAGATATGTTTTTAATTTTGTGGATGTACTTCTCCTTTTCCCCTACCCCTAGCCCCTCCCCCGCTGGGGGATGGGAACTGTATGTGTTTTTGTTTTTTTTCAATGGAAACCTATTTCATGATGAGTGGGCTCATTGAACGTCACCCTTCCCCCGCCGGGGAAAGGGACGGGGATAGGGGAACACTCGTGATGCAGCACACAGTAAGACTTGTTCATTACTCCAACCAATAATCATGTGATCCCCAACCGTCATCGACGCAATGGAGAAAAAAGAGCTCTACTGAACGGAACTACTGCTACCCCCCTGCATCCTCGGCAGTCTGCATACAGTAAAAAGAGACAAACAGATCGCACCCTACCGTCTGTGAGACATTGCGCACCCACGAAGCGTCGGTCGCAGACATATCACCGACGTTGAATCGTGCGCTGGTCATCATCGTCCAATCACCGCACAGCGCACTGCTGTCGTTCGCGATACGCGTGCCGTCTGGATTGGTCCCCGTCAAGCGTGCAATAGGCTGATGAAGCTGCACGGTATCATCGCCGGAAGCACCGAAATGTATCGGTGCAGAGAGTGCTCCATCCCAGAAATCTGCTGCATTGCGCGCCACGAGCTGACGCTCATATCTCTCCCCATGGGAGCCGATGATTGTGCGGGTGTTGTAGACGGGGCCGACGATCCGTATCCGGTCGCGGGCATTCGTCGTACTGTCCGAGAGAACAGCCATCCACCTTCCTTGGAGTCCCGCTTCCGCTGCACGTTCGCCGCACATCCTATCCGCGCCGGCAAGTCCACCAAGCTGCCCTGCCTGTGCGCCCGTATGAGGGATGAAGTCAAAAATCGTCTGTCCGGGACTCTGGCAGGCGTTATCGCAACCATCGTCTTCGATGGAATTGCTGTCATCACAAGATTCTTGAGGCTCTTGCACGATGCCGTCGCCGCAGGAGGGGCCATTCACCACCGTATACTTTTTGCAGTCAGCATTACAATATGAGCAGTGACCATTATAGGCAGGAATACACTCCTTTCCATTGGCGGCACCGGCATCACATCCTTCCCGCTGATCAATGATTCCATTACCGCATACGGGCTCGGCGGTCGATCCGAAACAATACAAATGCGCAGGTGAAGTGCAGGGATGAGAGCCTGCTCCAATCCAATCTGCATCGATGTCATAGGATCTACCATAGTAATACGTTGACGTGTACGGAGCGTTGCCCCAGTCATTGCAGTATAGTCGGCCATCCTGAGAGCCATTCGCACGCAATCCATTTGAATTCGTGCCGGAAAAAACAACGTCTTGTATATCCCGAATATTGGAGGTAGCAATTGACTCACCGTATTCCGTTAAAATAGATTGACGGTGATTGGCGCTCCAGAATTCATCACTTCCTTCCGCTATCAATGTGCCTCTTGTATTGAAAATCCGTTCATAAGTAACCGAAATCCTTTTCCGTGCATCACTCATGCTCGATGAGAGAATCGCCTTCCACTCTCCGTTATAACCAGCAGACATGGAAACATCCTTGCAAATACCATCTGCACCACCTACGCCACCAAGTTGGCCTCCAAGATATGTATCTGCCGTCACGAAAACGATATGCCCGCTATACCGACAGTTATTGGTGCAATCGTCTTCATTATTTGTATTCTCGTCGTCACATACTTCATCATCGTCAGTACCTTTGATCCCATCATAACCGTTCGGCTGCACATTGCCGTCACCACAGTATTCCCCCGATGCTTTCTGTAGCCCCTTTGTGCAATCCGCACGGCACGTCCAGCAGGAATCCCCATCTGCGTATGCCATGCAGAAGTCCGTGCCATTGGCATGACCTCTGTCGCACTCCTCACTACCATCTGTGACACCGTCGCCACAATTAGAGAGTGTATTACATTCATCGTAATCAGAATTAGGAACATACTGATAGAGACCTATCGATGACCGTGGTGAACTGTAAAGTTGATTACTCTGCACATAGAGAGTCGGAGGATTGTAGTACGATTCCCCGATTTCGTCATTGAACCACTTCGTGGGAATAGTCAGGTGAAACTTCCCATTATTTTTGAAAGAGAGCGGCCCAAGCAAGTAGTCCCATGTGGAAGCCACATTGGTTATCATGCCCATCGGACCATAGATTGTGTCTCTTTTGAGCGATGTCACCCATGCCGTATTTTTACTCTTATCGTAGTTACTGAGCATCCCCACCACTCTTGTGACGTCTCCGTCCAGCTTGAATGCCAAGCATTCGAGATGCATAGGATTCTGGCAGTCGGCAGCGCACGTGTCACTCGCGCGCGTCGCGCACAGACCATCCCCGATCCCCGCACACTCTGCAGCACTTTCGCACTTCGTCTTATTCTCACAGAACTTGCCTTCGTCACAGTATTCGTGAACTCTTGGATTATTATTGATATCTCCATTTCCGCAGAATGGCTCATCGAAAATGAGCTCTACGGTTCCGATCGATACGGTTGTTTTTCTCGATACATTGAATGCGCCCTGAAATCCTCCCACGTCGATCATAATATAGGGAACCAACGTGCTGACGAGGCGTGTGGCTATCTCAAAACGACTGTCGAACTTGCACATCCTGTCGGGTGCCCACTCACACCACGGATTGGATGATGCCGGTCTCGTGAGCCGTATGTATGTGTACGAAGTCTCTCCATTGATGAACAGCTGCACGCGCGCCCAGAATGCCTTGGAGAAGCTCATCTGATCTCGCATAATTGCCGCATCTCCTGTGGGCTCAGGATCGGGAACGGTACTGAGCGGAGTATCAGACTGAGCAAACGGTCCATATTGCCACTGCGTAGTTTGTACTGCTACATAACGAATACTATTCGTAACGCCATCATTGATCCCTTCCAGAGTGTTTTCTATCGTTGACCTCGACAATGTAACTCTGGGAATTGGACGCGATTGATCAGGACATACCCCCTCATTGACAGTACCGATGGTGCAAGGGTCCGCAGGCAGCGGCGGCTGCGGATCTTCGATGGGCTCTACGATACGCTCAATCCGCACTGCATCCGCTACCAACGTACTATTGGGATCTTGACTCGGTGTATTTTCAAGGATGATACGGAGTCTTCCCGTATTCACCCACATACTTTTGAGCTCCTGCCACTGTGTGCCATCGATCAAAAGAGGAGGAGCAACGGATTGGTCAGCAGTCGAGCTGTAGCTCAGCAATGCATGATCTACGATGGTAAATGCAGCAGTCTTGGAAAGGGGCTTCCCGCTCAGCTGCTTCCATGTCGCGAGAATCCGATACTGGCCTACAGGGATAGGAAAGAATTCCCATACGGCAGCCGTTCCCTCCAATCTAGTCGGGGCATATGCAGTGAAGGTTGTGGAGTTTCCCCTGTATCCTATTGCCTGCTCCGTCACTGCCGACTTCCCTCTGGTAATGAAGAAGCAGGAATCCGAATCATCCATGATCCACGGAAATGTCGGCACCTTACAAGAATTCAGGCACGTATTTCCAGTACCGACGATATCGCTACCAAACGGAGTATCTGTCGACGTATCAAAAATGAAGATAGTGTTTGTGCCACTAACTGTAACATATGCTTTCGTTCCATCAGGGGTGATGGCAATAGAACTCGGGTCTCCTCCCCCCCCTACTAATACACTCCCCTTGACCGTATCGCTTTCGGTATCAATCACTGAAATCATATCGCTGCCGTTTTTCAATACATATGCCTTGGTACCATCAAGAGTGATGGCAATGGCGGTCGGATTGCTTCCTACCCTTACCGTCGCCGTGACCATATTGCTGTCGGTGGAAATAACCGAAACGGAATCGCTGCTGGAATTTACCACGTACGCTTTCTTGCCATCAGGAGTGATGGCGATAACTGTAGGATTTCTTTCTACCGATACGGATAATGGTATGTCGCCCGGCGTGGCAGTGGTTGAAGTGACTGCCACGGCATCCTGCAAAGACTTCGAAATATACACTTTGGTGCCGGTAATGGCGATCGGGCCGTTCGTCACAGGCGCACCAATGGCAGAAACGGCACCCCCACCGATCAAACGAAATTCGTTATCGGTTATTTTGATATATACCTTAGTACCATCGGGAGAGAGGGCGATCGCAGACGGGTAGGAGTTCCCCCCTACCACCACCGTCTGAATGACTGGGTTGTGAGATGGGCCATCTTTAATACGGTTGATATCAATAACCGAAACCGAGTGACCATAATTGTTCGCAACATATGCCCTGTCAGATGAGGTGGCGATGGCAGTCGGATTTTCTCCTACCATCACGGTAGCTATGATCGTGTTGCTTGCAGTAGAAATAACCGAGACGGATTCACTGTAGAAATTCGCAACAAATGCCATGGTGCCATCGGGAGTGATGGCGATGGCCGTCGGGCGACTTCCTACCCTTATCCTCGACGTGACCGTATTGCTGTCAGTGGAAATAACCGAAACGGATACGCTGTCGGGACTTACCACATACGCTTTCTTACCATCAGGAGTAAAGGCAACAATACCCGCACCCTTTATGGTGCAAGAGTTGACAGATTCTGTACACGCATCGGTATAAGGGTTCCCGCAATCCTCCTTCATGAGTATCAGCTCCGCCGCTGCTAGACGCATTTCTCGGGGGGAATAATCCACACTGACCGGATCGGTGATGATGCTGCCGGTCATTCCGAGAATATTCACGCGCAGCATCGTGGCGGTTGGGTTAGCCTGATACCCATAGAGATAGAGCTTCGCCTGTTTCAGTGCCGTCGTATTCGCAACGGAATCAATGAAATGCACAACGTAATCAGACTGCATCAAATTCGCAGTTCCAGCCGGAGTGATCCAAGAGAGACGAATCAACCCTGCTTTTATGGGACCCAGGAAATTCGCCGGCGGATCGGTGAGTGTTAATGTAGATGTGTACATATTCACCGTGCTCGGATCGGTTGCCAGCGGCACGAATACCCCATTGGACCTGTCCGGAGTATCGACAGGCTCATTGAGAGCATCCCAGACCGCAGTGCCTGCAGGAAAGACGTTCCAGGGAGGATACTGTTCTTCAAGTGGAGAACCCCTCCCGTCGGGGCGAAGCGTGGCTGCGTCGACTGTACATGCCGTACTACACCCGTCTCCATCGACGGTATTTCCATCATCGCACCGCTCATTGCCATTCGTCATTCCGTCTCCGCACCAGATCACCCCGCGCACGGTAAACGCCGTATCCGCATCCAAAGTGACGATAATCATGCGGGAGTTCCGCTTGAGTGTGAGATCCTTGAACGAATGAAAACGGATGAGCTTGCTCGCGGCAACATCAGAGTGGTTCGTTTCGAAATCGGAAAGAAATTGATGGCCGGCCGTATCAGCCTTCATGGCATTTGAAGCGAAGAACTCTCCCGGGAAAAAATCAGCGAACGGAACACTGTCTCCCTGATCCAACGCAATTTGGGCTGCAACTGCTGCAGCGTATTCGGCTGATGCATCGATATCCGAGTAACGGTACCCGTAGAACTTCTTATCGGAGAATGCGGCACTGAGCGGGGCACCGTCGGAGATCGTTACGCTATCGGGGATGACCACGGAATACATACCGGATCCTGAGAGAAGTTCACCAGATTCCGTCTCTGCGAAGGTGATGTCGTAGGTATTGCGACCACCTTGGATACCTGTAGGAACAAGGGAGCCTTTGAGTGCGAAAGAAGAAATCGAGGAAAAGGGACTGGGAATCCTCTCGGAGGGAACAGTAGGAGAATGAACAAGAGAAACGAAAACAGCGAGAGCGATCCCCGAACTCACGCAGAGAATTCCTATAATGGGAAGGAGACGACGATCGAAACGTGAGAGGGACATATGCGTATGGGTTTGAGAGAGATGTTCCATAAATTATAGCAGAAAAGGAGCGAATGAGCCATCCCATGAGGTGAGAAAGACGAAATGGCAGAAAATACTCCCCTCTTTATTTGCTCTTAACCTTCAGAGGTTTAAGGTGTTGTCCACTCCCCGCCGCCCTCACTCCGTCCCACCCGATGGAGACGTGAAGGCTTCTTCCCCGGTCCAATATCTTCTCATAATGTCTGCTGTATCACTCTCCTCTTCCATTGGCACACCTCATACGAGAGAGCGCTCTCCAGATGTTTTAATGACATTCCTCCATGAAGTACGAGAGCTCCACAGGGCGGAATATGCAGAAGCTGGTGAGTACACCCAATTCCGCAGTTTTCAGCTCCTGCAAGAGAAATCGAGAGTAGAAATTGAGGCACATAGAGCAGATTTTCGTCAGAGAATCATCACAACTTTCAAACTCAATGAAGGGAACCTTCAGGAACAAATCGATAGCCTCGTTGAAGCGAGCATCGCGCATGCCACTCGGCTCGCCGTCATGGAAATGTGTCATGACCCAACACTCTCCAGACCAGTATCCAAAAAGAAGTTTGAACGCAGTGATGTCTCGACTCAGAGATTAGGGATGCTCACTCTTCTCCAGGAATTCGAAGATATCGTGACTGGAGAAGAATGTCCGAAAGCATTCGAGCGATTCGCATGGGTCTACGTGGACGTCAATGGTTTGAAATCATTCATCAATGCATCCAGCACACATCATGCCAATGAGTATCTGCAGGAACTCGCATACTTCCTCGAACACAGAAGCGCGCAAACAAGAGCGTTCTTGGAAGAACAAGGAGTGATCATGGATACCTATTCCGCCGTCGGCGACGAATTCGGCATTCTCCTGCGCGGGACTCAACCTCTATCCGAAGAATTCTTCCAGGATTTTACCCGAGTTCTTGAAAAGGAAATCGAAGCAGATGAGAGACTGCAAAGTTTCCTGAGCTTCGACCATGAAGCCACACTCCAGAATATCTATCAGAAACATAGAACAAAAGAAGAATGGAGACAGTTCGAACAGGATGACCCTGACACCAAAGCCCGAAAATTGCTTGAACTTAAGGCAACTTTACCACCGCATTTTATCCCATCAGTAGCCATGGGAATCACGCGTCTCGATGAGGCGATGAAACTCGTCGCCATCGATCCGAAGAGAGGAAAAACCTTTGGAGCGCTCTGTTCCAATATTCTTGATCTCCTCCGTGATATGACTGAAGCCAGGATGCACATCAACAAAGATGCAGACAAAGCCCGAATGATCAACAGTGGTCGCACAGCTCTCGTAACCTGGTGGGCGAAATCCCGACTCTCGGACGAGCTTGTGGAACAAATGGCAGATCTCATGAAACAGATTGCAGAAATACAACAAATGATTGATCAGACTGGTTTTTCGCAAAATGATAAAGGAAGGGATGAAGGCTCTCTCACCTACGAAAACCTTGTCGCACTCGTTCAGGATGTCCGCAGCAAGCTCGCAGGCATCGGTGCTAATCGACAAACGACTGAAGATGAAGCTGCTTCAGCCATGAGCGCTGCGGTCTGAACCATGCAATCTTTTGACTTCGCTCTCCTCAGGTGGCACCATGTCCTCCAGTGACAGCGGCGCCGATGCCGCACCTCTCGCTCCTGCTGCTCCTTGGTAGGATCCGGAGCGCGCACATCACCGCACGCTGTCTTGCACGCGTCACCCCCAGCCAGAAGCCGGGGGTGATTTGTTTTTGCATGAATATCAACAAATTTGTCGCAGTTCGACGCAGCTCACTGTGACAAATTTGCGAACTACACCTCACGAATATCCTTGCCCAAACCCTCGTCCAGGCTCATCGTACCTCCATGTCCACCGTCCTCCTCGTCGACGAAAACGGCCACCCGCTCAATTCCATGGATCGTGCCAAAGCTCACGAAAGTCCGGGGCTCCTTCACCGCGCATTCTCCATCTTTGTGTTCCGGCATGGGAGGAAAGAGCTCCTCATCCAACAGCGCGCCGAAGAGAAGCTCTTCGGGCTCCTCTGGTGCAATACCTGCTGCAGTCACCTGCAGGAAGAGGAAGATCTCCTCGAGGCAGGATCGCGCAGACTCAAAGAAGAACTCGGCTTCACCTGCCCGCTCAAAGAGGGAGCCTCGTTTGTGTACCGCGCGGAAGATCCCAACGGCAAAGGAGCGGAATACGAGTACGACACGATCCTCAAGGGAAGCATCGAAGGAGAGCCGCCCGTCACGCCGCGGGAAGACGAAGTGCGCGACTGGCAGTGGATCGATACCGAAGGACTGACGGTCGACATGCATCGCCGCCCGCTGTTATATGCACCGTGGTTCCATCTGGCATTCCCCATGGTGATGAGATGAGCTGCCGTTGAAGTCCGCAGGTCGAAGACCTGCTCTGAGTATCATTATTGCCTTGCTCATCGCTCACAGCACACAGCTCATAGCTTCTCAATACTCTCATGCCCTCCAATCATCCAACACCCCTCCACATAGCCATCATCCCCGACGGCAACCGCCGCTGGGCCAAGGCCCAAAGTCTTCATCCCTGGAAAGGGCACGAGAAAGCCATCGAGAACTTCCGCATGCTCACCGACTGGTGCCAGAGTGACCCGCGCATTGGGGCACTCACTGTCTGGTGCTTCTCCACCGAGAACTGGAAGCGCGACCCGAAGGAAGTGAGCAAACTCATGACGCTCCTGGAGGAGTACATCATCCGCGAGCGACCAAATCTCCAGAAAGAGAAGACCCGCCTCGTTCACTCCGGACGCACCGACCGACTGCCCGCATCGTTGGTCAAACTTCTCAAAGAGGTAAGGAAGGAAACCGAACACTTCACGGAATTCACATTGAATCTCGCCGTGGATTACGGGGGAAAGGATGAAATTATTCGTGCAACGAGAAAAGCAACTGAGAGCTACCAACTACCAACTACCAACTACCAACTACCTGACGATCCCATCCACCCTTTCCTCGACCACCCCGAGCTCCCCGATATCGATCTGATCATCCGCACTTCCGGAGAATTCCGCACCAGCAATTTCTTCCTCTGGCAGTCGGCATATGCGGAATGGATCTTCACCGAGAAGCTCTTCCCGGATTTCACAGCGAATGATCTGGAGAAAACCGTTGAGGAATTTGAACGAAGGAAGAGGAGGTTTGGCGGGTAATCATCAGTCCTGCGCGAAGCCCTTCGTCCAGCTCAGGACAGGCATCGCGCGCTCGGTATATGAAAATAACTGCAACAGCCACCGGCAAAATCATCCTCTCCGGCGACTACGCCGTGGTCTTCGACGAACCCGGCATCGCGATCCCTGCCCCATTCACCATCCAGGCAACAATTGAGGAGCAACATCCTAAGAACTACTCGCTACCCACTACTCACTACCCACTCGAAATCCAATGGCTGGGAATATCCGGCGGCGAACCCTGGACGGAGTATCTGAAAAAAATCATCGCTCTCCTCGAGGTCAACCGCGAACCCTTCCGTGGAACACTGACCATCACCAACGAAATTCCGCTCCAGAAAGGCCTCGGCTCTTCCACAGCCCTCGTCATCGCAGTGACGCGCTGCTTACTCGGGCCGGGGAAACAAGCGGAAGCTCTGGCCGTGGAAGATGCCGTAAATGCCGGGCACAGCGGACTGGATTTCTCGGTAATCTGGGAAGGGAAACCTGTGCTCTTTCAGAGAAACCAACCTGTGCAGTACATCGACTTCAACTTTCCCTTTACTCAAGCGGTGCTGATCGATACCGGCAAACCCAACGAAGCAACACCGGAGCTCGTGGCATGGGTGCGGGAACGGCTCAGTGATCCGCGCGTAGGAAGCGCCATCAAAAACATCGGAAAGTGCACGCAGCGCCTGCAAAAAGGCGAAGATCCCCGGACCGTGTTTCGTGACCATCACCGCGCTCAGTCTGCGCTCGGCATCGTCCCCAAAGATGCAGCAAAGCTCATAGCAGAAATCGAACGCATCGGGGGAGCGGCCAAGGTGATCGGAGCGGGAGGAAAAACCGGAGGAGGAGGCATGGTTCTGGCGATGCACAAGAATACGGACATGATCAGACCGATAGCGCGGAGGGCGGGATTTCCGATTCTGCCGTTGATACACATGAGCTGAGCATCTAGCCACATGCTGCATACCTCCTGCCTTTCACCCCTCCAAAATGCGCTAGAAAACAAACCCCATTTCTGCTACAATGAGAGGAAATACACCCTATGCCCAAACCAAAACCACCACAGGATTCTCCTGGTGCACTCCCGATCAATCCATCAGGGGAGAACAATGAGAAATACAAACTCCTCTTCGAGAAACTCGACGAGGGAATTTTCCTTATGGAATCGGAGGGGCCGAATGCAGGACACATCGTGGAAGTAAACGAAACAGCCGCACGAATGACTGGCTACTCTGTCGCTGAGCTTCTGACGATGAAAGTGACAGATCTGGATGTCCTGGAGAATGTGGAAAAAGCTCCAGAACGATTTGCAGAAATCCTGGAGGGGAAGTGGATCGGCGCTCAGATCATGCATGTCCGCAAAGACGGGACACTCTTCCCCGTGGAATTCCAGGCCGGTCCCATCACCATCAATGACAAAAGATATACGCTCGCTTTCGTCCGAGATATCACCCATCACGTGCAAACGGAATTGGAGGCTACGGAATCCAAAAACTTCCTGGAGAACATCCTGGAGAACATCGGAGATCCCATCTTCGTCAAGGATGAAGCGCGCCGCTGGATTGTGATCAATGATGCTTTCTGCACCTTCATGGGGCGACCGCGCGAAGAACTCATCGGCAAATCCGATTACGAATTCTTCCCGAAGGAACAAGCCGATGTCTTCTGGGAGAAGGATGCAATCGTCTTCGAGAACGGAAAAATGAACATCAATGAAGAGGCATTCACCGATGCGAAAGGTGCCGTACACACGATCGTCACCAAGAAGAATATCTTCGCTGACAGTCGCGGCAAGCGCATGCTCGTCGGCATCATCCGTGATATCACAGAGCATAAGAAGTTGGAAGAATCCTTGAAGCTCCAAGATGAGATCCTGAAGAATGTAACGGAGGGCATATACCTCGTCAGAATGTCCGATGGCAATATTGTGTATACCAATCCGAAATTCGAACAACTCTTCGGCTACGCTCCGGACGAAATGCTAGGAAAGCATGCGTCCATCGTCAATGCGCCAACCGAGAAGAAGCCAGAGGAAACAGCCGCAGAGATCATGAAGATCCTCGCAGAGACTGGCGAATGGCATGGGGAAATCCAGAATATCAAGAAGGACGGTACGACATTCTGGTGTTCTGCGAATGTCTCCGCCTTCGATCATCATCAGCACGGCAAGGTCATCGTTGCCGCACACACCGATATCACCGAAGACAAACGATCCAAAGAACGGCTGAAGATCATCGAACAAGAGCAGAGCACGATTCTCAATAGCGTCCCGGCATTGATCTTCTACAAAGACACAGAAAATCGATTCCTCCGCGTGAATAAAACTTTTTGTGAGATCATGCACATGACCAATGGCGCACTGGAGGGGAAATCACTGTTCGACTTATACCCCAAAGATCAAGCGGAGAAGTTTTGGCAGGATGACAAAGAGATCTTCGCATCTGGGAAATCAAAAATGGGTATCATCGAATCGATGCTATCCCCACGGGGAACACGCTGGATGCAGACGGATAAAATTCCGTACAGAGACTCTCAGGGAAAGATCATCGGTATCATCGGATTCTCCATGGACATTACCGAGTCCAGACAATTGGAAATGGAAAGCAGGCAACTAGCTGCCATCGTACAATCCTCCGACGATGCCATCTTCGCCAAATCTCTCGATGGGGTCATCCAGACGTGGAACCTGGGAGCGGAGAAACTCTACGGCTACAGTGCACAGGAGATCATCGGCAAAAACGTAAATGTGCTCGCTCCGGAGAATTGCAAACATGAAATTGAGCACATTCTCAAAAGGATTGCACAAGGGGAGAGCATCAATCAGTTCGAAACCATCCGCAAGAAGAAAGATGGGGAGAAGATCAATGTCTCTCTGACACTGTCTCCCATCAGGGATTCCCAAGGAGTGATCACCGCTATTTCGGTCATCGCACGCGATGTCACCACATTCAAGAAGTCAGAGGAGCGTGTACTCCTCACAAAGATTCTCCTGCAAAAGGAAGTCCAGAATGCGCAAAAATTTCATCAGGCAGTGGAGGCATCCAGCATTGCAACGGTGATCACGACGACCGAACCCCGCATCCTCTACGCCAATCCAGCGTGGGAACAGCTCACGGGCTATATGGAGAAAGAAGCTCTGGGCGAAAATCCCCGCATTCTCCAGAGCGGCAAGACACCCAAGACACTCTATCCGCAGCTCTGGACGACCATCCTCTCGAATACGGAATACCGAACCGAAGACATCATCAACCGTCGCAAGAACGGCACGGAGTACAACGCCGATCTGCGCATCTTCCCGATCGTGGAAGATGGCAAGGTGCAGTTCCTCGTAGGATTGCAGACGGACATCACGCTCCGTAAGCGTACGGAAGTCGCCAAGTCGGAATTCATGTCCCTTGCATCGCACCAGTTGCGCACACCTCTTACCGGCATCCGCTGGGGACTCTCGATCCTTCGCAAGAAGGGACCCCTCAATCCGCTCCAAAATGAAGTGGCGGATGAACTCCAGCTGGCCTCCACCCGCATGGCCGAGAGTATCAACGTCATGCTGCATCTGTCGCGCATCGAGGCAGGAAAGATGGAAGTGACCAAAGCCCCACTCCCGCTCAAGACCTTCGTCCAGAGTCTCTGTGAGGAATTCCACCCACAGGCCGAGCAAATGCAACATGCCTGTTCACTGCTCTGCGAGGAGAACATCACCCTCATGACCGATGAGAAGCTGCTCAGAGAAATCATGGCCAACCTCCTCACGAACGCCATCAAGTACACGCCGAAGGGAGGAACGGTGGAGCTCAATGCGAAACGCTTCGGCAATGTTGTCCGCCTCAGTGTGCACGACAGCGGCTACGGCATTCCCCAGGATCAGCAGGAGAAGATTTTCTCCAAGTTCTTCCGTGCGACCAACGTGACGGGCAAGATACCCGACGGAACTGGACTGGGCCTCTACCTCGTGTATGCTCTCACCCAGCTCCTCGGAGGCACCATTTCCTTCGTTTCGCAGGAGAACGTCGGCACCACCTTCACCCTCTCTCTCCCCATCCCCCCTCAGTCATGACCAAGCGCATTCTGATTGCCGAGGACGACTCCTTCCTGATCAAAATGTACAAGCTGGAGCTGGAAGGCGCCGGGTATGAGATCGAAATGGCCGGCAACGGCAAGCTCGCCATCGATGCTATTGAGAAAATGAAGCCTGACCTCCTCCTCCTCGATCTCCTGATGCCGGAAGTGGACGGATTCGCCGTCCTCGATCACGTAAAATCCAAAGGCTACATCTTCCCGGTGATCGTGCTATCGAACCTGAGCCAGGAAGTCGACAAAGATAAATGTAAGGCACTGGGGGCGAAGGATTTCTTCGTGAAGAGCGACATGGAGCTGGATCAGCTGGCGGATATCATCAAGAAGTATGTCTGATCGAATATGCGAGTAAGCGAACAAGGGGAAGATAGCCGTGGTCCTGTTGATCGAATGCGCCTGATATTCGCGTATTCCCTTACTCGCTTACTCGATCACGTCACGTGCTCCCTCGCGATCTTCGCCAGATCTCCCACCTTGATCTCTCCTTTGCTGAGGAATTCCTTTGCCCCGAGCTGCATGGCGCGTTCCATATCCACTTGTTGATTGAGATTGGTAAGGACAATCACGGGAATCGTGGCCAGTATCGGATCCTTCTGCATGAAGGCGAGCACATCATAGCCATCACGCCCCGGCATGAGGATATCCAAAAAAACCAAAGAAGGCTTCTCCTTCTGAAGGAGGGCAATACCCTTCTCTGCACTCTCAGCGAAAATGGTCTCAATACCAGGTTCTTCAAGTTCCTTTTTATACACCTTGCGAAGGAATGCATCGTCTTCGACAATCATTATTTTCATAGAACTATTGTAGCAGAAATCAGATTCATTTGCACATCCATTCGCAATCATGAAGAATGCACTCAATACTTATCTAACCATTAGAAAGCGTGGACCATTCCTCCTTCACTGCAGCCTTCCTCGAAGATGCTCACTTGCAAGTATTGCTTATCCAAGAATCGCTCGAAATCTTGGGGAAGAATCCTGCAGATCTTATAGCGCTTGCAAATCTGCGCCGGGGATTTCACACGCTCAAGAGCACCGCAGCGACGATGTCCCTGCTCCCCCTTTCGGAATTGTGCAAAGCACATGAAGCGCTGCTTATTCCTCTTTTGGAGCAGCAATCCACCATTTCCCCGGAGGCGCTGGCGATGATGGGGGATGCGGTTCTCTTCGTCGAAAAGGAATTGGGAAAGATCAAGGAAGCCGCAGCGGAATAGGGAAGGGAGATCATCGAACCTGAAATCATTCTTTGCAATATCCCTCCATATTTGCAATACATCGCTCAAGCGAAGAATCCTGATATTTGGTATAATAATGGGAAATTCCCACACACTCCATGCCCGTCTTCCAAAAGGACACCCCTATCAATTCCGGTGCGAAAGCCCCCGTACAGCTCCTCGTCTTCTCCCTCCAAGGAGAGGAATACGCGCTGCCGCTGACGGAGATTCAGGAGATCGTCCCCACTCCGGAAATCACACCGGTGCCAAACATGACTGCTGCCGTGAAGGGAGTCGCTAATCTGCGCGGGAGAGTCGTAACCATGCTCGATCTGGAGACACACTTCGCGATTTCCAAAACCACAGAGACCAAGCCGTACGCCATTGTGGCAGAACACAACGGCGAGCTCTTTGGCCTCCTCGTGCACTCAGCGGAGGAAGTCCTACGCATCGATGGATCCGAGCAGAAGGACACACCCGAAGTCCTCCGCTCCCATCCCAGCGCCGATGCGCTGAAAGGCGTGATCGTCCACACATCAGCGATCAAGGGAAAGGAAGCTGGTCAGAAAACAGCTCAAACCGAACGCATCATCCTCGCGCTCGACCTTCCGAAAATCCTCTCTCATTTCTCTTCCACCAAATAAGGCTCTTTTTCCCTCTCTCTGTATGACAAACTACTTCTCCCGCATCTCCGGCTCCCTCTCCGGCCGGTTCATCTCCTGGTTCCTGTTCGTCGCCATCATGCCGGCGTCGCTCATCGCCTACTTAAGCTTCCAGAGCGCTTCGAAGGCCATCATGGATCGAGCTGTCCTGCGCATATCAGGCATCGCCGAGATCAAAGAATCCCTCATTATCGAATCCCTGAATGCCCAAAGAGACGTTATTCAGGCCTTCGGTGATAATGATGCATTCCTGACTTGCGAAGACCTTGCGATGATCCAGGGGGATTTGGAAAGAACGCTCAAGAATTACCCCCAGTTCCAGTCACTCCTGGTCATGGATGGAAAGGGGAAAGTGATTGTCGCGACTGACCGGATAGAAATCGGCTCCGATAAATCGCAAGATCCCTACTTCACAGAGGTGAAGAAAACCAACCAGTCCTACATTAAAGATATCTACATCTCCAATGTGACCAAGCAAATCGGCTACGGAGTGTCGACACCGGTAGCCTGCGGAGGAGTACTGGCGGCACGTATCCGCCTCAACGAATTGAGCACCACCATCGACGATACTACAGGACTCGGCGTGTCGGGAGAGGCATATCTCGTCAATGGAAAAGGAATGGTCATCTCCATGACGAAAAACCTGATGGAAAAAGACCTCCTCGTAAAGAGTATCGACACAGAGGGGGTGAAGAAGTGCTTGGCTGGGACTGAATTCACCGGTACGACGACGGATTACCGTGGCGTGCAGGTAGTAGGAAGCTACATGTCCGACCGTCTGGATAAAGAAGTTGGCCAACACTGGTGCCTCGTGACGGAAACGGACTATGACGAAGTGGTGGCACCAGCTGTCGCCCTCAGGAATCAGCTCCTCTACATCGTCGCAGGGGTGATCCTGGCGATCCTCGTCCTAGCGCTCTACGCCTCCCGTTCCGTCGGTGAATTCGTCCGTCGCCCCATTCGTCTGGCGGTGGAGCAGCTCAACAGTGCGGCAGCCGCGCTCGGAGCTTCCACACAGCAGAGTGCAGCAGCAGCGCAGCAGAATTCTGCGATTGCCCAGCAGCTCGCGACCGGTTCCACCGATCAGAGCAAGCGCGCGGAGGAAGTGGCCAAGGGAATCCGTGATATCAACGCCGTCATCCAGCAGATGTCCGCATCCGCACAGGAAGCGGCGGCCAGCGGAACGCAGTCCTCCAAGATGGCGCAATCCACCGGTGAGAACTCCGAGAAGATCGGCAAGCTCGTGGAAGCCATCACCGTGATCTCGGAGCAGACCAATATGCTCGCGCTCAATGCCGCCATCGAAGCAGCACGCGCAGGAGAAGCCGGACGTGGATTCGCGGTCGTGGCAGACGAAGTGCGCAAGCTCTCGGAAAATTCCGGACAGAGCGCCGACAAGATCAAGATCGTCGTTTCGGACGCTGTGAGCAACATCGGCGAGACGGTAAAAGGTATCCAGGACTTCTCCAAGAAAGTGGAAGCCCTCTCCGCCGCCATCCAGCAGCAATCCAGCTCCGTCTCCCAGATCGCCAAGACCATGGAATCCATCGCCGCGATCTCCCAGCAGAATGCCTCCGGCGCCCAGCAGCTCTCGGCCTCCGTCCAGCAGCAGAGTGCGGCCAATCAGCAGATCTCTGCAGCCGTGCAGCAGATGAATGCCATGACGGAGCAGCTGAGCAAGCTCGCGGGCGAAAGCGCGGAAACAGCGGCAATGCATAACGCCGAGCACCAAGGCTCATCCGAATATCAGGCATCTCGACAATCAGATCAAAAGAAAATGAAGCAATCAAACCAAGTTCCCGTTCCCCGTACAATGAAAGTTGTCCCCCGTCACCCAACCGCCGAACAACAGGAATAATCTCCCTTCATTTCCCCCCTCTTATTTCCCCCCCCCAGTTATGAAAATCCTCATCGTCGACGACTCGGCATTCATGCGCACCATTCTCAAAGACCTCATGAAGAAGGCCTACCCCGATGCCGAAATTCTGGAAGCGGCGGATGGCAACGAGGCCATTACGCAATACCGGTCCAAGCGACCGGAGCTCCTCCTCTTAGACCTCATCATGCCAGAGAAAGACGGCATGGAAGTGCTCAAAGAAATCGGCCAGGAATCCTGCAAGAAGATCGTGGTCGTCAGCTCCGTCGGGCAGGAAACCATGATCGAGGAAGCCCGCAAACTCGGTGCGGATGCCTACGTGGTCAAGCCCTTCGATGAGAAGGAGCTCTCCACCACGGTCAAAGATGTCCTGGGTGCCTGAGACAGGTTCTACCCACTCACACACACCCATGCACACCCCGAGCCAGAAACGGCAGACGGCAGGAAATGATGCCTTCCCCGTCGTCGTCATCGGCGCCTCCACCGGAGGCCCGCCGATCATCGAGCAGATCGTGATGGCGCTCCCGCGGGGAACGAGAGCGTGCGTCCTGATCGCCCAACACATGCCGGCGCAATTCACGGCAGAAATGAGCAAGAGACTCGCCAAAGATGTGTGTCTTCCTCTCAAAGAAGCACAGGACGGTGATCGCCTGAATTCCGGAACGATCTTCATCGCACCCGGAAACCGGTGCATGGAAGTACGCCGCGACAATGCCGGCGAACCGATGATCACCATCGTGGACGCATCGCATACGAGCCATGAGGCCACTCCTTCCATTGATGAACTCATGCGAAGTGTTGCCAAGATCTTCGGTAAGCGCGTCACGGGATTTCTCCTCACCGGCATGGGACGGGACGGGACCATCGGCATGCAGTTCATCCAGAAACTGGAAGGACACACCTACGCACAGACACCCTCGACATGCGTGGTCGACAGTATGGTGGAATACGCCATCGGCTGCGACACCGTGGAAAAGATCATCCGACCGGAACACATTGCAGGAATCATTTCTTCTCTCTCCTGAATCATGGACCTGATGCAATACATCGGCATGTACCTTCAGGAAATGCGCGACAACCTCGCGCAGCTAAACCGGCACGTAGTGCAGCTGGAAAAGGAACCGGGCAATGTCCCGCTCCTACAGGAAATCATGCGCCTCAGCCACTCCAGCAAAGGCAGTAGCAACGCCATGGGATTCAAGTCCACCGCTACTCTCTTCCATGCGCTCGAGGACGTCTTCGAAGCAGCACGGAAGGGAAATCTGTCGGTATCCAAAGAACATATCACACTCTGCCTGAAGGCATTTGATCTCATCGACGCCTCTTTCACGTCCATCGAGAAGACGAAGAATGAACAGAATTGTACAGCGATGGCAGAAGCGGTCCGAGCCATCGTCACACAGCAGATTGCTGCCGGTCCCACAGTTGCGACACCTTCGGTGACTGCACCCGTAGCAACCGCCCTCCCCGATACCGGAACGATCGACTTCATCCGGGTAGGGACAGAGAAGATCGAGAAGCTCACGAACCTCGCAGGAGAGTTCGCACTGTTAAGGCAGCGGACGATGACTCTGAAAGATCCGAAGCTCGCACCGATCATCGAGCAGCTCGACAGACTCGTGGATGACCTCACCTTCTACGCATCCGATATCCGCCTCGTCCCGCTGGAACAGGCTTTCGCGCGGTTCCCGCGACTCATCCGCGATCTCGCGACAAGCCAGGGGAAGAACATCCGCTTCGAAATGGCCGGGACCGATGTGGAGCTGGACAAAACCCTCGTCGATCACCTCGTCTCCCCGCTCATTCACCTCTTGAGGAATGCCGTCGATCACGGTATCGAAGCACCTGAGGAACGAGCAAAGCAGGGAAAGAATGCTGAGGGAATCATTCGACTCACAGTGGAACGGGAACAGGGATTCGCCCGCGTCTCTGTGGAAGATGATGGTGAACCGATCGTCCTCGCGCATCTCAAGGAAATCGCAAAGTCGAAAGGAATCAGTGAAGAAACACTCCAGGGAATCAAGGAGGAGAATATCTTGAGCCTCCTCACGCTCCCGGGTTTCTCGAGCTCCAAAGTCGTCAGTGATATCTCCGGACGGGGTGTCGGACTCTCAGCGGTCCTGCAAGCCGCAAAAGCTCTGGGTGGGGAATTGGCCCTCTCCAAGACGAATGGAGGAAAGCGCTTCACGATCAGCCTCCCGCTGCAGCTCTCCATCATCCAATCGCTCCTGGTGGAGGACGGCGCACAAACGTACGCGATGCCCATCGTCCATGTCCGCCGGCTCCTCATCATCCCCATGAGCGATCTCAAATCCACGCTCGGGGAGAAAGCAGCGGTCATCGACGGGCAGGATGTTCCTCTCATCTTCCTGAAAAAGCTCTTCGCTGCAGAGAACACTTCGGCGGAACAGAAAGAATCTGCGGAATTCAACGCGCATCTCGTCCTCGTGGAAGCCGGGCATGGGCTCATCGGTATCGTGGTCGACCGGATCGCCGGTTCCACGGATATCATGGTCAAACCCATCGCCGCGAGCCTGAAGAATGACGTCTGCTTCACGGGATCCACCATCCTCGGGAGCGGCCGTGTCGCCCTCATTCTCGATATCCCCGGCATCGTCCGGAAGCACACTCAGCATTTCAAGCACGCCTCTCTTCCTCCCCAGATATGAACACCCGTCTCCCACCCTTCTCCGCCGATATCCTCCGCGAAGTGATGAACATCGGCGGTGCCCACGCCATGACGGCACTCTCTCGTCTCAGCCATGGGAAGGTGATGATCACCGTTCCGAAGGTATCGCTCCTCAAGCTCGAAGAAGTGATGGACTTCGTCGGGGGAACAGAGCAGGTGATGTCCATGACCATCCATCCGATCGTCGGAGATATCAGCGGGTTCATTCTCTTCTCATACGCCGAGGGCGACGCGTCTTCCCTGGCCTCCTACATTCAAGAAATCGGAGGAATGAAAGGGCACAAGGAAAACTTCCCCTCGACATTGCAGGAAATCGGCAACATTCTCTCAGGATCCTGTCTCAATGCGATTCATCAATTCCTCGGTATCAGCACAACGCAGAGTTCTCCCGAGGGAATGACAGACATGTCCGGTGCCATCCTAGATAGCATCCTCGCGGACATCGGACAGCGGGCAGATGACGCACTGATCACCGCTCTGGGCTTCCGAGAAGAGAAACGAGGAATCGGAGGAAATATCTATCTCCTCTTCGATCCGGATTCCACGCAGATCGTCCTCTCCATCGCTGGTAAGAAAGTTCCCACTCGCTAACCGCTCATCCGCCCCATGGATTCCGTCATCATCAAAATGGGCGAGGTGAAGGTGACCAAGGATACTACCCTGGTAACCTTCGGCGTGGGCTCGTGCGTGGTCATCATCCTCTTCGACCGAGAAGCACACATCGGCGGCATGGCGCACACGATGCTCACCACCGATAAGGCAACGCACACCCAGATGGCCACCAATCCCCTGCGCTACGTGGAATTGGCCATCCCCGAACTCATCAAAGAGATGGTGAATGCCGGCGCCTCGAAGCGTCACCTCGTCGCATACCTGACGGGTGGTGCGCAGATGTTCACGCTCTATCGCGACCCGAGCAATACGATCGGTCCGAGTAACGTCGACGTCGCGCAACGCGTACTCTCTGAAGCCGGTATCCCAATTTTCGATGAAGACGTAGGAGGCAAGCGTGGCCGCAATGTGCGATTCGATTGTGCCACGGGAGAGTGGTCGGCGAATACGAATGGGTAATGAAGTGTGAAAGGTTTGGAAAAAGTAATACCATTTCCATTTCAATCTGACACTCAATCAAGATGTCATGGTGAGCGTAGTCGAACCATGACATCGGCATGTCGCCCTTCGACTCCGCTCAGGGTGACATGCCTTTGTATACTTTTGAATTGGAATTGGTATGAGAGAAGCCAGAAAAGTTGGCATATGGGAAAATTTGGGAGGCTGAATTGATGGGATCTCCGCTACAGTAACTGGGATTCCCTTATTTTATCTTTTTCCAACTTTTAAATGCCGATTCTTCGCTGTACGAACTGCTCCTCTATTCACACAAAAAAAACGGTAAGCGCAGGGGAAGCCAGCGTTACAAGTGTTGTGATTGTGGGCTCCAATTCGAGCAACAACATCGCAAGAGCAATGCTTGGGTGTCTGAGGCCTATGCGAAATACTCCACGCATAAGCAAACTTACGCAGAACTGAGCAAGGAGTACGGCAAGCATCCAAAGACCCTCCGCAAATACTTCGATGCCCACGCAGGAGCAACAGGAGAGATTGTTGCTGAACCGGAGGCAATCTTCGTCTCCATGGACGCTACGTTCTTCGGACGCGGCTATGGCATTCTTGTGTGTCGTGCCAAAAGTCGGAATCTCTACTGGAAAGAAATTGTGACGGAGAAGATTGTGCATTACGAGGAAGCGCTGGATGTCCTGCTCGCCTCTCACCATTGTTTCGCTGGCTTCGTCATCGACGGTCGTAAAGGTGTTGTTGCCATGCTCCAAAGGCGCTTCCCCGGCCTTCCCATCCAACTCTGTCAATTTCACCAAATCCAGATAATCAAGAAGTACATTCCGTGCAAAGCGACCACCGTTGCAGCACAAGAGCTCCGCATACTCGCTTTGCGCCTCACAAAGATGACCTCCTCACGCTTCGCAGAAGAACTCCAGGCGTGGCGAGAGCGCTGGAATACATTCCTCATAGAAAAGACTCTCAACTTCGAGACCGGGAAACGGCAATTCACGCATCGACGTCTCCGCAGCGCCTATCGCTCACTCCATACAAATCTTCCCTACCTATTCACGTTTGAATCCCATCCGGGTTTGCCAAACACAACGAATTCCTGTGACGGTTCTTTCGGCCACTGGAAACGTAAGGTGCAGATACACAGAGGCATTGCACCAGCGAGACGAAAGAAGATGATTGATTACCTTCTGGAGAACTCCTAAGAATTCAGCCTCCCAAATTTTCCCATATGCCGAAAAGTTTAAACTTTCAGGCCTGTATAACTTCATCCAAGCCTCTAAACCTTCCGCTTCGCGCTGCTCTTCTGCGCACCACTGCTACTCTTCTTCACCGAGGCACTGCTCACGGACTTCTGACTCCCACTCCCACTCACAACACTCACAGAAGACGCGCTGCTCTGCTGTACGGGAATGACGACCGGAGCAACGGGATCCGGTGCCGGCATACGACTCCAGACCATGAGCCCCGTCATCGCAAAGAGGAGTGCGGAGAATGCAAGGAGGAACCACTCTGTGCTCCGCTTACGCCTGAGCGAAGGCTGCACGAAGGCTCCTGACACAGATCCGGTGACAATCCCGCCGAGGACTCCCAGCCACTCCCACTGCTTCTCGGAGATCTGCGAGAGTCGGTGCGCAGAAACGGGTGGAACGGAGAGAGTTGAGAAGGCTTTGACGAACGATTCGGGACCGACCACCGTCCATGAGCTGAGCGGGCGCCCAAACTTGGCAGCCTCCGAAGCGATTGAACCTGCCTCCGCGATGGAGGTCTTCTCATCAGCTTCTGCCAGAACCGCTTCGTCGACGGGCCAGCCTCCGGCGAATGCCGTCATCGTCTGCTGCATCGTAGGGAGGAGAATCGCCACTCCCCCATTCACCTCATGTGTCACCGCCGAGACGATCGTCGGAAGAGTGACAATCGATGCAATATGCAATCCTGCTTCGGCAACAGTCTGCGAAAAGCTCTGGAAGATATCCCGTCGCATACAGAGCACTGCTCGCTCTTCGCCCAGAAGATCCTTCTTCACAGTCTGTACGCCCACCAGAAGATCACCCACTGCCTCCGGGATTGCACGCTCCACGAGATCCATCGGATTCCCCTTCTCGGCCACTCTCGCCAAGGGGACCCGGATAATGGAGCTGTACACCAGCGAAGCGGAAACACAGAGAGCAATATCCGTTCCGGAATCTGCATCAGCTTTGCGCAGAAGATCTCGCAGGACCTTGGCCACCGCATGACTGTCCTGAATCCGACCGCCACTGACTGCCAGCTCCGGTAGATCGGCTTTGTGCAGATTACTCAAAACGATGTTCTGACCTTGCGTCTGCGCATTCCCCAAACGAACACACTGGTCTGTGATCTGCACTCCGAGGAGAGGGCGGTGAAAGAATGAAGGAAAACGCATCATCGAGGGTGAAGTGTACAGGACACCGAGGGAATGACCAATGACCAAGCGCCAATGACCAGGGAAATCTCAAGTCCCAAGCACCAATTATCAAGATATTGTCCTTTTGATTTGGAAATTGGTCATTCCTTGGTCATTGGGATTTGGTCCTTTTATAATTGTCTCCACCACAGCACCGTCACCTTCGCTCCCGTCGTATCCACCCGCACCTGAGTGCGTGCCGTCCAACGATCCACCACCGCAGTCGCCGTGATAGTACGAAGAGAACCAGTCGTCGGAGCAATGGAAATAGTCCCGGCAGCAGATCCAAATGCCAGCGACTCACCGGTGTAGGCATCATTTACCATGAACTTGCGAAGTCCTTCCTCGGCCAAGGCATCCGCAGCGGCAAAGGCCTCCTTGGAAGCGGATTCCGAAGTTCCCATCGTCACTTCGCCGATCCCGCGCAGTGCTCCCGAAACGACGATCGCCATTGCCACCGACCCAAGCACGAGAACGGCGAGCAACAACATGGTGCCAGGCCGATTCTGGGATCTCTGGAAGTGGAGCCGATCAGCAAGAATTCGCAGAATCATTGGCGAAGAGAAATGGAAGTCTCGAGCGAAAAAGACGCGGTATTCTGGTTCGTTGCACCGACCACAGTCTCCTTCCCGTGCATCTGAACTTTGATCGTCGCCGGCGCTCCGACAGACGTGAGATTGGTGATGCGAAACTGATCCACAAGGACGCCGGAACCAGTGATGACGAACGTCGGCTTGTTGCCGATCTTGGCACAGATATGTCCGTTGCAGAGCGTGTAAATCATAGGAGTGACTGCCGCCGTTCCTCCCGTCATCGTGAGGGAAAGCACACCATTGTCACTCCCAAATGTGCTCGTCCCCGTATTGAGTGCGAGAGCCTGGTGCGTGGAGAGCGTGATACGATCCATCGCGAAGCGAAGATTCTGCTGTACCGAGCTTCCTACAGAAGATTTCTGCCTGGTAGAAACAATGGTCATGAGAATATTCATCATCGCCACGACCACCATGGAACTGATGGCGACGTAGAGGATAAGCTCGATGAGGGTGAAGGCGGAGCGATTGCCTGAGCTATCTGGATGAGGCTCAAGCATGTCATGGTGAGCGGAGTCGAACCATGGCATGCGCTGCATTGTCGCAGTTCGTTCCTCGGCACGGCTCGGAATGACATGCTCACTGTGACAATGCAGAGCTTTCCTGAATAGAGAGAGCCAAGAAAATGAATTGGGTGTAAAACTCATTGTGAGAGAAGGGTAACATCCTGCAGCACCGGATTCTGTGAACCATCACCGGTGAAGTACGCCTTCCACTGGCTCCAAGCGATTCCGCTCGCCAAAGGATCGGTAATGATCGGCTGCCAGACGCCGGAAGGATACGACGTCGACACTGTACCTCCTGATCCCACCCACTTCGCGGTCGCGAGCCCTCCCTGCGTACTCGCTGTGCGAATGCGGAAGGCAACCTGCCCATTCCCACTCACCGTTCCCTTGATGTACTTCCACGCCGTCGCCGTTCCGATGGATTGTGCAGGAGACGTGAACGTTCCCCAAGTCGGCAACGCTCCGCCTCCGCCTGCGGAAATCACCCACCGCAGATCATCGATGAAGATGCTTGGTTGATTCGTCGCAGTCGCATCGAAGATTTTGAAATACGAAATGGGAGAACCAATGCTCCCCAGATCCGCAACTGGCACATAGACTTGTTGCCACGTCGTTGGATCTTTGTCGATACCACCGGAGATATACGTATTGAGCGTCACAGCATTGCCGGCGCTCGCCTGGAGTGAAAGATTCTGACCGTAGTAGTTGGGAGTGAAACCGAGCGGCGGACTTGTATTGTAATTGGTTGTAGTAGAGTAATTGATCGTCATATTTACCGGAAAAGCTGCACTCACGGTCTGCGCAATGACCGAACCATTCACCACCTGATTGCGATTCGATGCATTGTTTACGTACACCTGCGAGAAGAGTATGCCGTTGATCGTGAGCGATTTATTAACCGTTGAGTAGCGAATCTCTGAGCTCGAGACAATGACCGGATAGCCCGCTACCGCTGAAAATGCTGTGTTAGAATTATATCGGGAAATCGCTACACGAGTTGCATTCTTCACCACAAACGTATTCGTAAATGCAGCATTACTATTCTCGAAATCGATCGTCAGGATATTCGGAGTGGTGAATTCAACGTAGACGACCTTCCCGTCACACCCTGCAGGTAAATTCGTATGTGTCGAAAGGCCCAGAGTTCTTGCAGCAGTAAGTCCGGTAAATTGGCAATTTGTAGGAGAAGTAGGAGCTGCAGCTTTCAGCGCAACAAAATCCGGCACCGGAAAATCTGTAAATGATCCTTCGGCAATATTATCTTCATACGGGGTGAGGTATGTACCATTCGTGACGGTGACGTTTGCTGCTTTGACTGGTGTACCTCCTCCATACAGACTAAACGCCCAGGGTGACACAGTATTCACATAGAAATCGAGCGCAGAGGCATTCGACGTCGAAAAGCTCTTATTGAACTGGGTTGATCCATTGATGCCGGGATTGAGTACGAGAGAACTTGCACCGGTCCGAAACAAATAGGAATAAGCGGCCGTTGTATTGATGCCCGAGGGATTCGTGATCGTCCAGCTATTCTGCACACTGTCGGTGTATACCAGCTCCTCCGTGAGATTCGTTCCCTGCAAAATCTGCAGGCGCGTCGGGGAAATTCTGCATCCTACATACTGATACGCACCATGCGATACTGCGCGGTCACAGGCATTGGAAGAAGGATTGAATGAAGTGCCAACAAACGATGTGAGGTTCACGGTGTAATCCACCGCCGAATCGGTGAGAACGATCGCCATATTCTGCGCCGGAATTGGAGTAACTACGACAGCATTGCCGGCGAGTGTCGCCTGACCGTTGAGGTGGGCATTGAGATACGTACAATCGCTAGGAGAGGCAGGATTAAAGGTGTACTCGGAAAACGCTGTAGTGCCTGCTGCACGCGCAAAGAGAAGATCGCCACCATTCACGACAACGGCATTGGGGATCGCCGTTCCCGTGAGATCGCATGCGGTGGACGCGGCGAGTGGAGCGAGCGTCACCGGCTGCAGCTCCCCCGAGGCGTTGTTCATAATGAGGAATGCCGTCGAACCAGTGATCGCGATCCCGCGGACATCAGTGGTGAAATCGAGGCCGCTGGAAGTATAGGTCGTGGAAGAAGTGAGTGAGAGAACGAGGAGCTCGCTCTGGGAAGCATTGTAGGCGCGTCCCACGAGGAGCTGGTTACGTGCGGAATCGTAAATAATATCCCTGATGACGGTATTGCCCGGGATCGTCCAGGTGGTCTGCAGTGACATATCGGACAGACGCACGACGGCAATCTGATTTGTGATATTGGCGAGCGCGATATACGCGTAGTCTCCGGCAACGGTGAACACACTTCCGGTCGCACTCAGCTCAGTGGAACCGAGTAACGAAGGAGTCGCATTACTCACGTTGGAAATATCGTAGGAGAAGAACTCCGTAGCAGCGAGATTATTGCCGGTGGAGACGAGGAGCCGGTCACCAGTGGCATCCGCATGGAGATCGAAGACACGAGTGGTTCCCCCAGGATCGAACGTCGTAGAGACGGAAAGAGTCGTGGGAGTCGTCATAGACTGAAGCTGCACTGCGCCATCGCCCACCGCAGTCGTGGTCGTGGAATCCTCCTGTCCCGTCGCGAAATCGACGAGCGTGCTCTCCAACCATCGAAACAAATTCCACTGCGCCACTTCCGTCGTGTACGTAACGGTCTGGACTCCCCCTGCCTGTGCAGTCCAAGTGACAGTCGAAGTAATCTTCTTGGTGAGCGGATCGACGGTTCCGGCGGACAGAACCTGAATATCGGAGGCATCACGCTGCACGGAGGCAACGGTGATGACGCGCTGGAACTTGCCACCATTGAGACTCTCGGACGTCCCACTGAACGCGTATGCGCTACTCACTTCAGATAATCCGTGAGGCCCATCCACGAGATCGGCGAAGTTGTGACGGGCAATGGAACGGGCAGCCTCAGCACCCTGCTGTGCCAGCGATGCAGCAACGGTCTGCTCTCCACCGCGACGCACACCATCATAAGATCCAATAGCCAAACGGGCGAATCCCGAAACGATCATCACGAGAATAGCGGTCGCGACGATGACCTCGATGAGCGTTTCGCCCGGTCGGTGGGAATGCCGAAAAGGGTGAAAGGAGAAACTCATCAATGGTCACTGAAGCGAAATAAGTCCTCCACTACCGACCGATACCTGTCGTACATAGCCGCTCGAATGAATCACGGTGATCGTCCCTGTGCGCAGCGGCAGACCACTCCCCTTCTGATACACAATCTCCGTGAGCGAAGGGGCGGACGAGAGCGTGTACTCTGTAGAAGAAAAACTGAGACCGGAATCCCATCGCGTAATGCGGGAAGCGTAAGAATCACCGGAGAAGACGACCAATTGCGTAGGAAGCAAAGCCACTCCCCAAGCGCTGTCCTGTTCTGCGACCAAAGCGCGGTGCTGAGCTTTGCGCAGAGAGAACGCCAAATCCTCAGCGAGGCTCCCCACCTTCTGTGTATGCTGAAACTTCACAAGAAAGGGGGTGGTCGCCATAATCATGATCCCGAAAATCGCGAGGACCACGATGAGCTCGATGAGGGTGAAAGCCGGCCTTCTAGCCGAGAGAACCTGTGACATCGTAGAGGGGGGAAATGATCGCCATCACCGTAAACCCCACGAAGATGCCGATCGTAATAAGGAGGACCGGTTCGAGAGCCGTCGTCAGATCCTTGATGGCATAGTCGACCTCTCCCTGGTAATACGTCGCGAGATATTCGAGCGTATCATCCAACGTTCCCGTTTCCTCGCCGATGCCGATGAGCGAGAGCGTCATATCCGGAAAGAGCGATCCACTCGTCCGCAACCCCTCGGAAAGTGTGCGGCCACCTTCCACGATAACCATGGACCTTTTGATCGCACGGCGGAAGAGGCGGTTCTCTACGGCTTCGGCAGCCGCAGGAATGGCTTCTCGAACAGCGACACCGCTCTTGAGCAGTATCCCAAGAGTACCGGTGAACTGTGCGACGGCAGTCTGTTTCTGCACGGTACGAACATAGGGAATCCAGAGCGTGAAGCGATGAAACCACGGCTTGAAAAACTCCAGACGAGAAGCAATGAAGAGGAGGACAACCACGAAGGCAGCAAGAAACGCCGTCAGCATGCCGTACACCTTGAAGAACCCAGCGACAACAATGAGGATGCGAGTGGAGAGCGGAAGGACGACATCCAGTGAAGAGAAGACTGGAAGAAGTTCTGGAAGGACGATCGTTCCGACGGAGAGCCCCAATCCCAGACAGGCCACGAGCACAAACATCGGATAGAGCATGGCACTGCGAATTTTGCGACGCAGATCGAGAACGCGCTGCAGATGACCGATGAGCGCAGCGAGATTCTCTTGGAGCGTACCAGAGAGCTCGCCCACCTGGACGAGATGGATCGCAATCTGCGGGAAGGGATGCGCAGAAGACGCCATAGCTGCGGAAAACGGCTGACCGGCTTCCACGGATTTGCGCAGATGCGTAATCACCGCCTTGCGGCTGCCGCGAGCATCCGCCTCGAAGAGAGTCAGGGCCTGCAGCATCGGGATACCCGCACGCAAGGTCATCGAAAGATTGCGCATGAGAACGATGACGTCCGGCAAGCCGATGGGGAAAAAGGAGGAGAACATGACGGAAAACGAAAGAAAAACTACGAACGCATGACACGAAGAACTTCATCGATGGTCGTTACGCCTTCCAGAACCTTCTCCAGTCCGTCCTCCACCATCGTACGCATGCCGTTCTTGATTGCTTCATCCCGGATCATCGTGGCGTTTTCGCGCTTCATGATGAGATCGCGAATGGGATCGGTGACCTTGAGGACTTCGAAGATCCCTAGCCGCCCGATGTACCCCGTATTATGACAGAGCTCACAGCCACGACCATGGTAGAGGGAGAGCGATCCTTTGGCGGCGGGATGCTTACTGAGGAGCTGCTTGATCATCGGAGCATGCGGTGCACTCTCTAGAGGAATACTCTCGCGGCAACGCATGCAAATTTTGCGGACAAGGCGCTGCCCGACAATGAGATTGACGGTGGAGGAAACGAGGAACGGCTCCACATTCATATCGAAGAGACGCGGAACGGCTGTCGCCGCATCGTTCGTATGCAGGGTCGAGAGGACGAGATGGCCCGTCATGGCGGCATTGATGCAAATACCCGCCGTCTCCAGATCGCGGATTTCTCCAACGAGGATGATATTGGGATCTTGGCGGACGATGGAGCGAAGACCTGTGGAGAACGTGAGCCCAGCTTTTTCGTTCACCTGAATCTGGTTGACCCCCGGCAAATCGTATTCAACAGGGTCTTCGATCGTTGCGATGTTCACCTCCTCACGATTCATCTTCCTGAGAAGCGCATACTGGCTTGTCGTCTTGCCGGAACCCGTGGGCCCTGTGACAAGGATCATGCCCCAAGCACTGCGAATCTCACTATCCACAAGTGCGAGTGCATCACCGTTGAGTCCAAGGGATTCGAGCGGAATTGCATGCCCCTGAGAAACGAGGAGGCGCAGCACGATCTTCTCGCCGTGGGTCGTAGGCGTCGTAGAGACGCGGACATCGACCTGTTGCCCGTCGGACGTGCGGTACTGGAGCTTGCCGTCCTGGGGAGCATTGTGATCGTCGATGGCGAGCTTGCTGAGGATTTTGATACGCGCCGTCACAAGGGCATGAATATCACGGGAAAATGTGAGGTGACGGTGCAGGATGCCATCAATGCGCTCGCGGACGCAGGCCTCATATTCCCACGGCTCGACGTGAATATCCGACGCATTGGCACGCACAGCATGAAGAATCAGCGCATCCACAAGTTCGATGATCGAACGATCATTCTCCTGATCCTTGGAAGAAGCAGCGTGCTTCGCGAGGAGGGTCGCCGACACCTGCTCCATGTTCTGATCGAAATGGGAGAGCGCTGCGAAAATGGCGCGCTCGGTAGCGAGGAACGGCTGGAGGGGACGCCCGCACTTCTTCTGCATGAGCCGAAGGACACTGCGACGATCGGGATCCTGACAGGCGATTTTCAGTGTGCTCTGGCTTCCTCCGAAGGGTACCAGCTTCTGCGCCTCGAGAAACGGGAGTGGGAAAAGCGAAAGAAGACTCGCTTCCACGGTCGTATTCTCCAGATCTACGAAATGCCAACCCCGCACCTGGGATCGTAGCTGCACGATCTGCAAATCCGTGAGCACACCCTCCTGAAGGAGCTGCTCGGCGATCCCGTGCTGATGGCTACGCTGCAGCACCGCCTGCAGATCCGTCTCGGAGAGCAGCTGCATCTGCCGGATCGCAGCGAGAATCGCCTGATCTTCCGTCTGAGGAGTCAGCGCAGTGGCAACAGCTTTCCCGATAGTTCCCTGTGGCACCGGAGAGGTGGCGGGCATGGGCGAAGACGAGAGAGAATGTGAAGTGTGTTTTTCTGTTCATCATTATAGCATACTCACGCCCGACATTCAATGCATTCATTAAGGGAGATCTATCGCTCAGGAAGCGATAAACGGTACGCTACGCTCCATGATTACCACCACCCACCGCAAGCGTGACGGCTTCACGCTCATCGAACTGATTGTCGTCGTCGCGATCATTGCGATTATTGCCGGGACGATTTTCGTCGCGATTGATCCAGGGAAGCGTCTCCACGTCTCGCGCAATGCCAGACGCTGGGCCGACTCCACCACGATCGTCAAGGCGGTGAAATTATACGAGGCGGATAACTCCACAATTCCGAGCAGCATCGATACTGCCTCCGGAAGTCTCCAGATGCTCGGCACGAACACAGCTGGCGCTTGCCCGGCCACAGCCTCAGCGGCAGGCAGCTGCGTCGTCGGCGGCATAACGATGACATTCCCTGCGTCGAACTGCATCATCGACCTCACGTCGACCCTCCGTCCCTACCTCAAGGGCATCCCGCTCGATCCTGGCACTCTCGCCACTGCTGGCACGACCCGCTACTTCGTCAACCGTGACAACGGCGTCGTCTGGGCTGGTTCCTGTGATGCCGAAGCCGAAGGCCCCGGAGGTGTGGGTGGCACCACACCAACGGTCCAGGTCTCGCAGTAATTTTATCCCTTCACCATCGAGAGCCCACCTTCGGGTGGGCTTTTTTGATATTTAATCTCCTCCACATACGTACTCTCATGTTCCCCGAGAACAGAATGCAGGAGCGCTATGGACGCCTCATTCGCCTCCATAATCTTGCGAAGAAATTCCAGCTGCGCAATTTTTAGCTGTCCGCTCTGCTGCATAAGGAGATCGGCACTCCACCGGATCGACGTGAGATGATTCTTGAGATCCTGCGAAACCCGCACGAGCTTCTCCAACCTACGTTGGTAATTGCCGATAATATACTGCGCGATCGAAGCGGCGAAAAAGAAGCAAGCAGCGGCGAACGCGATGTAGGTGATGTTCATTGTTAAGAGTATTGTACAATATTTGTTAGATATTATCAACTATCGGTAAATCGTTACTAGATGGTCTGTCTCGTTGTTCTCTGGACAATCGAAGTGTCACGAAAGACAAGATGGAAAGAAGGCAATAAGGCAAAGGGGTTTCTTCATATTGCTCTATTTCCTTTTTACCTTATTGCCTTAAGTCCTTGGGGCTGTCCAGAAATCTTGGAGATACAACACTAGGATTGACTGATACCCACCACCAGCTGAAGCTGGTGGGTTCAGCCACGGGCAGCGGCCTT
>JBAWYM010000016.1:0-32126 GCA_037143575.1 Candidatus Peregrinibacteria bacterium | reverse complement strand
GCGGACCCCGACTTTTCGGCTCTGGGATTGGGATTTTAATTGGGAACGAGTGATTGAAAATATCAAAACGATACAACGAATGCGCGAAACTAACATCGTCCTCCCAGGTGTACACTTCCGTGGAAACTCTCCCATGCCTCCCGCAAGCGATCTTCCGACAGACGAAGACCTGTGTCTCCAGCATCTCGCCGGGGATGAACGTGCGTTTCGACTGCTCGTGGAACGGTATTCCACTCCGCTCTACCGCCACGCATTTCGCTTCACGAATGATCAGCACGACGCCGAGGATATTGCCCAAGAAACCTTCATCCGCCTGGACCGGACTCTCCCGCGCCTCGATCTCTCGCGCCCCATCCGGCCCTGGCTCTACCGCGTCTGCACCAACCTCTGCCGCAATCTCGCGGAGAAGAAGAAATCCATCCTCTTCTCCGATCTGGAGCGTAATGACGCCGATGAATCCGCCGATCGCCTCACCGATAATTTCCCTTCCTCCGACGACGGACCGGATCTCGCACTGGCGCGGGAAGACGACATCCGCATCGTGCGGGAATCCCTCAAAACTCTGCCCGAAAAATATCGTACGGTGCTCGCGCTCTACTACTTCGACGGTCTCTCCTACGAGGAAATCGCCGAAGCTCTCGCACTCCCGATCAATACCATCCGCACACACCTGAGACGTGCAAAAGACACTCTCAAAACCGCAATCGAGCGGCACTACCCTTCACTTCCATGACAACTTTCCAAGATCTCCTCCATTGCGCAGACGAAAGGGTGTCCCCCACGCCGGGATTCGTCGGACGCGTGTTCGGGAGAATCGCCCTCCTGCGGGAACAACGAAAATTGAAGGGGTTTCTGATGTCTTCGATCGCCGCAGGAATCCTCATTCTCGTCCTGGCGCATTTCCTCTCCCTCCTCATCGTCAACATCAGTGCCGGGACAGGACGCGACATCATCGCAGCCTGTCTGGAGGATCCGATGATGCTCTTGAACGCCGAAACGTGGGGGGCGCTCTGGGACAATGCACTCATCGCCAATGTTCTCTTCTCTCTTCTGACCATCTGCCTGCTCTCCTTCTTCGTCTGGAAGAGCAGGCAGATATGGCATTCTTCTCCCCCATCCCATGCGCATTGAGCTCTATCGCAAAGTGATCTCCCTGACGGCCTTCACCTTCCTCGGAATCTGCATCCTCCTGGGGACTCTCCTCCTAGGAATACGCTTTGGAAGAGAGAACGCGCTCGACACGATCTCTCATGTCCTCGAGGGGGAAGGCACCGTGGAAGACCTCAATGCACAGCGACTAGCCGTGGATACAACGGAGCACTCATTCACCGCGCAGGGAATCATTCTCTCCCATGACTCCGGGTCCTTCATCATCCAGACCGGATCCGGCTCAGAGCGCACCGTACTCCTCACTCCCAATACACGAATCCGCGTGAAAGGCATCCTGCGAGGCCCGAAGGATATCGAAACCGGTGGGACGGTGTACGTCGTCGGGCAACCCCTTCCCAACGGAGAGCTGAAGGCGAAGACCGTGCGGGTGCTGAAGAAGTAAGGTAGGATTCTCCCGATGTTTTACGCTCTGCAATTTCTCTTCGGGGGCTTGAGTGTAATCGGGATCACTCTCCTCGCGAAGTTTGTCGATCCCCGATACACAGGAATTGTCTACGCTCTGCCCATCGTGCTCATTACGGCGATGATCTTCATTTACCTAGATCAAGGAATCGACATCGTGAGACAGAGCTTGTGGTCAACGTTCGCCTATGAATTCACGCTGCTGGCTTTCCCGCTCGTCTTTGTGCTTCTCCTCTCCAGATTCGCTTTCTGGTGGTCTTTGACATTCGCCCTCCTCATCTGGTTACTATCAGCGTTATCCGTCTACGTACTGACCAAAACATTCTCACATTAAATAATCACTGAAACTATTCATATTCACCTCGGTGATAGTCATTGCATCGATAACCCGGTGTCATTTATTTCTTCTCTCCCCTCCTATGCGTACTTCTCTCCTCCACAAGACTCTCGCCCTTACACTCATCGGCAGCGTCCTCGTTCCCGCCATCGCCTTCGCTGCTGACGATGGATACACACGCCCACCCTCAGGCTCGACGACAAGTGTCGAGGCGACACAGGTCAAAGCCCCGAAAGTGAAAAAAGACGCTCTCACCGCAGACCAGTTGGCCAAAGTTCAAGCCGCTGTCGCAGCCCGCGAACAGGCACTCCAAACTGCCGCCTCTGCGTTCGGCACCAGCGTCACCGCCGCCTTCCAGAAGCGCGGTACAGCCCTCACCGCAGCATGGTTGCTCACCGATGCCACTCAGCGCAAAGCGGCGATCAAGACTGCATCCGATACCTTCCGCGCTGATATGAAGGCAGCGAAGACCGCCTACAGAACAGCCAAGGAATCCGCCTGGAGCACCTTCAAGACTGCTGTGAAGTCCATCAAGGGCGTCGAATCTGAAGACAGTATGAAAGCTGGCGAGAACATTCAGTAATCTCTGCTTCTTCAAGATGAAAGGGGCCGCTGGTGCGGCTCTTTTTTTAAAGGTTGAAAAAGGAGAGGAAAAGGTTAGAAAAGCCAGAAAGGTTTTCAGCAATAGAACCTTTCCAACGTTTCTCACCTCTTCCAAACCTCTCAAACCTCGTCATTCCCCTCTCCTCAAACACTCCCAAATCTGCTATAATAACCCGATGCTCCGAATCGAGATCTCCATCCCGCGCCCCGTGGAAACCGCTCTCATCGTTCTGGCATTTCTGGCCGGAGCGCTGTGGGTTCGGTGGGAGATGATCCCATCACGATCCGTCGACGAACTGCATGCGGCACCTGCATCTGCAGACACCGAGAATTCCCTGATTCCTCTGCGCTCCGGTCAGGCTCTGCGCGATCTCGCATTTCCCCCCAATCCCTCCTCTCCTCCCGATGGCGGGAGTGGCGGCCCCGATGCTGCGACGCAGGGCATGCAACTTCAGGATGCCGTGGAGAACGCACGACGCATACGGAGTGAACAGGCCGTGCTGGAACGACGGGAAGAAATTCTCCGTTACCAATTGAATACCCTGCGCGAAGAAGGACGCCTTTCTGGAGCGCTCGGATCACCGACACAAATCCTCGAAGAGAAGACTGCCGAAGATGCTCTCCTCGGCCTGATGCAGAACCGGCAGGAAGCCGAACAGCGCTTCCGCGAAACACTGCAGCAGATGTGGGAAGCTGAAGGAATTTCCGCAACACTGGCGGTGGGCAGTCCTGGAAATATCAGTATGCTCACGTGGCCGGTGGAACCGCTCCGGGGCCTCAGTGCGACGTTTCTCGATCCCACCTATGAAGCGCGTTTCGGGATCCAGCATTTCGCGATCGACATCCCCACAGACCAGCACACGGTGATCCGCGCTCCAGCAGACGGCATCGTGGAAAAGGTCGCAGATAATGGCATGGGCTACAGCTACTTAATGATTCGTCATCCTTCGGCAAGCTCAGGACAAAGTGCTGGATATGTCACTGTGTACGGCCACGTGAGCGCCTTCCTCGTGAAAGAAGGGGAGCACATCACGCAGGGCGATCCCATCGCACTCTCCGGCGGACGTCCGGGCTCCCGCGGTGCCGGCGCTCTCACTACCGGTCCGCATCTGCACTTCGAAGTGCTGGTGAATGGGAAGCATGTGGATCCGATGACGGTGCTGCCGAAAAAATCCATGTAGGACAGAAACGTTTCTGTCCTACATGGATTTTTTCTCCGCAAACGCATCCGTCATCCCCGCCACGTAGTCCTTCACGGCTTCGGGAAGGGTTGATCCTGTTTTCGTCTGCAGTGCTGTAATCTTTGCGAGGGGCGATTTTTCAAACTGATCACAGAGCGCAAGGATGATCTGCTGACCTTCGTCATTCTTCGTCTGGACCTGTGGATGGAGGTAGAGGTGCTTCCAGAGGAATGTTCGAAGTTCACCGATAGATTTCTTCATTGCGGAAGAAAAACAGATGAGCGATGTGGAGTTGCACTGGACATCTGCAAAAGTCGCAATGTTGCCCGTTTGAATCGCCTCGTCGCTCGCGCTGTACAAATCCGAAACGAGCAGATGGATGAGCGCACCACGCAGCGATGTCTTGCGCTCTTCAGCATTCTTGAGCGCCAAACTGGCGAGAGGCACTTCGCGAATCTGCTCAAGCGAAAAGAGCTTGGCCTTCATCCCGTCATCGCAATCGTGACCGGTGTAGGCGATCTCGTCGGCGAGGTTTACGAGCTGCGCTTCCAATGAGTGCATCGGGGGAAGTTTGCCGGGGGGAATGTCGAAAGGAGTCGTATGTTTCTGAAGACCATCAAGAATTTCACGATTGAGATTGAGCCCTTCTGCAAGCGGAGAATGCTCTTCTAGTACGGTGACAATCCTGAGCGACTGTTCGTTATGTTCGAAGTGCCCGCCGTGCTTCGTCATCCACACATTCAGCGCCTGCTCACCTGCGTGACCGAACGGCGGATGACCGAGATCGTGAGCAAGAGCAATCGCTTCGGCCAGATCTTCATTCAAGCGAAGAGTGCGGGCGATATCGCGACTGATCTGCGCCACCTCCATGGTATGGGTGAGGCGCGTGCGGACGTGGTCGTATTCCCCCACGACGAAGACCTGCGTCTTGCCCTGGAGCCTGCGGAACGCCTGCGTGTGGATGATCCGGTCACGGTCCCGCTGGAAGGGGAATCGCGTTTCGTCATCCGCCTCAACAATCACCCGTCCTGCTACCCCCTGATGCGGAACGGCGTAGGGCGCGAGGAGGGTATTGGCCTGGAGAATTCGCTGAGAAAGTGATTGCATCGTAAGAATAGTATTCTACCCTTGCGCCTTTTATTCGTACATTCAGACTTTTATGGTCGATGCAGTAGAAGCTCCAAAACAGGATAGCCCTCCAGAAAGATCCAAAGCATTCGCTGAGGCCTTAGGCAAATATTTCGGTTCCAATCCAAGTATTTTGGCGTTACTTGCCACAAATAATGAGTGCAAAGAAGTACCAACGCATCAACCGTCTCCCCAGCGCGACACTGATGAACATTCGAGCGAAACCTGACACGAAGTATCTTCCAAAAATACATGTCTATATATTCTCATCCAAACGACCGTCGAGCGGGGACGCTATGCTCCTGGGGATCCAGGTGGGTGGCCGTATCCCCCGACCACGGTCGGAGGAGAATTGGCCTCCCATACAGCACTTGAGGAGAAACGTCCCGACTACTAACGCGCCGTTCAGACGGGGTAATACTACGCCATTTTTAGTAATACGTTCAAAAATTTTTTCGCAGTTCGACACGGTTTACTGTGACAAAATTTTTATGACCTCAGTCCACATACCACCATATTCACCGCCCCCGCCTTCACCGCTTCTTTATCCCCTCCGCGGTACGTCCAGTACTTCTCCGGCTGACAGCAGGTGCACCCGAAAGGTCGTTCAATATGCGCAACTCCCAAGGAAGAAAACTCGGCATCCGCCGCTCCCATCAGATCCACCTGATTCCCATGGATGAACTTGGTATCGATTACCGCCAATTCATTGGTGGGATCGGAGAAATGCGCGCATTCGGTGCCGAGCGATGGTCCGGCGCAGACGATGGTTTCCTTCCCTGTAATCTCAAACTCCTGCTGGAGAACATGGAAAAATTCCGTGATGGCTCCGGCAAGCATGCCCCGCCAGCCAACATGCAGCACTCCCAATATTTTCTTTGAAGGAGCGTAAATGACGAAGGGCTGACAATCCGCAGCGCGGCTGATCAGCGCCAATCCCGGCTGATCGGTAATCATACCATCCGCTTGCTCAGTGCGATCGGAAGCCTTGCGCAGGACGATGGTGCGGTTGCCGTGAACCTGATGGAGGGTTGCGAAAGAAGAAGCTCCGACTTCCTGCGCGCAATCAACGAAGGAAGGCTGTGAAATTTCTTTGCCCACAAGAGCGACGTGGATGTGAGAAGAGAAAGGCCGGAGGGAAACGAAGGGAGAAAGAAGCACAGGTGAAATGGAGCACTGAAATATTAATTTTCCACTTTCCACTTTGCACTTTCCATTTCGATCCCGTTCAATAATCCCGGGATCTCCCCGATGACCCTGCGCGTACCGAAGGCGTAGCCATAGTCCGGCAAGAGATTCTCTGCCGCACGCTTGAGGATCATTCCGGCACTGATGGTGGCGGTGAAAGGCTCCATCCCCTGCGCGAGCAATCCGGCGATCAGACCCGCAAGCGCATCTCCCGTTCCCCCGACGGTCAATCCGGCATTGCCTCCGGCCAATCGTACTTCCGCTCCATCTCTGCCGAATACCGCGTCTTCCGGACCTTTGAGGATCATCGTCACACCGTGCTCCTGCGCGAGATCCGGGCAATCATCGATGGCCATTCCCATCCGCTCCAGCTCTGCCATGTGCGGCGTCACGACCACTGTATTGCCCTTCACCAAAGACAGTGTCTGCGGCTGCAGCGCAGCGGCATCCAGAACGAGTGCGCAGGGTGCTTCGGCGATAATATCCATCAGCGCTGTGATGCTTCGTGCGTTTCCGTGCGCGACACCTGGACCCAGAACCGCGCTATCCATAGTCGCCAGCAATTCAAGAATGGGCACGACGTCGTACGGTGAGAGATCATCACCCGCAAAGGCATGGATCTGCACATTCAACGATGTCGCTTTCGCCACTTCGGCGTGACACTGCGGCAGACAGACGTAGACGAGATCGACGCCGCTGGCTTCGGCAGCCAAAGCGGAGAAAAGCGGCGCACCGTGCATCGTCCGTGATCCGCCGATAATCGCGACTTTACCGTTTTCGCCTTTGTGGGAAGTGGGGTCTCGCTGCATGATTGTATGGTAGGGAGAATATCTTTTTCCGAGCATTGATAAATTGTTACATTGTTTAATGGTTACATTGTTATCCCTACAAAAATATCCCTGATCGCTTGCGAACAATGGAACCATGAAACAATTGAACAATTTCTCACCATCAGCGCATCCCTTCGCGGGTGCAGTCTTCTGATGAACTCATTTCTCCTGTTTCCTTTCAATTGACCTGTAATAAATCATAGTTTATCATTACAACATGAATATGATTCAAAATCAAGAAGTCGATTCTTGCGACGATTGTGAGGCAGCCTGTTGCAGAAAGTTGGGACATATACCTTTCAAATATGATTCGAAAGAAATGGTAACTTTGCCCCCCGAACTTTGTGCAGAGGTACGGAGAAACTTTGAGGAAAATCGAACGAATGTATTGGGACCATGTATTTGGCTTAAAGAAAATAGATGTATGCACCACGAGCTGAGACCAGGACTGTGTCGAGACTTTCCCGTTGGCGGTGAACTCTGTCGAACAATACGAGAAGAGTGGTCCTCGCTCGTAAAGTAGAGAGAGAGTGAGATTATTTCTGAAGACTCTTTTTTCTTGAGCAGCGCGGCACTTCACGGCCTCACCATCAGCGCACCATTTCTTACCTTGAGCGCACCCCTTCGCGGGTGCATTCGGAGAAATAAGCCAATCAGCAGGCTGCACCCTCGAAGGGGTGCGCTCTGAAAAAAAGAATGCGCTAAACAACAGAATGATTTGAGGAAGCCTCCGAAACTACATTCAGAATCTCCCGTCGAAACCGCTCCACCGAAAATTGCCGCGCATGTTCCCGGATACCTTCGGCGTCGAAGGTGACATTGTTGAACTGTTCGATGGCGACCTGAAGGGATGGCAGCGTCTGCTCATCGAAGAACAATCCCGTTTTCCCTTCGATCACCGTCTCCGTCGCTCCTCCTTTGCGCAGCGCAATCACCGGAGTCCCGCAGGCCTGCGCTTCTTCCAAGACTACTCCAGCATCCTCGATTTGCGGGAACAGAAGCGCTTTTGCCGATCCATAGATCCTAGGGAGAGCATCATCTTCAACGCGACCGAGGAATGTCACCGTCGGTCCTGCGAGGGCTTTCAACCGATGGACATCTCTGCCGGCCCCCACGATCGTCAGCGGAAATTTCAGGAGATTCGCCGCCTCGATCAGCAAATCGAAACGCTTGTAGGGAACGAGACGACCGATCGCGAGGAAGCCCTGTCGCTGTGCCGATGGTAGCAATAGGGAATGGAAGAACCGATCATCCACCGGAGGACGGATCACCGTGCTCTCCCGACCGTAGATACGTGCGATCCTCTCTTGCGTGGTCGCGGAATTGGCGACGAAGACATCGACACGTTTGGCGGTACGGAGATCCCACCGGCGCATCGCACTGAGAAACCGCTTCACACGTTTCCGGAGAAAAGCGGGGATGCCGAAATCGCGGATGTACTCCTCCTCCATTTCCCAGGCATAGCGCATGGGAGTGTGGCAGTAGCAGACGTGCACCGCGGAGCTTGGAGGAACGATCCCCTTCGCGACCGCATGGGAAGAGCTGAGAATGACGTCGTACTCCTGCAGATCGATGCGCTCGATTACCCGGGGCATCCAAGGAAGGAGAATCTCATGACGGTGGAATATCCGGTAGAAGAACTGGAGCTTGCTCATGCGAATATCCGCCTGATCCAGCGGCCCAAGGGCGCCCCGGCGCGCAACCGTGGTGAAGATCGGTGCAGTGGGCCAGAGCGCGTGGAACTCCGCAAGAACGTGTTCTGCTCCTCCGAATGTAGGAAGCCAGTCGGCGATCAAGGCTAATTTCACAAGCTCGAGCATAGAGCATCGAACGAGGGTATTGGTACATTGTTTCATGGTTAAATTGTTTCATTGTTCGCAAGCGAATCTTGAGTCTTCCCTCGCAAAGATTTCAAACAGCCCTAAGGAACCTTTGATAAACTGCCAATTTGTCATAGTGAGCCGTGTCGAACTATGACAAATTGACTCGTAGCATGGTTCGATGCTTCGACGTGGCTCTGCACAGGCGCGGCTCACCATGACATGCTCGAGAGTTTTTCAGAAGTTCCCTAACAATGTAACAATGTACCAATGTAACAATGCTCCCCGTCCCCGGCTTCCGTTAGGATACCCGCCGTGCCACTTCGTCCCGCCCATCGGCTCCCACGGAAATTCAACCGGCCGATCAGTAGCGTCACGCGGCGCGTCCTAGATCGTCGGTTGCGTCACAGTATCCGCGGACGTATCGCGACACTGTGGAAACGGAGCGCGCGCTCGTTTCAGCGGAACAGGGAGGGCTGGAGAATCAGCATGATCCGCTGGTCCATCGTCACCGTCGTTGCCCTGGTCCTGCTCACCTTCGGCATCGTGCTCTTCTCGCCCATCGGACGCATCGAAGAAATCCACGTGCCACGGACGGATACCCGTCTCGATATCGAAGGAGTGATCGAATCGCTCTCCCCGCTCTTCGGGCGCTACCTCATCTCCATCACAGGTCGCGAAGTTTCCGATCTCATCGTCCAGAAAATTCCGGATGTGCAGAACATCACCGTGAGCAAACGCTATCCCTCACAACTCACAGTCCGGGTGGAGCTCGAAACACTCGTCGCACGCATCCGGGTCCTCGATCCAGACAGAGGCGATCGCCCTGTTTCCGGCTCCGGTGGCACCATCCACGCGGTAACGCGTAGCGGCATCCTCACCGCCTACGCACCATCCACCTCCTCCGGCGCTCTCCCGCTCATCGATCTCGTAGACTGGGGCGTGCAACCAGAAAACGGCGTCCCGATCCTTACGCCCGAAATCCTGACGAGGATCGTGGAAACGGAACAGGCTCTCACCATACAATTCGGGTATAAAGTTTCGCGGAGAGTGCTCTACTTGCGCGCGCAGGAATACCACCTCACCGTCGGAGGAATCCGCCTGTGGTTCGATATCCGCAGCACCGTCGAGGAACAGCTCCAGAGGCTTCGCACCTATCTCCATGTCCTCGGACCGGGAGTTGCGAAGCAGTACATCGATCTCCGGCTGGGGGATAAGGTGATTTATCAATAGTGCGTAGTGCGTAGTTGGTAGTGGGTAGAACGACACAAATTCAATACTCAGATTTCCTGCAAACTACTCACTACGCACTACCAACTTTTCAAAGCCATCTCATCCCACTGCAACTTCCACATAAACGTCTACCGCTATCCCTTGCATTTCGCCAAGACCCTCCTCAGTGATCTTTCGGCAAGTTCTTCCACAAATTTCCCTCTCACGGTATGCTACGGGAGATGATTGTGAGTTCGGTTCTCTCCGCGCTCCTCTTGGGACTGTTTCCCGTCTCATTGGAGTCTCCTTTTGCTTCGGTCGATCCGCTCGCGCTGATCGATGTGGCCCCACCAGCGGCGCAGATCGATATCGCCCATCGGCTCTCCGCTTCCGGTGCCATCGTCATTGATCTCAAGACCGGTCAGACCCTCTTTTCTTTGCAGGGGAATGTGGAGCGTCCCATGGCGAGCCTCACGAAATTGATGACGGCTCTGCTCATCGTGGAGCATCACGATCTGGATACGTGGGTGCCCGTGCCCCAAACGATCGCCCAGACGAAGGGCAGCCTGGCCTACCTCGCTCCGGGAGAAGAGTACCGCGCGGGAGATCTCCTCTCCGCACTCCTCATCCCATCCGCGAATGATGCCGCCGTTACCCTCGCACGATTTCATAGCGGCACGGAGAGTACATTCGTCGAAGAAATGAATGCCCGCGCCAAAGCCCTGGGCCTCACCAGCACGCAGTATGCTAATCCTTCGGGACTCGATGACCCCCGGCAGTGGTCCACCCCACGTGATATTGCCCTGCTCTCCGCCTACGTCCAGCGCTTCCCGGAAATCTCCACCCGCATGGGCCGCAGATCCCAGATCATCATGAGCCGGCAGGGTCATGCTCTCACGCTCACACACACGCATGCTCTGGTGCTGCGGAGAGACCCCGCCATCCTCGCAGGCAAGACCGGGACGACGACTGCCGCGGAGCAATGTCTCGTTTCCATCGTCCAAAAGGGCAAGACGGAATACGCCGTCGTCCTCCTCCACTCGATGCAACGGTACCGTGATATGCAGACGATCCTCGGGAGCCTCCTCGGACCCGACGCCACGACCATCACACCGGTGCAGGAAACGGAATGCACATTGGGGGCAGGGGCGGGCGGGGGCTGTAGAGCGGAAGAAGCAAAAACCACTACCGATATTGATCAGCAGATCATCCCCACTCCGTAACCGTTCGCTCCTCTGGCTCAATCCTCCGTCATCCGCTGGCTGTCGATCCGAGTGCGACTCGTCTGCATTGGTGCATTCGCAATCGCCTCGCTCTGCCCGCTCTATGTTCCGCAGACTTCGCTAGCTACTCCCGAAGCGGAAACCGGTAATCAGCAGTTCCTCCTCGTCGAAGAAGGATTCGTCCTCAAGTCTTCGTCCCTCACACGCCAGGGTGCCCGCCGTGCCTACTCCGAAGCCGTCGTCCACACCGTGAAGGAAGGGGACTCTGTGGATCGCATCGCCCAACGCTATGGCATCTCCACCGATACCATTCGCTGGGCCAACAATCTGAAGGATAGTGAGGGCATTCACCCCGCGCAGGAACTCACGATTCTTCCGGTGAATGGCATTCTGCATACGGTGAAGGCAGGACAGACGCTTCTGGGTATCGCCGATCTGTACAGCATCCCTTCGGAGACCATCCGCCAGCAGAATAAACTTAAAGACAGCTACCTCCTCGCCGGTCAGGAGCTCATTATCCCAGGAGGTGCACCGATCATTGTGAAGCCTCCCAAGGCCGTCGCTCTGGTCCCACCCACACTGATACCGCCCCTGAAACCGGGGACGAAACCGCCTGTCACTCCTCCGAAGATGCCGGAAGTGGTGACACCCGAACCCACAGCTGGTGTGCTGCAGAAGCCTTGCAGTGCGGAATGCTTCATCACGCAGTACTTCAACACCAATCACTTCGCCCTCGATCTCCAGGAGCGCGGCGGCGGACCGATCTTCGCAGCGGAAGCGGGTACGGTGATCCGCGCGGATTACGGCTGGAGCGGAGGATACGGCAACGTCATCGAAATCGACCACGGTAATGAGCTCATTACACTCTATGGTCATAATAAGGAACTCTATGTGAAGGCCGGAGATACGGTGAAGCGCGGCCAACTCATCTCCTGGATGGGCAACACGGGCCTCGTCCACGGACCCACGGGAATCCACCTGCACTTCGAAGTCCGCGTGAAGGGCATGAAGAAGAACCCGCTGTTGTATATTGAAGAATAACGGGGAGCATTGGCGATTTACCGATTGGCGATTGGCGATTTCTTTCTCATGCACAAAGACATCTACTGCTGAGCCGGAAGACCTGCACGATAGGCCGGGCATTGATCACGATTATCGGCATTGATATCTACATGAGTTTGCATTCTTCGCTTCCATCGTTCCGGCACATCCTCCTCAAGAACTGCAGAAGGATCATTTGAAGATAACAATTGAAAAATGGGAAGCCTGTGCATGAGGTCAATTTTCCCGTTGGTAGGAGTGCTACTGAGCGCATCGTCGGCAATCAATTCAAGACAAACAGGCAGGGGTCGTTGCATCCACCGCTCCCAATTTTCCTGCTGAATAACCACATAATCAGCAGCATCTTCCGTATGAGTATCTCGATACAACGGCATACCCGCCAATTTTTCCCGGGCGTCTGCTGCGATCTTCACTCTCCCAAGCGCAATTTGCTTCTGCTGGAGAAGATTCCGGCTACTTCCAGAAGAATCCGGAGCTTGCGATGCCTTAAATTGCCTTACGAAATTGCACCGGGTATTCATGGACAAGATTCTGACATATGGAAGAATGCTATCAATGATTTTCCCGATATTCTGAAAACGATAATCCCAAAAACGCATCCTGTCCATGAAACTCTTTCGTCTTTCGCAGGTGATACAAATCGTTGAGCTACTGCTCTTCGGCTATTTTTTTGTCTCCCCTTCCCCCCAGTCTGTTATGAAGAAATCGTCCATCCTCATCTCTGTCCTCGTCCCTCTCTCACTTCTCGTCGCCTGTGGCGGCACACCAACTGCTACCAATACTCCCCCTCCTCCAATCCCCGTTGCCCAACAGCAGAACACCCCACCCGTCGCGCAGAAGATCGCTGACAGTGCCGATTGGCCCTACGCCTACCTCATCTCCGAGGATCCTGCGAACTTCGATGCGAAGACTAAAGAAGCTATCGCGGGATTCACCGTCACCAGCGCAACGCTCCCGAATGGATCCAAGGTCATCAAGCTCAAGGCTACCGAGCCGCAGTACCAAGATCAGAGCTACGCCCTCAAGCCCGGTCAGAAGCTCTACTTCATCGAGAAATTCCTCCAGGATGACGTCAACGGCCAGGAGAAGAATATGGGCGATGACAAAGTCGTCGTCACCGAGAGCGATGGGACGATCGTTCAGCAGTAACCCTCAACGACACGTCAACGCAGTTCGACAGGATGTTCACTCGTCTTGTCGTTCTGCGCTGCTCACATTTGGCTAGTCTAAGCCATTTTTGCTCTTGATAGCCAGCGAAGAAGAATCCTAGGCTGTACCTGAAATGATGGCCATGCCGAAGCGCATGGATATTGGACAGATAGATCTCATTGTTGTTTAGTATTTTCAGTGAAAAGCATCGACTGCAAAACAATGTGCCATGCGCATCGTGCGCATGCAGGGCCAAGATTACATGCCATTCACCAATCAAGAAGAGGCTAACGACAGCACCTCGCCTATCTTCTCAATCTCCCTATCCGCCCCCGCCGCATTCTCCGGTGTGGAAGGCACGCGCAGCAAACACACCTTCATCCCCATCGCATGCGCAGCGGTGATATCCACCAACTGATCACCCACATACCAGCATTCCCTTGGATCAACGTTCAGCTTCTGCGTGAGTAATTCCAGACCGAAGGGATCGGGCTTGATGCGTTCCTGGGTATCGTCGTAGGTCACGATGACTTTGAAATAGGACGAAAGCCTGAGCTTGCGATCCAAGGCATCGATGAAACTCCTCTTGGATCCTGTGAGCATCCCGAGCGTTAACCGTGCCGAAAGCTCTGTCAGGACATTCTCCGCCCCCGGCACCCACTCGGCTCTCTCGCCGAGAATGCCTTCGTACAGACGATCGCGATCTGCATAGAACTTCGCCGCGCGTTCCAGCGGTATCCCCGCTTTCTCCAGAATGCCCGTGTAATGCAGTCCTGTGTGGTAGTAGTTCTTGAGGAACGCATCATTGGATATGGCAAAGCCGTACCGGGCAAGCATCGCCACATTCGCACTGACCCACAGCGGGACGGTATCTACAAGCGTGCCGTCGAGATCGAAGAGGAGGGCGTGCACGGCCGCACGATAGCATCCTTTCGCATTTTCAAGAATGACAGAAATAGTATCCTATCAGGATGACCGAGAAACCAACACACCCGCCGAAGAACCGCTCCGGGATTGGTGAAACAACGGTTGTATAACTGCAGTCTTTGCAGTGATACCATCGAATGTGGAGTCCGTAGTTCAAACCCTCTATCTCCTTCCCCCACCAATTATGTCGTCTCTTCAGCCCATCGAGAGAATCCGGGGCAATGGTTTTATCGCTGCACTCGATCAGAGCGGCGGAAGCACGCCAAAAGCCTTGAATGCATATGGCATTGATCAGAACCGGTGGAAAAGCGATGAGCAAATGCACCAGCTGGTCCATGAGATGCGCGAGCGCATCATCACCAGCGACGCATTCGATAAGCGCATCTCCGGTGCAATCCTCTTCGAGCGAACTATGGAGAACAAAGTGCAGGGCGTGCCAACCGCTCAGTTTCTCTGGGAACAGAAGAGCATCGTCCCATTCCTCAAAATAGACGATGGATTGCAGCCGAAGTCCGATGAAGTTGAGCTCATGAAACCCATCGCCGGATTAGATAAGCGCCTGCAGAGCGCGGTGGAACACGGCGTATTCGGCACGAAAATGCGATCCGTCATTCATGGTCCCAATCAACAGGGCATTCAGCGTATCGTCGATCAACAATTCGCTGTCGCACAGCAGATCCAGAACAGCAATCTCATGCCCATCATCGAACCGGAAGTGAGCATCAAGGCTCAGAACAAAGTGCGAGCCGAGGAACTGCTCAGAGAACAGCTCCAGAAGCATCTCGATCAACTGCCTGACAAGCAACAGGTCATGCTCAAACTCACGTTGCCCGAACAGTCAAATTTCTACGACCAGCTCATCAAACATCCCCGAGTTCTCCGCGCCGTCGCTCTATCCGGAGGGTACTCGAGAGCGGATGCAAATAAACGATTGGCTGCCAATAACGGAATGACCGCGAGTTTTTCCCGGGCATTGGTGGAAGATTTGAAGATCGATCAGAGTGACCAGGAATTTACCGCCGCTCTCAACGCAGCGATCCAGAGTATTTACGATGCCGCAATTACATAAGAGAACACGGTGAACTACGGAATATATACTAGTTTGACTTAATAATCTCAAAATTCATCACCATAAGAGATCACAGCTCCTGATCGTACTGTTCGATATGCTGGAAGAAGGAGACCGTCGCATCGAAGAATTCCTGGAAGGTCTTGTGATACCGATTCTGCTTCACGGTCTTCTTGTAGAACTTCCACAGCCGTTCGATGAGATTCAGATTGAGGGCGTAAGGCGGCAGGAACACGAAGGTGATGTTCAGTTCCTTCGCCCGTGCGGTAGCGCCGTGGATGTATTTGGCGTTGTCGAGCAGCACGACGAGCGGAATGCCATTGTCCGGGTACTCCTCCCGCAGTTGTTCCAGAAATGCTTCCGTCATGAGCGTGTCGCAGTTGTCTTCGGTCAGGAGCATCGTGGGACGCAGGGTCAGAGGATTGAGCCCGCCGAGAATCGTGAGACGCTTGCGACCGCTGTTGCTTGGCATGTTGATGGTGTTCTCTCCGCCCTTCAGTTGCCACTTCTTGCCGTTCTCGCTGTTGTGGGTGGGATGCGTGGGATCGGCGAAGAAGAGAATGATCTCTCCGATCCGTGCGCGCTCCGCCAGGCACTCGATCTTGGCGATCCAAGCCTCCTGAAGTTCCACGGAAGGATGTTCGCCCGGAATCAGTTTGGTCTTCTTCCAAGAACCAGAGAGTTTTTTTTAGCGTAACGCCAAATCCAGCTGAGACAGACAGTGATGTCGTGCGCTTCTTTGAGCCCATACTGTACGTCTTTGAGTGTGTTGTACTTCCCCGCCTTCAGATCGCGTTTCAGCTCATCTTTGACAGCGTCGAGTACAGGTGGTCGGCGTCCCTCATAATGGAGGGAACAGAGCCCATCGAATCCCTTCGTGAGGAAAAGACGCGACCAGACGCTGATCGTCTCGGGGCGTACGCTCAAAAGCGTGGCAATGCGAGAGCGTGGTTCCTCTTCTGAGACGAACTGAATGCACTGCAAACGACGGAGCACCTTCGTATTCTTCGTCTCCTTCAGTCTTCTGCGTAGTTCTTTGGCTTGTGTCTGTGAAAGGTCAATGGAGTGCATGGGGCTGGAGGGGAAAGTGCCCCCATGATACTTCTTGAGATTATTAAGTCAAACTAGTATAGTCCCCGTGGGACACGTCCCCTCTATGGGGTACTGCCACTAAGTCCGATAATCATTGGTCGATAGCACAACAATTGATACTTCTACCATTTTTGCCTGTAGCCCATATCTGATACCCAAGGAAAAAACCCTCTCCAGCGCTCCCAGCTTCAATATCTGCCAATCAATGGGCTTCATCACCGCCGCTTTCACCCGCTTCGTCCTTGCGCGTCAATTGCACATTTCCTCTCAATTTGACCGTAAGATGCAAATTTTCCCCTTGCGTAGCCGATTCTGACCTGCGTAGAATCTCCCCGCTCTACTTCTTCCCCCTCTTTTTCATGAGTTACGTCGTTGCATCCAAGGTTAAGGAACTTCTCAAGGGTATGGACATGATGACCGCCGGCGATTTGTCGGATGCCCTCTCCACCTTCGTCGAGGTCACCCTCAAGAAGGCCGGAAAGCGCGCACAGGAGAACGGCCGCAAGACCGTCCGCGCCTGCGACCTGTAAATCAGGTTTTGGCTTTAAAGGAAAAGCGCTCCGCAAGGAGCGCTTTTTCGATCCCAATTCATTTCATCTGAGAGCAGGGATACTTCCCTGCGGATCGAAGTGGCGAAGCCTTTCCGTAATAGAATTCTTGATGCTATCCGCAGACAGGGATCCATTCGACTGGCTCAGGACAGGTACCTGCTCTCAAATGTACACAGAATCCAGCCAACGATAATCAACCTTTTGCAGGTGGTTCTTGATGCGCATAACTTACGCCCAGCTCCCACGCTGCCAATTTTGCCAATTTGCTCGCCTGCTGGTCCATTTCCTCCTTTACTAACAAATCAGCTAAATCAAATTCAGCTTCAAAATCTTGACCATTCAATACACTCCAAAGTGATACTGCCGCCTCCCCCGCAATTACTCGCAAAGCTGCATTTACTTTTTTATCGAATCCCGGGTCAGCCCTATAATCATCGAATTCTGGGAGCTGGAGAATCTGATCCTTTTTCAAAGAATGCCACCAATTCTGACCATTTTGCCTTGTTAGTATCCCTTGCACTGCATCACGAATCACGTTTTCGAGTCGTAATGGCGGTTCCCTACCACGATCACGCATATGTCTGATCTGTTCCTGAGAAGAACAAATATCTTGTGTAGCAGACATTGGGTCCAATTGAATGCCCTTTGCAATGAGAAGCGGGAAAACTTCAGTGATTTTCATGAATATATTATAGCATTATTTCTATATATGTAAATACCCTGATTCGTAATGCAATTAGTTGATCGAGAGGCAAAGATCCTTTCAGGTCTGATCAATGCCAGCCGCAAGCAGAAAGATCTGCAATAATTTCCCCATACTCGCATATTCGCTTACTCGCATATTCGATCTTCACTTCGCAACAAACGACGTCGCCCCCAACCACGCCAATTGAAAAATCGCCCGCTGTGTCCGTGCGTACACCGGGCTCTCAATGATCAATCCCATGCGCTCATCGGGGTTGAGCGAAAGCACCGCCACCTTATTCCCGAAGATCGTGATCTCGTACTCGAAGGGGAACTGCGTGGGATGGACAAAGAGGATCTCCACGAGCGCAGGATCGTATCCAACTGGGTAGTAGGTCTGCAGGTACTTGAGCGCCGCCGGGGTGTACGGCGAGAGCATCCTGGTCTTGATACTGCGGGCAATCTTCTTGGCCGCATACGTCTTCAGGAAATCCTCCGGGATCACCTTCGGGATATTCTCGAGGTTCGTATATCCGACGAGCTCACCCGAAGCGAGGAGCGTCTCCTCGAAGATATTCTTCATCCCTTCCAGCCCTTCGTAGTATTGGATCTTGGGCTTGTACGAAAGGGCATTGGTAATGGAAAGAAGCTCGGGCAAAAGCTTCTGCGCCTTCTCCCACTTCTGCTGCTGCTTCTGGACCAAAATCTCCGGACTCTCCACGGCGAAATGCTTTACTTTATTTTTGATGAACGTACTCACGAGGCCTTTCGCGACGAGCTCCTCGAGAATCTTGTAGCAGACCACCCGGTGCACATCCGCCTTCTTCGCAATCGCACTCACATACGATCCACCCAATTCCAGAATCGCGAGGTACACTTTCGCTTCGTCTTTTGCGAGGCCGAGATCCAGGAGATCGGAGGGCTGCATGAGGATGTTGTAGGAGAATTACTACAGATGATGATCTATTGAATATGGCTTATAGTAAACAATAAAACATATTCGATACTAGGATATATTAGCAAAAGTATTTACAGAGGTAAATGGTGGATTAGGATGGGTTCAGGATTATTGACAACTACACATCATGACAGACTCACCTCGTACAACATCGGCATCAGAAGATCCCGGCTTCACCCTCTGCCAGCGCCTTGCGAATCTTCCAGAACCTCTACAGGAACTCCAGCCTCCTGATGGTTACCTTCGTTACAATTATTCAATAGGACTTCCTCGGCTCGTCTTGAGCGAAGAGCCGGCGATGAGATGTGATCCTTCAAAAATGATACAACAATATCGGGAGAAGCTTTCAATGTGTGCCAACAAGCAGATAGAGGTTCTTGGTGACCCCGCAAAGTTGACAATTGATCTCACAAGAATTCTAGGAGAAACAACGCATAGAGTGATGAGCCTGCTCTTGTTTGTCCGAAAGAGTCTCCAACCTATGGGAAGACCCGAAAATGAACTGCGTCTGCAGCTTGCCGGAGTAGCACGCCCAAGACTCCGGGAGCTGATGCAAGTCGTTCCCGTACTTGTCAGCGTTAACCGTTCAAACCACGACTGCGATACCATAGAAGCTGGGGCAAAAATTCTTAATGATGCTCTCCATCCGGCTGAATTAGTGCAACTCTACGGCATTGAACCGTTGGATCAGGAGTTTGGACAGAAACTCATCTCATTCGCATATTCCATACCCATCTGAATTCTCCCTCATGCGGGAAGCATCCCGCGCTCAAGAAAGAATTAGGCTTTTCATATCTACCCGCGGGAACGAATGGATTCGGCAAGCTCACCACATGTCCCGCTCCTCAGAAAAAAAAATGAAGCCCCTCATTTCCACCCCACTGCGCCCCCTCCCTCTTCCCGCCTCATCCGCGACGATCGGTCTACAGGCTGTCTGGGGTAAAGATGAGAGCACACTCCCCACAGGAACCTGGAAGGACCGACGCAGTCAGCTCATCGTCCGTGAAGCCAAGCGGAAAGGGAAAAGGGCGCTTGCTCTCATCTCAGCAGGCAACGCCGCGGTCAGCCTTGCACACTTCGCAGCTCCGGAGGGGATCAAGATCTACGTCATCGTGGACAGCAAGACTCCTTGTGAAGTCATCACAACGCTGAAGAAGATCTGCGATGGCGTCGTCGAATTCGAGCTCGACTCCGGCTTCCTCAGTGAAGAACTCCAGAAGGGACTCATCGCGAAGAATCTGGAAATTGATGCTGCGGATCTGTGGTGTGTGTCCGAAGGATTCGAAGAGGCGTACGAAGCCATTGCGAAAGAATTGAAGGAAGTCTTACCGCAAATCCCTGATACCATCATCGTTCCGTCAGGAAGCAGGGAAGCGATGGTGGGAATCGTGGAGGGATGCAGGAAGATTGGTTGGAAGAAGACGAAGGTTGTCGGCGTAACCTGTGCGATGAACCGCATGCTCCACACCCGTTTCGTGCCGGAGAACTATCAGGAGAAAACGACAAAATGGAAAGAGAAGAATATCGCCGAGGTCGTGATTTCGGAGAGGACCGATGAAGAAGCATTGAGATGTATTCCCGCAGATATCCGCGCCGAAGCCGCTCCTGCCCATGCCTTCGCGTGGTTCGCTGGAGAGGTGGAGCGGGGATCGAGGACATTCGGAAAGACTGTGGTGATCGTGAATTCGGGGTACGGGAAATTGAATGCGTTAATAGGATATTCTAATCTTCGACTGCACCCGCAGTTCGTCTCTGCTCACTATCAACTCCGGGGTGCGCTCAAGGTTAGAAATAAATCTCTTCCTTTCAGGCCTCTCTAACCCCTGCCCCGCGAAGCTCCCGCTGGAGCGAAGTGGGGTCTTCCAAACCTTCCCTACCTCTCCGATGACCTGCTCCCACTGCCACCAATCCTTCTCCGTCCCCCCGATGGAGAAAGCATTCCTCGAGAAGATCGAGATGCCACTGCCGACCAAGTGTCCCACGTGCCGCCGCCAGGGACGCTTCGCCTGGAGGAACGAACGCCGGCTCTACCACCGGACCTGCGACCTCACCGGCAAGCAGATCATCTCCATCTACTCTCCCGAGAGTCCCTACAAAGTCTACGACCAGCATGAGTGGCACACGGATAAGTGGGATGGGCTGGAGCAGGGTCGCGACTTCGACTTCAGCAAACCCTTCTTCCCCCAGTTCGATGCGCTGATGCGGGCGTGTCCCAAGATTTCTGTCTTCACCTCGCAGAACGTGAATAGCGACTTCACTAACGGTGCACAGCAGGACAAAAACTGCTTCATGATCTTCGTCTCGGACCACAATGAGGACTGCTACTACAGCTACGGCATCGACTCCTGCCAGAACTGTCTGGAGTGCCTGAATTGCTTCAAGAGTGTGCTCTGCGTCGAATGCACCGACTGCTCGGAATGCTACAACCTTGCGCATTCGGAGCGCAGCCATAACTGCCGCGACAGCTTTTTCCTGAGCGACTGCAAAGGCTGCCATGACTGCTTCGGGTGCTTTGGGCTGCGCAATAAGCAGTACTGCATCTTCAATGAGCAGCACACCAAAGAGGGCTACCTAAAAAAGCTGAAGCAGCTCAATACCGGTAACGTCACGACCCTCACTGCCGCGCGCGATATCTTCCGCAAGAAAGCCGCCGCCCAGCAGATTCACCAGTACTACGACGGCAACGGGAATGACAACGTCACGGGTGACCACATCGTCCACTGTCGCAACTGCATCGAATGCTACGATTCCGGCGATCTGGAGGATTGCGGATACTTGATTTTCAGCTTCAAGAGTAAAGACTGCTTCGACGGGCACGTGGTAGTGGACCACTGCGAACGGACCTACGGCACGATTTCAACCATCGGCCAATACAACACCCAGTTCACCTTCGTGAGCTTCTACAGCAAAAACAGTCAGTATCTCGATCACTGCCAGCACTGCGAGGATTGTTTCGCGTGCTCGGGCCTCAAGAAGAAGCGCTACTGCATCTTCAATAAGCAGTACACGGAAGAGGAATACAAGGTGCTGAAAAAAAAGATCGTCGAGCATATGAAGAAATCCCCACTTCGCTCCCTCGAGGGGAGCTCCGCGGGGCAGGCCTGCGAATGGGGCCAGCATCTTCCTCCGTCCCTTTCACCCTTCGGCTACAACGAGACCGTTGCACAGGAGTACTTCCCGATGACGAAAGAGGAAATTCTGAAGCGAGGATGGAACTATCGGGAAGATACCGAGAGCCAAACGTCGGCCTATCAGGGACCCACATATGATCTTCCTCCGGATATCAAAGACGCTCCCGATGACGTCACGGAGAAGATCCTCACCTGCGCGCAATCAGGCAAACCCTTCAAGATCATTCCGCAGGAACTCTCTCTGTATCGACAGCACATCCTTCCTCTACCTCGCGCGAGTTTCGATGAACGGCATTTGGAAAGAATCCAGCGACGAAACCCCCGATGTCTCTGGGAACGGAAGTGTTCGAAGTGTGGCAATGAAGTGGAATCGAGCTTTTCCCCGGAGAGGCCGGAGAAGATATACTGTGAGACGTGCTATTTGAAAGAAGTTTATTAAGCAATTAAGCAAAGCATTGTCATGGTGAGCGGAGTCGAACCATGAGAATGCGCATGTCGTCCCTCGACTCCGCTCGGGATGACATGCTTGGCTCTCCCAATTTCCCCTCTACTCAGCACCTTTCAGGCTCCTGCCCCGCGAAGTTTGAAGAACTAAGTGGGGTCTCTAGCCTCTTCCAAACCTCCCAAACCTCCGTACATGCCCCTCTGCCCCCTCTGCCACCAGCCCTTCACTATCCATCAGGATGAACAAGATTTCGTGAAGAAAATGTCCTACACCTTCGGCAAGGAAAAATTTGTGCTCCCTCTTCCTGAATATTGCCCGGAATGTCGGCTGAGGATCCGCACCTGCCACCGCAACGAACGTGCCTTCTACAAGCGTCCGGTGGCGAACAAGAAGACCATGGTATCGCTCTACCACGAGGAACCACTCTGGGGAGAGCCCGATATCGTCTTCACGCCAGAGGATTGGAACGATCCCAAACGTGACGGCATCGATCAGGGACGCGACTACGATTTCAGCAAACCTTTCTTCGAGCAGTTCGCCACTCTCCATAAAGCATCCCCCCGATTGGGAATGACCGTCCTCGCGAATGAGAATTCCGACTACACAGCAGGGACGGCGTACTCCAAAAACTGCTACCTCATCAATTCCTCCGAGTACGACGAGGACTGCATGTACGGCAAGCTCTACCAGAGCTGTAAAAGCTCAGTGGATTGTTCGTATCTCTACGGATCAGAGCTCTGCTACGAATGTTTCTCCGCGTATGACTGCTACCACTGCACTGGTATTTCCTTTTCGAAGAATTGCCGTGACTGTGCATTTTCGACTAATCTCATCGGCTGCAGTAACTGCTGCCTGTGCAGTAATCTCCGCAAAAAGGAATACCACTTTCTCAATGAGCCCCTGACGAAGGCGGAGTACGAGAAGAAAATGAAGGAATGGCAGGGTTCATTCAAAGGAACCGAAGAAATGAAACGCAAACTTCAAGAGCTCCGCAAGACCATGATCCACCGCGCCGTGAATATCGTGAACAGCGAAGACTGCACCGGTGACTACATCGAAAATTCGCAGCGGTGCCTCGATTGTTACGACGTGAACGAGAGCCAGGACTGCCGCAATGTGCACATCGGTGTGAATATCAAAGACATCATCGACTGCTCGAACATGTACCTCAAGCCGGAGCTCTGCTACCAGACACTGGGCACAATCGAAGCCTACCACTGCGCCTACTGCCTCTACGTTTTCCACAGCCAAGATCTCCTCTACTGCGAGTTCTGCTTCAGCTGCAAAAATTGCTTCGGGTGCGTAGGGCTGCGGCAGAAGCAGTACTGCATTCTCAATAAACAATATTCCAAGGAGGAATATGAAGCACTGCTGCCGAAAATCATCAAGCACATGCAGCAATCCTGCGAATTTGGAAAATATTTCCCGCCAACGCTCAGCTCCTTCGGCTACAACGAATCCCTGGCTCAAGAGTATCTCCCTCTTACCGAAACCGAATCCAAGGAACGCGGGTACTACTGGCGCACCGTCACCGATCAGAAACCGAATGTGACGAAGACCATCCCAGCTTCCAGTCTGCCGGATACCATCGATCAAATCCCGGATGATATCCTCAACTGGGCCATTGTCTGCGAAGAATCAGGCCGGCCTTTTCGCATCGTGAAGCAGGAATTGGATTATTACCGCAATCAGAAACTCCCCGTGCCGCATCTCCATCCGGATGTGCGGTACGACAAACGATTGGCACTGCGCAATCCCCGGCATCTCTGGAAGAGAAAGTGTGGGAAGTGTGGGAAGGAGATGGAGACCACGTATCGTCCGGGGGGGGAGGAAAAGGTGTACTGCGAGGAGTGCTATTTGAAAGAAGTGTATTGATAATGAGGATGACAAGATAATAGGGAAATGGGAGCGCGATTCGTTCGCGCGGGCCTGCTGATAAGCAATATTCCACCGACGAGGCTTTCCATCGTACCCGCGGGAACAAATCCCGCTTCCTATAATTATTCAAAGGAGGTGTATTGAGCTCACCATTGTCTGAACCTTGATTAAAAGGATTATTGGATATTCATGATTTCTCAATGAATCGTCATCAGGAAATCCTTTCAATTCTCTAAATCAATGTCAGACAGGGGGATACGGTGTCATTGACTATTATATTGATCATGTTCTTTCAATACTATACACTACTCCCATGCTTGTGAAGTCATATATCTTCAATGCCCTCCTGGACTTCGGATTATCGGAAGGAGAAGCGCGCACGTACCTGGCAGCGCAGGCAATCCTCGGTGCCGACGCGCAGGAGCTGAAGAATCGGGTGAAGTGCAGCACCGCCGGCATCTACAAGATCGTGAGTGCCCTCCTGAGGAAAGGTTTCCTGGAAACTCCCGCACACTCCTATCCATCGCAGTACTTCGCGGTGCCTCTCGAGAAGATTGCGGGGCAGTTCAGTAACCGCAGTCGCAGACTCCAGAGAATCTCCGAGAGATTGAAGGACCTGGGGAAACTCGGCTCTCTGCAGACGGAAACCGAGGTCTACGAAGACACCGCCCTGACGGATTACTACCTGAATATTCCCTACTCAATCGGTGAAAACCGCATCTGGTGCGTGGGGGCATTCGGCGCTGTGAAAAATTTTCTCGGGGTGGAAGTAGAGAAGGAATTCATCGCTCAGCGCGTGAAGAAAGGCATCCACTGCGATGCGGTGATCTTCGATGAATCAGACGATTCCAAGACCATCGCCGGGACGAGCAAGAGTGAAAAACGGGACACGAAATTCATCGCGAACGATCACTATCCACTGGAATTCACCTATCTGTACGACGACACGATTGTTACGTTCTTCCGCGATAGCGATCAGAAAGTCCAAGTCTTGAAGACGAAGTCTCCCGAGCTCGCCAGGGCGAAGCTTCTGCAGTATCAGCTGCTCTGGAAATCTACTGCGCGGTAGAAAGTGATACATGGTTCTTTTGTCTTCCTATAGCCTTTTTCTTGTATTTCCAATAGAGAGTGATGATTTTTTATCCATGCAAATGCTTCGAAGGTATTGTGATGCTGTTTCAATATTTTTATGACACCGCTCTCATCGAACGAAGATTGCCCTCCCTCCACACTATCCAATGACTGACGAACAGAAACAATGCAGGCAATGCAAGAACACCTTCATCGTCACGGCGGTGGACCGTGCGTTCTACGAGAAAGTTTCTCCGATGATCGCAGGGAAAAAGGAATTGATCCCACCGCCGACACTGTGTCCTTCGTGCCGACTCCAACGACGGTTGGCGCTGCGAAACGAACGTCATCTCTTTAGGCGGAAATGTGATGCGACCGGTGCCATGATCGTCTCCATGTATCCACCGGAGAGCGATTACAAAATATTCTCCAATGATGCCTGGTGGTCGGATACGTGGGATGGACTGGAGTTCGGCAGGGACTTCGACTTCTCCCGACCTTTCTTCGATCAATTCAGGGAACTGTCGCTACAGGTGCCACGAGTGGCATTGATGAATCCCAAGGCCGAGAATGCGCCGTACTGCAATTTCGCGGACGGCAACAAGAACTGTCATCTCGTCATCAACTCCAATTTCAACCAAGACTCCTATTACTCGACGATCCTGGTGGACAGCCGATCATGCTGCGACTGCATGTGGGTAGTGAAGAGCGAGCTCTGCTACGAGTGCTGCGATCTGGAGGGATGCTACGCCGTCCGCTTCTCGCGCGAGTCGATGAACTGCTCCGATTCCCTCTTCCTTTCCGAATGTCGCGGCTGCTCACAGTGCATCGGATGTGTGAACTTGAGGAACAAACGACTGTATATTTTCAATACACCGGTGACCGAGGAAGAATTTCTGCGAGTCAAACGATCGCTCCGTTCCCGTGATGCCCTTACCCGCTTCTCCGAAAAGTTTGAGCAGTTCCGTCTCTCGATACCTCACCCGGGGAGACATCTCATCCAATGCGAGGAATCGCACGGGGACCACCTGTCCCGCTGCAGAAACATGCATCAATCTTTTGAAGGATTTGATTCCCAGGACTGCAGCTACTCCAACATTTTTTCAAACATGCGGGATTGCTACGACTGCAATGCAACGAACGAAGCCGAGCTCTCGCTGGAAAATACGAGCTTCATGGGATCTCACCACCTCTTCACCGCCTTCTGCCGGGGGTCATCAGACCTCCTGTACTGCTGGGACTGCCATGTCTGCAGTGACTGCTTCGGATGCATCGGACTGCGAAACAAACAATACTGCATCCTGAACAAGCAGTATGCGAAAGAAGAGTATGAAAAGTTGGTACCGATGATCATTCAGAACATGCAAAACGATGGAAACGGCGCAGACATGAACCCGAGCTCTCCGACGACGCTCAAGGCAGACACGGCGAGTGGTTCATGGGGCGAATTCTTCCCAGTGACTATGAGTCCCTTTGCGTACAACGATACGGTCGCCCAGGAATTCTTTTCGCTGACGCAGGGAGAAATCCTCGGTCGAGAATGGCGGTTGCGGGACGGGGAAGAAGCACCGCCGACTGTAGATCAGGTCATTCCCGCTCCACATTTACCAGACAGCATTGATGATAGTTCAGATGATGTCCTTCAGTGGGTGATCGCATGCGAGGCGACACATCGCCCGTTCAAAATCATCCGTCAGGAGCTGGAGCTGTACCGAAAAATTGGAGTCCCCATCCCATGTCTGCATCCGGATGAACGGCATCGGAGGAGGGTGGCATCGAGGAATCCCTCTAAGTTATGGAGGAGGAACTGCCAGAAATGCGGGAGGGAGATGGAGACGAGTTACGATCCGGGAAAGAAGGAGATTGTGAATTGTGAAGAGTGTTTCTTGAAGGAGGTGTATTGAGCTCACCATTGTCTGACCTTGATTAAGAGGATTGTAAGGATTTCTTGATGACTCTTCATTGAGATAATCATGAAAATCCAATAATCCTTTTAATCAAGGTTCAAACACTTGCCTCCCGCTTCAGCTCCGCATCGATAAACTGCTGGATATCACCATCGAGAACGCCGGTCGTATTGCTCGTCTCGGTATCGGTCCGTAAATCTTTGACCATCTGATATGGATGCAGGACGTAGCTGCGGATCTGTTGCCCGAAGTCCGCACTCTTCCTCGCGCCTTTGAGCTCCGTCTTCGCTTCCTCTTGTTCTTTGCGATCTTTCTCCAGAAGCTTCGCGCGAAGCATGTTCATCGCCTGCGCGCGGTTCTGCAATTGGCTGCGTTCCGTCTGGCAGGCAACGACGAAGCCGGTGGGAAGATGTGTGATGCGAATCGCGGACTCCACCTTATTGACGTTCTGCCCGCCGGCTCCACCGCTGCGGAACGTATCGACTCTAAGATCATTGGGGTTGATATCCACCTCCGCGGATTCGGGCAGCTCCGGGAGCGCTTCCACCAAGGCGAAGCTCGTCTGCCGCAGACTCTTGGCATTGAACGGCGAGAGCCGGACGAGCCGGTGTGTTCCCTTTTCACACTTCAAATACCCATAGGCGAATTCTCCTTCCACGTGCACCGTCGCCGACTTGATCCCCGCCTCCGATCCGTCCGTCTTTTCGAGCATCGTGGTCTTCCATCCCTGCCTCTCCGCGTAACGCAGGTACATCCGCATGAGCATCGCCGCCCAATCCTGCGCCTCGGTCCCGCCAGCGCCGCCGCTGAGGGTGAGGTAGCAATTCATGGTGTCGAATTCCCCGCCGAGGTAGAGCTTGGTTTCGATCGTCTTCCACTGCGCGAGGAGCTGCTCCGCTTCACCGGAGAACTGCTGCCGCTCCTCCTCACTCACCTCTTTCACCATAGAAAGCAATGCTGCGGCATCCTGCAAGAGTACCTGTAACGGCTCCCACTGCTTCTTCAGAATTTTCAATTCCTGGAATAACCCATTGGCGCGCTTCTGGTCGTTCCAGATATCCGCAGCACTCGTGAGCGCCGTCAGTTCTTCGATTTTCTTCGGAACCCCGCGGGCATCAAAGAGAGTCCTTCCCCATGGAGATCGCGGACACCAAGTCCGTCAGTTTTTGCAGCAGATCGTCCACGGAGGAAGGGGGAAATATGAGATAAGAATAGCGGATATCGGTGGAACTGTAAGGTGTATTGAGAAGCTTTAAGCTATAAGACGTAAGCTGTAAGTGTCCGAAAATGAAGCTTAAGGCTTAGAGCTTACAGCTATCAAAACATAAAATAGCAATACTGAAAAGATCCCTCCATGTTCAAGTGGGCTCATTTTGGCTATAATATAAGGAAACCTATGCCCAACACCCAACCCCTCCCCACCTTCGCGCCCCCGCACCTGACCTTCGCAGAAATCCTGCGCAGAGCCGCCGTTCCCTTTGCACTCTTCGCATTCGTGCTCCTGGGACTGCTGATGCTCTCCTGGCTTCTGCTCCTCCCGCGGTTCACGAGTATCGAAATCAAAGGATCTCTCCTTAGTCCTGAGCAGGCTGTCACGGCGGTTACACAGATGAAGGAAGATCTGAAAATAGCCGAGGCGAAGCGCGAAGCTCTGCTGCTCCCGATGGATGACTCTGTGTACGGAGGCCTCGTCCGCGGGAAGATCGAGCAGACGCCGCTACCGGATATCCTCAGCGTTCTGCGCAACGTAGCGAAATCGACAGGGATGGAGCAGCCCAATGCCATCATGATCTCGACCATGACGATGAATGACGGAGTGCTCACAATTTCTGGCGATGTACGCAATGTGGGACTGAAGAGCATGACCGTCCTCGCGCAATTCGCCGCAGCTGTCGCGAAGCTTCCCTTCACGGCATCCATGCAGCAGCCGACGTACTCGCGGGAACGCGATCCGGTGATCGGCGAGCACTCTCCCTTCTCCTTTCGCATCAGCCTTCGATGACGACCATACACCACTCATCGGGATTCACCGCGCTCATTCTTTGGGTATCCGGAGTGGTGGCGCTCATCCTGTCATGTACCCTCCTCATCATGCATGTGCAGGCCGTGACGGCCCTGCGGGAATCAGCCCTGCCACTCGTCGCTGAGGCTCCGGCTCTGGAGCGTCGCATCGCCCTCCTGAAGGAACAAATTGATGTAGCAGAACTGCAAAAAGCCCTCGCATCGGGATCACAAGAGGAGCGGATCCGCGTCTCCGTCCTGCCCATCAAAACGGCCCTCGATCGCAATCTCATGATCTTCTCGCTCCTCCAAAATGACCTTGAACAGCGAAGCCTCATCGGTCCGCTCTCCCCTATTACCGTAGGCGATCCACGCTCACGGAAAGATGGACTCACCGCCATCCCCGTCACAATGCAATGGAAAGTGCGAGGAGAAGGGATGGTGGAAATCTTCGCCTTCCTCCGGATCGCCGGCCTCCTCACCGTCGGCGACGCCCTCACTCAGGCACAAAAGTCCACCCTGATCTCGGCGACAGAAGCGGAAAACCCAGCGGCCATCGTCGCACTTGAACAATTCTTTGCCACCGACCTTCAATCCTACGGTGCCGAGCCGCGTCCCTTCGAAGAGCAACTCCGCCGTTCCCTTCCCAGTGAGTCCTTCCTCTTAACACTCAATCCCATCCTCCGCGAGTCCCTCCTGCACACCGTCCAGCTCCTCTTTCAGGGAACATTCGGACAAGAGCTTGCAAAACAGCGCCTCTGGCCGATGCCGTTCATCGTACTGGAGAAGGCATCGATCAAGGCAGGAAGTGCGCTGGACTGGTATCAGGTGGATATGACGGTGCTGCTCCTGTCACGGGGAACGTAGGCGCGCCATGCATGGCGCGCCTACGTTCCCCGGATTGCCGTGAATCACGTTTCAGACCTTGTCGCTCCGATCGTTCTGGCCTAATCTCCCGGTGTTTTCCCCCCTTCCACACTTGCAGAAACGCCATCACGGTCCAACACTTCAAAAACGTCAGGAGAAACGGCCCCGCATCAATGAGGAGATCCGCGCCGAGGAAGTGCTCCTCGTGTCTGATGAAGGTGCGGCAGAGAGGATGACCGTGGTTGAGGCATTGCGACGCGCCCACGAACTGGAATACGACCTCATCGAAGTGTCTCCCAAAGCCGTGCCACCGGTGGTGAAAATTGCGAATTTCGGGCAATATCTCTATCAGATCCGAAAGAAAGAAAAGAAGCAGCGCAGCCACAGTAAACAGACGGAGGTGAAGATGCTGCGCTTCGGCTACCGCACCGAGAAGCATGATATCGAACGCCTAGAGGACCGCGCACGGGAATTTCTCGCCGAGCGCCATCTCGTGAAATTCGTGGTGAGGCTCCGCGGACGGGAGCTGAGTAACCGCGACTACGCCAAGAAGAAGCTCCAAGGCATCGTGGAGGATCTGAAGGATGTGACGGAAGTAGAGCAGGAGATCCGGCAAATCGGACCACAATTTCACGTAATATTTAGGGCGAAGTTATCATGATTGTTACGAGGAAGTGAAGGATGAAGGGGTAAGTATTATGGGATGAGGGTTTGTCTAACGATCCCGAAATACTGAATACGTACCCCTTCATACTTCCTCCCCTCGCCGCTATAAAGTCAGAAAATAGAGGTTTTTCATTTGGCTGATCCCTTCCCCCCCTGCTACACTGCCGCGTCATCGTTCGTTTTCCCGTACTTCGAATCCCTCAGTCCCCATGCCTAAGATCAAGTCTCACAGCGGCGCCAAGAAACGTGTTCGCCGAACCGGTAGCGGTGCTCTGGCCTTCAAGCGCCGCGGTCGCAGTCACCTTCTCCAGCAGAAGAGTCCCCGCCAGAAGCGCCTGAACCGCACGGTCATGGCCAATACCCGCGATATCAAAACCCTCTCCTCGCTCCTCCCTTACCTTTAGATCATGCGCGTCAAAACAGGAATCGTCCGTCACCGGCGTCACCAGAAAATCCGCAACCTCACCAAGGGGTATCGCGGTATGCGGTCCACCACCTTCAAGAAGGGAAATGAAGCCGTGATGAAGGCCGGCCAGCACGCCTACAAGGATCGTCGCCGCAAGAAGCGCGACTTCCGCTCACTCTGGATCATCCGCCTCAATGCCGCCCTGCAGGAGCGCGGTTTTGGCTACGCACCTTCGATCTCTGCCCTCAAGAAAGCCAATATCCTGATCAACCGCAAGGTCCTCTCGGAGCTCGCCATCCACGAGCCCGCCGTGTTCGATGCGGTGCTGAAGGAGGCGGGGTTGAAAGCAAAGTAGAGCAGGTCTTCGACCTGCGGGCTTGAGGATGAGCTGAATCGAAGGATCGACCTGCGGCTAGTGTGATAAACCACGTCGAAGCATCGAATGACGGGATCGATTTCTGTATTCGAATCCTCTGATAGATTAGCTTTCGGCTGACACTAGTGCTGTATCCAAAAATTTCAACTTTTTCTTGGCCATTTGAGCTAGTTCCGAAATAACCACTCCTCTCTCGTCAGGCTTCATTCGGGTAAGGGCCGTTTTGAATTCTTGAACACCAAGCGGTTGACCATCGACATTCAGTTCTGGCCGTTCAGCCAACCCCAGATGAAGAAGCGCGGCATGACTTAGTTTTCGTACCTTCGTTTGCTCATCACTCACCGCTCTTAAATATTCCCTCAATACATCTGCTCCTTCTTTTACTGGATCAAATCCTTTTCTGCCTTCCTCATATTTTTTCTTAATCAATTCTCTCTCTTGGAGTTCTTCATCATTCAGTATTGTAGCATTAGGATTATCATATTCTTCCTGCTTTCCTGGAGCCATTCCTGCTGTTGAACGACTTGCAAGCTGTTGCACTCGCTCCGCTTCATCATACACATGATCTTTCTTCCCATCTGCCACCGGAATAACCTGATACACTACGGTGAACTTGGAACCGTCTGGGGCTATGTGAGTAGAAATTTCTGGCTGACCCATGACTGAGAGGGAGAATTGAACTTAACGAAACCAGAGAGAAACGATTATTAATAAGGTTATAATCAATGGCGCGCAGACAGTGAATAACCCTGTGTCCCGCCCTGCGCTGCGGCTCCGGGCTTGAACACAGGG
>JBAWYM010000015.1:0-32488 GCA_037143575.1 Candidatus Peregrinibacteria bacterium | reverse complement strand
ACAAGAATCTTTTTTGAGGACTTCAATTGGCTCGGGGAAGATCAGACCACACTTCCCCACTTTCCGCATGTTTGCCGGTACCTTCGTATTCCGTCAACTCACGAATGTTCTTTCTCGCTATGAATTTGAACGATGCGTCATGCTCTTCCGTGGGAATCATTACGTGAAATCGTTCTCCTGTTGGCAGCAGTTCCTCTGTCTCTGTTTCGGGCAACTCACATTTCGTGAAAGTTCGCGCAGCATTGCACTTTGTCTCAATGCACACCCGAAGAAGCTCTACCACATGGGATTCACGGGGCTCATCAAACTCTCCACGTTGTGCGATGCCAACGAACAACGTGATTGGAGAATCTACGAAGCGTTCGCGAAAACTCTCCTCATACGTGCGCAGGCACTGTACCAGGACGATGAAGTACTCAAAGGTTTGATTGGGAAGTTCTACGCCCTCGATTCCACGACAATTGATCTCTGCCTGTCCGTGTTCTCGTGGGCACACTTCCGTGACACGAAGGCAGCGGTGAAAGCTCACACGCTTCTCGACCTGCGCGGTAATCTACCGACATTCGTCCATATCACGGACGGAACGGTGCACGACGTGAACGTCCTCGACGTGCTGCCCGTCGAACCCGAAGCGTGCTATGTCATCGACCGCGGATATGTGGACTATGGCAGACTCCATGAAATTGGAGAGAAGCATGCCTTCTTCATCACCCGCGCCAAGAGCAACATGCGGTGGCAGCGTCTCTACTCCCGCCCCGTTGATCGATCGACAGGACTGCGATGTGACCAGACGATTCGTTGTACTGGCGTGAAAGCGAGCAAGGATTACCCTGATCTTCTGCGACGTGTGAAGTACTACGACAGCGAAACCGACAACACCTACGTCTTCCTCACAAACAACTTCGACCTCACCGCATTGCAGGTTGCCATGCTCTACAAGCTGCGATGGCAAATCGGACTCTTCTTCAAGTGGATGAAAGGGCATCTCAAGATCAAGGTGTTCTGGGGAGAATCGGAGAACGCGGTGCGCACCCAAATTTGGGTAGCCGTGTGTGCCTACCTCGCCGTTGCCATCGTCAGAAAAGAGTTGCGCATTGAGCGGAGCATGTACGAAATTTTACAAATATTGAGCACGACGGCATTCGAGAAGATTGGCTTGCAGGAGCTGTTTCTGAGAAACGATCTGCAAATATCCGACTCAGGCAACGATATTTTGGCTCTGGGACTCAGATTTTAACCGGACACGAGTGACCTTGAGCATACTTCGGAGTTTACAGTGAAGAACTGGACTGTTGGTGCATGACGACACCGTCTTCGATGTGGTGTCCCAGAAGCCTCATCTTCTATGCATTTCAGATCTGAATTTGGTAACAAAATAAATGGACTATTCCATCAATTTATATCATAGTATATTTATGATCGAAGATTCTCCTGCTTCAAATGCTGAGAGACCCCTCAAGGAATATGTGAGAGAACTCACTTCCTTTGATAACCCAAGATTGCCTGAGTATCGCGAGCTTATATCTAGGGCAGCGCAGCGCGGTGCTATCAGGCTTCAAGAAGAAGATTTTGCATCGCATTTTCGGAATATGATTCGGACTCTGTCGTTGAAGACACATCTGCAATCTCGACTGATCGGAGTGAAAAACGTTGATCTCGGAGGAGGAAGCCCTACAGGCAGTGGTTCCGGATCTCATGATTTCGCTAACGAGTGTGGCGCTACAGTTTATGTTAATGTCGATCGTGGTCTCAGTTCTGAGTATGCAAATTCATTATCTGATGTTGAACATCCGCTCTATCCTGGTATGCAAATGCGCGATCCTTCTGATCTTCGCGGTGCAGATGGACTGGGACTCTCGAGTACGGAGATCAGGGAATCAACATCAGTGTCCGGATTGAGGAATTTGAGGACACCATCAGTGTATATTGCGGCTGACATGCTTGATTTTGTTGCGAGGATGCCTGCTGGCAGTGCTTGTTTACAAATTAATGGAATTGATACAACACAGATACAAGCTTTCGAATATCATCAGGCACTCGCTCGGGAGATTGGTCGCGTGATCCGCGGAGGAGGGATCGTTTTCGGTTGTGACTCTACCGCTCTCGATCCTGCGTTGATGTTACAGGAGAGACTCATGTTTGTTCCACCGCTTCTGGACCGTAAAGATCAGGAGTATGCACCAGAGAACTGGTATTGCCTGGGCGAGGGTATGCCTCGGATCTATGAAGCAGCAAACATGTCTTCTCTCTCAGCAAATCTCCAGAAACAGTTCAGAGAGAAGATCGCCGAGATTGTAGAGATCGACAGAAGATCTCATCGGAGTTTGCGCTGATGAACGAGAGGAATCCTACATCTCCTCCCTCAATCTCTGCTGCAGCACATCGTTGGACGGAAGCTCTTCTGTGGGAGTGGCCCTGTTGGCAAAGGCTTTGCGAAGCATATCGAGGTAGCCCTTCTCCTGCGTGAGCTTCTCGATGAAGGGCAGGACGGATTCGCGGAAGCGACTGTCTTTGGCATTGGTGACCAATTCGAAGATCGCCGAGACATACGCGTCCTCCCCGGCGCGGGTTTCCTTGCGCACTTCGTCGAGGACGGCATTGAGAATGCTCTCGGCATCCAGTCCTGCGAGGAATTCTAATGTTTCGGCTGTGCCGGACGGGAAGTAATGATTGAGCCCGAGGCGCCGGAGCGAGCAGGGGAGTGCGAAGTCCGCGATCACGTCCGCCACTTGGCTTGCCAATCCTCCTTCGGAATTATGATCTTCGACGACGATCAGATGCCTCGTTTCCAACGCCGCTTCGATGATGGCAGTGGCATCGATCGGGCGAATGCAGCTCACATTGAGGACACGCACTCGTATGGCGTCTGGCGAATGCTGCAGCTGATCCGCAGCTTCGATGGCGCGGTGGACAGGAATACCGACGGCGAGGATCGTTGCCTGATCGTCCGTTGTCCCGGTTCCGCGTACCAGATCAGCCTTGCCGGTATAGCGATAATCGGCGTCGTAGAGGATTTCTCCTGCAGGAGTGGTGAGCTGAGGATGGCCTGTGCGTGGGGAAAAGACGTACACACTCTGATGTCCTTCGGCAATGATTTCCATGGAGCGCTCGGCCATTGCTCCCGATTGGTTGCTGTCGGCGGGCATCCAGACCTGCGTGTGACGAAAGGGAAGAGTGAAATAGTTCTGTTCCTGATGCGTTTCGCCGTCTTCACCCACAGAGAGGCCGGCGTGTGTGCAGTCATTGAGAATGCCGCAGCGGGTGTGTCCGCAGTTGATGTCGATGAGACGGGCATTGGCGCGTGCCTCGTTGGTTCCGAACGCGGCGAAGGTATACGTCACGGGAAGTAGTCCCGTCTGTCGCATTCCCGCTGCCATCATGTACATATTTGCTTCTGCCACTCCCACATTGATCACGCGATCGGGAAAGACTTTGCCAACTTCCGTGAATCCACCTGATCCCGCGAGATCCGCATGCAGGACATAGATGCGCTTATCAGCAGCCATCAGCGCCTTCAGATGCGTCGCTCCGAAATCCGTACGAGCAGCTCCTTTCTCCTTCGTCGTGGTTCGTTGATACCCCGCATTGGAAAGATCTGAAGAAGAGAAGGTGAGGGGAATATCCGTCTGTGTAGTGGGACCGGAGGTGTACTTCTTTTTGTGAGCCGTTCTGTAGGATTGATACTCCTTCACCGTTTCATCGAGATCGGGGAGCAGCGCGAGGGCTTTCTCCGCCTCCTCCTTGGAGAGCGGCGAACCGTGGTAGATCTTCTTTCCGCTGTTGGATCCTTCTTCCATGAAGGGAATGCCATAGCCCATGGTGGTGTAGTAGCAGACGAAGATCGGCTTGCCTTTGCCGATGAGTTTCTGTGCCTCTTCCAGAGCCGCTTTTACCTGTGCCGGATCATTTCCGTTCTGCACTTCCACGACGTGCCATCCTGCTGCTGCGACGATTTCCGCGAAGTCCGAAGCGGCAATCTGCGTGGGAATTCCCGAGAGCTGGATGTCATTGAAGTCTCCATGCACGATGAGATTGTCTGTCCCGAGGTGGCTTGCGAGGCGGAAAGCTTCCATCACCTGACCTTCCTGTGCATCGCCATCAGCGAGGAGGACATCGACGATGCCGGGCTTCTTCTGAAGCTTCAGTCCGAAGGCGACTCCCAGCGCATTACTCACACCTTTTCCCAGTGGACCCGTGCCGAAGGGAATATCGCCGATCCCGGCTTCCACATGCCCCGGGAGCCCATCCGGAAGGCGGAATGTATCGATGATGGATTGCGGCGACGCCAATCGCTTGTCCAATCCTTCTCGTCCGAAAAGCCATTGCAGCCCGAAAGAGAGGAGTGAGAGGTGGCCGGGACTGATTCTGAGCGGCTGATCGATTTCAGGATTGCGCAGAGTCGAGAGCATGTAGGCGAACGTGAATGCGGAGAGAGGACCGCCGGGGTGACCGGATTTGTGCTTCACGGGAGCCTGGACGATCAGATGACAGAGAATGGTGTGGGCGAGATCATAGGCCTTGGCATCCGCTTCATTAAGGGCAGAAGCATTCTCCGGTCCGATCCAGATCCTCTCGCCTGTTACCGAACTCCCGATGATCCGCTGACAGGATAAAGGGACATCTTTGGGGTCTTTGCCGATGAGCGTGGATCGCTCCGGTCGTGTGTGCGTCATGTTGTCAGTGAGGAAGAAATGCTCGTTTACTTTAGCAGACGGGACCGTCTCGGCAATTTCCGAAATTATCTTCTAAGAGCAGGGATACTTCCCTGCGGGTCGTAACCATGTGCTCTTTCGTTGAATGTCATTTCTGATCCTCCCCGCAGGCAAGTATCCATTCGACCGGTTCCCACTCCGCATTGCTACGAGGGGCAAGCAGGACAGCTGTCTGCTCTCAATTAGGAGAGAATTTATCCGGGAAGACCTCCTCGCAGGTTTCGGCAAATTCAAGTACAGAATAATCCCCTTGATCACTTGCTAATCGTTTGAATGAGGCTGTTGTTACAATTGAGATGCATAATTTTATAGTTCAATACATTCATCAATATTTCCTCTATGCACAGCAGAAAAATCGCCAATCGCCTAATCGCCAATCGCCAATCCGAGCCACTTATATTCTGGAATCAAGTACTCCTCGTTGCGCCCCATCATGACCCCGACTAGGTTGTCCCGGACTTCCCCCCAGACGTATGCGACAATTCACCCGGAGCAAATCGTCAATGTGGCCGTTCGTCGGCATCAATATTTCAGTCATCGTCATGCTGACACTGATTATGATGACGGCACGTTGAACAATGAGGTTTGAAAGGTATTGAATACCCCACTACGCCCTCTGGGGCTTCGCGGGGCAGGGGTGAGAGAAACCTGAAAGATTAGAATATATACTCAATTGATTTAATAATTTCGAATATACCGGCGTAGCCGCACCATAATCTTGGCTTATAGCTGAGAAGAAGCTAAAACAAGAATTCAGGATTATTTAGGCGAAGCCGTATACATTCCTCATCGGAAGCATATGAAATCTTCCAGACCAGTACGATTATTTAGCTATTTCTTGGCAGATTATCAGTGATTATGCAGCTTTTGAGGACAACGTTGATTCTATGACACCCATCAGATTCTCTCTGCTACTTCCTGAACAAAGGGCCGCCCCCCAGCCCTCTCGACCGCTGGTCACAGTAGTATGACAATACTCTTTCCTATTTTCGTTATACATCTCTGCTTCCCATGCACCAAATGGGCTGTGTTTAATGATATAGTCTTTGATATCCTTTGGTGAAACTTCAGTACGTGCAATTGTAGTTTTCACGTGAAGTTTTGGATCCGATTGAAGTGGGTCAAGAATGAGCCGCACCTGATGCCCTCGCTGTGTCAGTGATTGGTATTTCGGCTCCTGAGTCAGTTCCTTACTCCAAGAAACTGGTACTTCTTTGCAGGGTTCTATCTCTGGCTCCTCGAAGCATGAATCATCGATTTCTTTCCCTGTCATCATCAATAGTTCATTGGTCCACTGCGTCAGTAACTGATCTCGTTGAGGCTGTGGAATACTATCTATTCCTTCTCGCAGTGCATGTGATAATGCGATCGTATCCGGATCATGTTGATATGCTTCTAGTCTTATTCTTCGCGTATAAATACAATCATCAATCCCGAAATGCTGCCACTTCTGGTTTCTCTCGTACATGGGCTTGATGATGCACAGCGGTTCTTCAATGAGCTTCTTTTGTATGAAACGCAGCGCTGTTATTAATGCTCGCCCATAAATCTTGTCTGTTGAGTAATGGCACCATTTTTCCATCTCTTCTTGGAATGCAGTTGTACCGCAGCCGTGAAGGCATTCCATTGCGATAGCTGCTACCTCTGGAAATATTCCACCATTACTTTGTTCAATTTCCTTCCCTCGGACCATGTGTGTTACCTCATGCAAGAATCGAAGCATAAGTAATTCCATTTTCTTCTGGATAGCGTTCTGGTCATGTGCCATAACAGCTTTGAATAATTCTTCTAAGTCAGAGTTCGAATGACTGGCAACTTTAATCATGCGAAATGCATAAACCGCACTCATATCACGTCCTTCATGATCAAAGAGAATAGTATTGAGCTGCGGCGAATGTTGATCATATTTCTCGCCAACGATAGCAATGGCGTTTTGCACGGCCTGCAGGAGTAATGTTTCACAATGAATCATTGCTTCGGATTCAGGAGTTCCTTCTTTACTTTCGAGACACTTTTCAAGGCAGCTCATAGGCTCATGAGGCCTTTTCCCCGTTGCAAAGGGATCATGTAATGAACCAATTTCGGCACCCGCCTTCAGCCAAAGCAGTGAAATATCTCCATTCTGCATTGGTGAATTCGTCAGTCGGGCATGATCTGGATTGTCCTGAATGTGCTGCCAAACAATATTCTTTTCATGATTCTGCGCGAATTCCTGTGTCTCATCTCTGTCTAAAGTTTGTATTGATAAGCAATGCGCACTCTGCCCTTCAAATAATCTTTTCAACGAGTCCGCAATTAACATCTGAATCCTTGTTGAAGTAGGAGCGGCATCTTTGGGCTTATTGAATTGGATCTCTTCAGGTATGGTTTGTTTGTGTGTCTCCGCCATAACATGATATATAATACTACAAATCGCTAGATATAGCAATATTTCTTCGAAATGATTACACGTTCGGATTTCTCTCTGTGCTGCATTCCCCTGCTTCTCGTAAGATTCAATTCTTTGATCAGCGCGATAATTCATGCATACTGATGATACTTTTCCTTCAGCCACTATGAAGCTCTTCCTCGATACCGCCAATGTTTCCCAGGTTGCCGAGATCGCCTCGTGGGGTGTGCTCGATGGTGTTACGACCAATCCGAGCCTTGTCCTTAAGGAAGGCAAAGACTTTAAAAAGACAGTCCTCGAAATGTGTAAGCACGTTCCCTGCGTGAGTGCCCAGGTGACGGAGAAGGACTTCGAAGGCATGAAGAAGCAGGCATTGGAGTACGCAGGTTGGCACAAGAATGTGTATGTGAAGGTGCCGATGACAACGGAAGGGCTTAAGACGCTACACTTCTGCAAAGAGAAGGGGATTCGCACGAATACCACACTGGTCTTCTCTGTTCCTCAGGCCATCCTCGCCGCCAAGGCCGGTGCCTCCATCATCAGCCCGTTCATCGGTCGGCTGGATGATGCGGGAGAGGACGGCATGCTGCTCATCGCGGAGATCATGCAGGTGTGGATGCAGTATGGATTTGCTACCGAAGTCCTCGTCGCTTCTACACGTCACCCGCGGCACATCGTGGACGCCGCCAAGCTCGGGGCGCACATCGCGACGATTCCGTACGATGTATTCGCGAAGTTGCCCAAGCATCCGCTGACGGATAGTGGTATCAAGAAATTTCAGGAGGATTGGGAGAAGGTGGGACGAGCTTCTTAGGTTGTAGGTTGTAGCTTCTTAGGTTGTAGGTTGTAGCGGTTTAGCTTGTTAGGTAATCTGATGGTATGGATGTTCATTCTCATCGGGATCTGATTGTCTGGCAGAAAGCGATGGATCTCGTGGTGTTGGTTTATCGATTTACGGAGCAATTTCCGAAGTCAGAAATATATGGTTTATCTTCACAAATGCGACGCAGTGCAGTTTCCATTCCCTCGAATATTGCCGAAGGTCGTAAACGAGGAACGCGAAAGGACTATCGTCAGTTTCTCCTCATCGCGTATGGATCCGGCGGTGAATTGGAAACACAGGTGGAAATCGCGAAGCGGTTAACGTTCGGAAACGAAAAGGATAGACTGGTTGTAGATCAGACATTGAATGAGGTGATGCGCATGCTCAATGTCATCACATCGAAGCTTGCTGATCCTTCTAATAAACCTAACAAGCTAACAAGCTAACCAGCTACAACCTATGCAACACATCGGAGTCATCGGCCTCGGCACTATGGGCGCAAATCTGGCCCGAAATGCCGCTCGCAACGGCGCTCATGTTTCGGTTTTTAATCGCACGCCCGAGAAGGTGGAGTCTTTTCTGAAGGCATTTCATACAGAAGGTTCATTCAAGGGCTTTCATTCGCTCAAGGACTTCGTCCAATCGTTACCGAAGCCTCGCTTCATTCTTCTGATGGTCAGTGCCGGGAGTGCTGTGGATGATTTGATTAAGTCCCTTCTGCCGTTCCTTTCCAAAGAAGATATCTTGATCGATGGCGGCAACAGTCTCTACAGCGATACGGATCGGCGTTTTGCTTTCCTCGCGGAGAAGGGGATTTCCTTCATTGGACTGGGAGTGAGTGGCGGAGAAGAGGGAGCGCTGAAAGGCCCCAGTATGATGCCCGGAGGAGAGCCGAAGGCACTCAAGAAGGTCATGTCGCTCTTTCTGAAGATGACAGCCAGTGATTACGAAGGCGGGAAGTGTGTGGCGCCGATCGGACCCGGTGGGGCAGGCCATTTTGTGAAGATGGTCCACAACGGCATCGAATATGCGGTGATGCAGCTGATTGCTGAGGCTTATGGAATTCTGAAATCCTCCGGAATGTCCTCCTCGGATATTGCCAGATTTTTCACTGGATCGGTCAAAGGTGATCTGCGTTCCTATCTCATGGAAGTCACGGCGAAGGTCCTGCAGAAAAAGGATGGAGCAACCGGAGAATATCTGGTGGATCTCATCAGTGACGTTGCGGGTCAGAAGGGAACAGGAAAGTGGACGGTCGAGGCCGCCGCATCCTACGGCGTTGCCATCCCGACGATTACCGCAGCGGTAGAAGCACGATTCCTCTCGGCATCTCCCGAGACGCGCAGCCGCATGGCCAATGTGATGCCGGAATCTTTGTTACCTTCATTGCTGAATTCCAAAGCCATACCCAGTGTTCTCCGCACTGCGCTGAAAGTGGCCACGCTCTCCGCGTATGCCCAGGGCTTCGATCTGCTAGCCAAAGCGAGTGCGGTAGAAGGGTGGGATCTCTCGCTTACAGAAATCGCTCGCATCTGGAAAGGCGGCTGCATCATCCGCTCGACAATCCTCGATCTCTTCTTGGATGCCACACGAGGATCAGAAGCTGAACAGAAAAAGGGGAAGAAGGTTCTTCTCAAGCACTTCTCGGGCAAACGTCAGGAAGCATGGCGCTCCCTTGTCCTCCACGGACTTTCCAGAGGCATTCCCATTCCAGCCTTCGCTTCGACGATTGCGTACTTCGATTCCATCCGTTCAGCACGGCTTCCCCAGAACCTCATCCAGGCTCAGCGCGATTATTTCGGGGCGCATGGGTTTGAGAGAATAGATACAACCGGAAAATTTCATGCGGATTGGTGATACCACTTCGCGTTTGAAATGTTATTAATCAACCAGAGGAAGTTGCTACACCCATTTGGCCTTGGTAACGTTTCCCTCCTTCGTTACGGAGCTACGGAAGGGTAGGCGCGGTACGGGAGGAGGCTATTTGCTTACAGTCAAATGAGTATCATTTCAATCGTAATTTGGTATGAAAGGATCACGCGGTGCACGATCATTTGTTCAGCGGCTTATCATCTCGCGATATTTGGCGGAATTGCCTGGGTTTCAGACCAATTTCTCGGCAGAAATCTTTCACGATTCTTCGTTGTTGTTTTGTGGATAAGCCAAATCTGCTTATATTTCCGTCCGTGAAATCCCGCAGCAAATGTAGTGAATCATCGTTTTGCCCAAGTTGACGTGTTGTTCCTCCCGCTTCTCCTCCATTGTGTACCGAGGATTGCATCAACCAATTATTAAAATTCTGAGCTCGACGGCGCTGCATCCATTGAACGAATACGGTTGCCAGCTCCTGTTGATTGCAGATTGTGCTATCCTGAGAATTCCTCTGATGATCAGCGGTCTTTGCCTCGAGTACTCGCAGTAAATAGACACGAAATTCATCGAATGATTGATCATGGATCAGGGACAATATGGGTCCCATTTGCGTACGTAGGACTCCCAGTACTTCCATAACAATGCGGAGTGCTTCAGCACGTTTTTCTCCCTTGTCTTTGATGATTTCGGCAAGATCATCAACGAGATCTGCCAGATTGTTGGGACTATCAGTATCAAAATTCTTCATGAATACGCATGCAGGAAAAATGGAGCGCACCATAGCATGGTCTTCGATGCTGGCAAGATTGTTCTGATGTATTTACATTCCGATCAAGGCCGCTCCCCGTGTTCCCGCATCCTTCAGTTCCGCAATCGCAAGCTTCGGCATCGGCGCATTCGGCAATATCCATTTCGGTAATTCCTGTTCAATCTTTGACAGATGTGGTTTCAGAGCCTGCCCCGCACTCCCGCCGAAAACGATGATCGACGGGTCCATCAGATGGGTGAGAGATGCGCAGAGCCATGCGGTCTCCTGCACCACTTCCGGCTGGAGGAATGCGCAGACTTCGCCTTTGAGGAAGTCCTCCGGTCTCTTGGCTGCCGTACAGCGTTTGCCCATAGCGGAGCCGGAGAGAAATTGCTCCACATCGCCACGTTTGTCGGTGGTTTCGTATGGCGGTTTGCCGGGGCAGAGGAGCATGTGGCCGATCTCCGCGGCGAAGCCATGCGAACCGTGAAAGAGCTTGCCGTTAATCACGATGCCGCCGCCTACACCCGTCCCCATTGTGATGCCGATGACGATATCGTGGCCTTTACCGGCACCCTGCAGAGCTTCGGCGATGGCGAAGCAGTTGGAGTCGTTCTCCACCACCGTCGGTAATCCTGTTTGAGTACTGATGTATTCCTGCAATGCGAAGTTCTCTGCGCCGGGGATATTCGGGAGAGTGAGAATCTTACCGGTGGGTCGCTCGATAAGTCCCGGAACACCGATGCCGATAGAGGTGGTGTCCTCTTTCCTCAATGTTTTGATGAATGCGAGGATGTCCGTCACGACGTCGGCAAATGGTTTTCCTGCATGGGTGTCTATTTTCCGCTCTTCAAGAACAGCCCAATGCGTCGCATCATAACGCGTTCCTGCGATCTTGGTTCCGCCGAGGTCGATACCGAGAATGGATGTCATAGAATAGGATGGGAAATGATCAGCTCTTGGAATTATGGTCTCCTAGGCTTCCACCAACGGTTTCCTATACTCATGATGGCTTTCCAACGCTTCAATGGGGACAATTGTTTGTTCCTTTTCCATGCTTTACAGAGATCTATGCAAGGCTTTTGCCAATCACTCTCAAGTTGCGAACGAAGAAAACTCAAAAGGAACACTTCATTCTTCGAAAGGTTTTGAAGTTTTTCGAGATCATGAATGCACTCTAATAACTCCCGGTCATTCCCGACAAGTGGATAGCGCCGCTTCTCTTCTGGAGAAATGCTCATAGACGAAGATTGGCGCAGCCACGTGGCCGCGCAGCGGCTTATACGTGGCGGAGAGGGAGGGATTTGAACCCTCGATACGGGTTTAAGACCGTATACCACATTAGCAGTGTGGCGCTTTCGACCGCTCAGCCACCTCTCCCCGCGTGCCGAGTATAGGGCTTCAAATCCGAATATTCCAATCACAAATCCCTAATCCCTATCTTTCGCTTGCCCCACCATACTTCATTCCCTACACTTCCGCGGTCACTTTCCGCCCTCTTATGTTTGCTATCGTCGATATCGCCGGTTTTCAGGAGAAGGTCTCTACGGGAGACAAGATCCACGTTCCACTGCTCAAGGGTGAGGAGGGGGCTTCTGTCACCTTCGACAAAGTCTTCCTGATCGTGGATGGCGACACCACGACGGTGGGGAAGCCTCTCGTCACAGGAGCATCCGTCCAGGCGACCATCCTCAATCATGGTCAGGATGCCAAGATCCGCGTCTTCAAGATGCGCCGCCGCAAGCGTTACCGCCGTGTGCACGGACATCGTCAGGATTTCACGGAGATTGAGATTGGGAAGATTATTGCTTAGAGACAAGCAAATCGGTAAGTTGTTTAGAGTGATGTAAAGTGATATAATTGTTATTGTTTAGGAATATATCAATACACACAAAACTGTATGCCAAATGGTAATATTGAAGGATCAAGTGGCTCACTCTCTGATCTCTTTGGTGAAATTCCGATTTCAAGAGAATCGATTCTGCATGACATTGAAATGCTCAAAGATCCTTCTCGCGAGTTATCTGCGAAGAAAAAGTCAGAACAAGACTTTGTCCTTGTTCAGGCTTTGAGCGAATATGGCACTGGACCCGAAAATAGAGGTGTAATGCGACGATTACTTTCTCTTCAGCCTTCTTCATTAGTGAAGAAGGAGAGGTTCCAGAGGGCTCTTTCGGACACAAATATTCGGTTTACTCCACAAGAGCGGAATAAAGTTGAAAGCGCGATAACCAAATGTGATCATACTTTGGAGCAAGAAATGATGCAGACGTATCAATTTTTACAAAAATATCTCCCTTTGTTCCAGCTCTGTACACATGCTTCTCGTTTAGAATTACAAAAATCAAGGGAGAGAATTCAAGATAAATCTTGGACATCAGAGGCGCTCATTGCGAAGACAAGAGATTGTGTTTGTCAGATTGAGACGGAATCAGAAGTACTGAAATATTGCTTGAATATGCTAAGGTTACAGAAAAATTCAATTCCATCTCAGGAGCTCAAAGAGAGGCTTAAAGAAGTTAATTCTTTGCTTACATCTGTGAAGAAGAATTTGCCATCACTTGTTACAGATATCACCAACAAGAATGGCCGAAATGATCGTGCAGAAGCAGATGCCATCTTAAAAAAGATCCAAGAGCTACCCTAAGCTATTTCTGATCCATCATCTTCCGCAGCTCCTGCATCATCTTCAGCGTCACTCCCAAATTCTGCTTGCAGGCGATGCTTTCCGCGTAGCGCTCGTTGAGGGCGAAGAGGTGGTGGAGGTAGCTCTTGAGATGGCGGCGGCTCCACAGTGACGGGGAATCCGGGTCGATGGGTTCGTGGGCGCTGGCGAAGCTGCTGTTCTTGATCCGGATATCTGTACCGTCGGAGAGGAGGATCGTTCCATGCCTAGCGATGCGCATGGGGAGGACGCAGTCAAACATGTCGATCCCGAGCGCAGTACACGCTTTGAGCTGATGGAGTACTCCCACACCCATGAGATACCGTGGCTTGTCTGCGGGGAGCAGAGGACAGAGCTCGCGAAGAACATCCATCATCTCTTCCTCCGATTCTCCTACGGCCAAACCGCCGATGGCATACCCATCAAATCCGATGGCGACGAGTTCCTCTGCACACTTCCTGCGCAGATCCCGATGAAGACCACCCTGGATTATTCCAAAGAGAAGCGGAGTCGAAGGTGTTCCTGTATTCCTGTATTCCTGTATTCCTGTATTCAACAGTCGATCGTGCGTCTCCTTACACACCTTCGCCCATCGCAATGTGCGGTCCACCGCCTTCTCGATCTCCGGTCTGGATGCGGTGGACGGCGGGCACTCATCGAAATTCATGATGATGTCCGATCCAAGCCTCCACTGGATTTCGATCGCCTCTTTCGGACCCAGAAAGAGCGGAGAACCATCCCGGTGTGAGCGAAAGGCCACACCTTCTTCAGAGATCTTCCGGATACTCTTGAGCGAGAAAACTTGGAACCCACCGGAATCCGTGAGAATGGGTTTGTTCCAGCCGATGAAGGAGTGCAGGCCACCCGCTGCAGCAATAGTTTCCTCTCCGGGCTGCAGGTGAAGGTGGTAGGTATTGCACAGGAGAATTTGTGCCTGCAGATCGGAGAGATCTTCGAGCGTGATTCCGCGCATCGCCCCAGCAGTTCCCACAGGCATGAAGAATGGCGATTCGATGATCCCATGAGCAGTGGTAAGCTTTCCGCGTCGGCCAAGAGATGTAGAGCGTAAGAGTTCGAACATCTATCGGATACTTTACGCGACATTTTGTCTGAAACAACTGAATAACTACGAACAATAGTTGTATACAGTCAGTAAACTTCTCTTCTCTTTCCCATGTCAGATATCCGTGACATACTGTGGTCATGATCGATCATTCATCATTCATTATTGCCGCACGTCTTCTGCGTATTTGCTTTGGGCTTTCATTAGTTTTGATCGGTTTTGCCTTTTACTTAAATTTCGCTGTTTTTCAGGGGATGGTCAGTGAAGACCTCGGATTTCTGTCTCTTTTCGGAACAATCTGGGCATATATTCTTCCGGGTCTCATGATCATCGGTGGTGGCCTGTTGATGTCAGGAATGTACATGGAAATGGCCTCTTGGATTGCCGGTATGGCATTATCTTCGCTTCCTGTAGGTCTTCTCCTTAAATGCGTTGTTTCCGGCATTCCGGTACACTCCATCATGGTGACTGTCGACGAAGCGCTGCTTTGGCTCTTCATTTTCTGCTTTGTGGTGAAGTCATCCGGTGAATGTGATTCCTATGCTACAGAGGAGAGAAAGATCTCAGACTATACAAAGGATGATCTATCGTTGAATTAGAATGATACTATAAAAGAGTTTCACAGAAAGTGTGCAGGGATACTTCCCTGCGGGTCGAAGCCCGGAGCCCTTCCGTTGAAAATGTTCCTGATGCTGCCCGCAGGCAGGTATGCCTGCTCTATTCATGTTGCTGACGACTTCGCGATGATCTTATCAATAAGACCGTACTTCAGCGCTTCCTTGGCGGAGAGGAACTTGTCACGCTCCGTGTCTGCGGTCACTTCCTCGAATGTTTTACCGGAGTGCTTGGCGATCATCTCGTTGAGGAGTTTCTTGGTCTGCAGAATATGGTCCGCATGGATAGCGATATCGGTCGCCTGACCTTCGGTGCCACCGAGAGGCTGATGGATCATGATTTCGGCATGCTCGAGAGCGAAGCGCTTGCCCTTGGCGCCGCCCATGAGGATGATCGCGCCACCACTGGCCGCCATTCCCAGACAAACCGTGGAGATGTCTGGCTGCACGTACTGCATTGTGTCGTACATTGCGAGCGTGGATGTCACCTGACCACCCGGGGAATTGACGTAGAGCGTGATGTCCTTCTTGGCGTTCTCTTTCTCCAGGAACAGCAGCTGCGCGATGATGGCATTCGCCACATCATCATTGATCTGTGTTCCGAGGAAGATCACGCGATCTTCCAGGAGGCGGGAGTAGATGTCGTAGACGCGCTCGCCGAATTGCGTCTTCTCGATGACGGTGGGGATCAGGAAATTCTGCGGTGTGAGGGATCCGCGGGAGATTTGCGAAGCGATGGATTGAAGGCGGGGATGCATTCGTAAGGGGGGAGGGGATAGGGTGTAGGACTTAGGACTTAGGAATTAGGAATTAGGAATTGTATTTCGAGTATATCATACAGAAATCTGATGGTTTCTGGCAGTTGGCATGGGTTATCTAATGTGGTGATGAGGAATGTAAAGGTGGAATAACATTCTAAGGAATTTGCGCTTTCGGTCGCGGAAAGGGACAATTGGTCTGTTACCCTATGCCGAGTCTTCTTCAGGATATCAATGGCTTTCTTACAGCTTCAGCACGACCGCTTATCGTCGTGCTTGGACCGACAGCCAGCGGAAAAACTTCTCTATCCATTCAACTTGCAAAAGCAATGCAGGCGCAGGGGAGAGTGGTGGAGATCGTGAACGCAGACTCCCGTCAGCTCTACCGGCATCTCTCGATCGGCACTGCGAAGATTACACCGGAGGCAATGCAGGGTATAACGCATCACCTTCTAGATGTCCTCGATCCAAAGGATGAAGTGACCGCTGCGTGGTACAAAGCTGAAGCTCTGCGCGTCATCGATGAGATTCATCACCGAGGAAATATTCCAATGCTCGTAGGAGGATCGATGCTCTACATCAGCGCCGTGGTCGATGATCTCTCGTTTGTTTCGAAGCCCGACAGTGCGTTGCGCGAATCTCTGGGCGAAGCATATGACGTCGATGGCGGAGTTTCCCTGTTTACGAAGCTTCAGTACCTCGATCCTGAGGGAGCTTCCTCGGTGGATCCCCGCAATAAGCGCTATCTCGTCCGGGCACTGGAGGTCTGCATGACAACGGGTAAATCTCTGAACTCAGCAAAAGGGAGGACCGTTTCGCCGTTCGATCTGTTTCTTCTCGGTGTTGCATTGCCCCGTGCTGAACTTCATAAGCGAATTGCAGAGAGAACGGATGCGATGTTCGATCAGGGTTGGGTGGAGGAAGTGGCACAATTGCTGCAGAGCGAATATTCAGTTCAGGATCCGGGTTTGATGAGCCATGGATATCGTCAAATTGCTGAGCTGCTTCAGCACAAATCTGTCGCACAGGTGAAAACGGATCTTTCTCTGCGTGCTGATATTGCCGCACAAGCACGACAATTCGCCCGACGGCAGATGACCTGGTGGCGGAGAGATGAGCGGATACGGTGGGTCGAACAATCTGCTCTGAGAGATCCCAATGATTTGCTGATCGAAAAGTTATGATATTTGGGAAACCGGCATACTACGAGGTAGTATGCCGGTTTGTTGCCGTAGGAGTATAGCCGCGCGCTTACAGGCGCGTGGCATTCTTCGGGGCATCCTCGCCCCTCGAGACGTAAACCATCACACCTTGCGGTATAACGATAACCATCCGGTCTTCGTCATTGTGGACCCGAAGGACTTTGGAATCCTCCGTGATTTTCACGGTGATTTCCTCGGCCTTGAGTTCGCACCTGAGAAGGCCGCCCGGCAGCACTTTGATCGTGCTCCAGGGGTCGCCAGCCACTATGGCCAGCGAGGTCGTCTCGACGCAGTACACGTCATCCGTGACGTGCCTGATGGTAACCGTGACCGGGGAGAAAGCCGAAGCGGAAACGGACACCAGGGAAGCAATGGCTAGGACGACTGCGGACAGCGTAGTGCGGTGCATGGTAGCACCTTTCTAGGCGTAAGAACGCCTGTTTGCCCCCACGGCATCCTCTTTCTTTCCCGCACCATGCAGGAAGAACAGAGTCTACCGACGTGGAGCGTTCGAAAAAAAGGATAAATGGGGGCGAGTGATGATGTGAATGATCTTGGTATTAGTTATATCTTACATCAAAATCAAAGAAATAGCAATTTCGCGCTATGAACTTGCAAAACAAGGCTTAGCGCCCATTTGTGAAGATCCTTATCCGAGCTGATACGCAGCCGGAAGGGGAGTGTAGCTTGTGTTGCGAGCGAGCACTGCCAATTGATCCCGTGTTTGATCGATCAGCAGAAGTCTTTCGCTTGCAGAAGGCATCACTTCGGAAGGATTTTCCTTCAGAGGTTCCGGCGTTTTGGTATTGGCAATCGTCATGGTGTTTGTGTGAATCAGAACTTGAGGACATCATGTTTGACCTCTATGCGCTCCTTCATCTGCCAGAGGTGCTCGATCATGGATTGCAGCTCGATGGATTCATCAGGAGTATGCTTGCTGACGCGGAATTCCACGATGCGTGTCAGGAGATTGACGATATTGAAGAGCGCGACATCCACCTGATCCTGTTCAGATTCCGAGAGAGTTGCGAAGACCGCCTCATTGACGAAAGTATGGGGCTTACCAAGTTCGATCTCTTTCTTCTCGATCAGCCGGAGGATCTCCTTCATGAAGGCCTCGTGCTTGTCATCCATCTTCTGAGGAACGGATTGCCCGATCTTTTTCTGCTGCTCATCGGTGAGGGAATGTATGGCCGGTGGTGTTGGTTGATCAGTCATAGGTTCGGCGACTTCTTACCATTATACCATTTCATTGGGCTCATCACCATCACAATAAAACCGCTTCATGAGGCCATAATCTTTTGGCAGAGCTAGTGAGTAGTGGGTAGTTGGTAGTGTGTAGAGCAGAATAATTGCCTTTCTCATTATCATCCAATCTACCAACTACGCACTACTCACTACACACTCGCCCGTCGCTTTACACTTTCCTGCTCCTCTCATACGCTTGAAATGCATGACCGATTCCCTGATCCCAAAGAAGAATAACTTCGACCTTCTGCGTCTGATATTTGCTTTGACGGTGTTCATTACGCACCTCTACGAACTTTCGGGATATCAAATCCTTCGCACTGCTCCTCGTTCACTTTCCTGGATCTATTTGAATTCGGGCAGAGCGGTGCAGGGATTCTTCGTCATCAGCGGCTTCCTGATCTTCATGAGCTACGACCGATCTCATGGACTGGGGAAGTACTTCGAGAAGCGCGTGCGCCGTCTTTATCCCTGCTATCTCACGAATATCCTCCTGTCTGCGCTCCTTCTTGTTGTTGTTTCGTCTTTGCCATTCATCGGGTATTTCCTCAATCACGATTTCCTGCGATTCATCGGGTTCAACGCGGTCTTCCTCAACGCTCATCAGTGGACGCTCCCCGGGGTTTTCCAGAATCACCCGTTTACCGCTGTGAATGGAGCACTCTGGACACTGCAGATTGAGGTACTCTTCTACATTTCTGTTCCGATCATCGCATATTTTGGACGGTTCTTCGGGAAGCTTCCGATTCTGCTTTTGCTCTACATTTTCTCCAGCTGCTTCTTCGTGTACTTCAGCGTCACCGGCAAACCGGCTACTGCCCTACTCTTTCCCGGGCAGCTCTGCTTCTTCGTCGCGGGATCAATCCTGTATAGCCTCTACGACGCCTTCGCAAGGCGTCGCTACGTGATGGTTTCTGTTGCGGTTTTGGTGCTCGTATTGCAATCAGCTCTGCATCTCTCTGTGCTCTATCCGATGGCTCTGGCGATGATCGTGATCTTCCTCGCCTGCTGCATTCCTTTCCTCGGACATGCCAGCCGCTTCGGGGATCTCTCCTATTCCATCTATATCTATCACTTCCCGGTGATCCAATTCCTCATCGCTGTGCTGCCGTATAATCCCTTACTTCTACTGATTTCTGCGTACGCAATTGTTCCGGCATTCGGATTTGCATCGTGGCATTTGGTGGAGAAGAGGTTTTTATTGAAATCGTCGCATTATTTGCAGAAGAAGGCTGGATGTTGAAAATATTATAAAGTCCGCGCGAATGTTATAAAGTCCGCGCGAAGCATCGCGCGCTTTTCGCTCAAGACAGGTCCGAGACCTGTGGTCCGATGTCTGCTACGATGCTCTCCTGTGTCCGATGCTCCACTCGCGTACCGGCTCCGTCCCACCACCCTCGCGGAATTCGTGGGGCAGGCGCACGTTGTGGGAGAGGGGACTGCGCTGCGTAAGGCCATTGAGATGGATGCGCTTTCTTCGGTGATTCTCGCCGGACCTCCGGGTACCGGGAAGACGACCCTCGCCAAGGTCATCGCGGAGAAGACGCAGGCCAACTTCGTCCAGGTGAATGCTGTTCTGAGCGGAGTCAAAGAGCTCAAGGAGGTCTGTGCAGAAGCAGAACGTCTGAAGACCACTTTTCAGCAGCGTACCGTCCTCTTCATCGACGAAATTCACCGGTTCAACAAGGCGCAGCAGGATGCGCTTCTGCCGTATGTGGAAAGTGGAGTGGTTATTTTGATCGGCGCCACGACGGAGAACCCGTACTTCGAGGTGAATCAGGCTCTCGTATCTCGGTCGCAGGTCTATCTGCTCCAACCACTTGGAGTGGAAGATCTCTTTGCCATTCTTCAGCGTGCCATTACGGATGAGCGGGGATTTGCCGGTAAGGTGAAGATCAGTGATGAGGCGATCCGTCACATCGCGACCATTTCCGGCGGTGATGCGCGCATTGCCCTCAATCTCCTGGATATGGCTGTCCTGACTGTGGGCAAAAAGCTCACGACCGAGCAGGTGAGTAGTCTCTTTGCAGAGCGCAACAAGCGGTACGACAAGACCGGTGAGGATCACTACAATACGATTTCCGCGTTCATCAAAACACTCCGGGGAAGCGATCCGGATGCTGCCCTGCTCTGGATGTTCAAGATGATCGCCTCCGGCGAGGAGCCGCGCTTCATCTTCCGACGCATGCTCATCTTCGCGTCCGAAGATATCGGGAATGCCGATCCTCGGGCACTTCAGATGGTGGTTGCCGCACATCAGGCGTTTGAAATGGTGGGTTTGCCTGAGGGCGAGTTCTTCCTTTCGCATGCCTGTATCTACCTCGCTCAGGCTCCAAAGAGCAACGCGGTAACACGTGCAAAGGATGCAGCAAAAATGGTCATCAAATCAGCTCCGACGCTCGAGGTTCCCTTCCATCTCCGCAATGCACCAGTGAAAGGCATGGCCGATCAGGGATACCATCAGGGCTATTTGTATCCGCACAGTGATTCGCGCGGCGTCGTCTCATCCAGCTATTTCCCGACGGGCATGGACCCGCAGAATTTTTACGAACCGACGGATAGGGGATATGAGAGTGAAATCTCTGAGAGATTGCAGAAGATTCGTGATATTGTGAGATCTTGACATTGTGTTCTTATACTAAAATACGTATAATAGGGATGACATGCACATTCAAGAGTCTGCTCTCGGAAGGCTGCGTACGTTTGCGCACATTCATGATGATCTGCCTTCGTTTCGGCTGGGCTATCTGGCTTTCTCTGTCGTTGTTGCCTGCATCCTCAATGTGGGAGCATTTGCCCTTCTGGTGATCGCCCATGCGAGTCTGGACTACGTGAAGTACAGAGAGTTCCATGGACTCAGCGTCCAGAAAACCCTCAAGGGTATCGTCCACGAAAATCTCTTCGATGTTGTATTGCTGCTCATCGCGCTCTGTTTCGGTGTGTACTTCCATCATACGGTCGGGCTCTTCGCGATCAGCGGCATGATCCGTGCCGATCTGGAGGCCATTCGGATGCTGGGGATGGTTATTCCCAAGTTTGAAATCGCCGAAGAATTCTTCAAAGTCATCGGGCATCTCTGGTCACATCTGAGAACCCCACATTTGCGTATTAAGCTCCCGTGGTCTGCAGGGGAGAAACTTCAGTTTCTATGTATCGCATCATGTGTTGTACTCCTGATATTTGCGCCTATTACCTTGCATCTGACCGGTGATACGTATGCTTCGATTTTGGCGAATGAGTTGATCCCGTGGAGAATGTAGGGAAAGATTTGCGATTTGAGGATTTGCGAATTGCGATTGTATCTTCTTTTACCATCCAGAAGCATCCCGCCTGTAGTGAGCTTGTCGAACTATCCGTGGGTGCGGGCAGCACAAGGAACATTCATTAATTCTTCTTACGAGCAACAATCTGAAAATGATTGATGTGGTCTATCCTCACGTCTTCGATAAAGAATTTTTGAAACACGTCATCAAGCGAATTTCTGGTAAAAAGAAAATGTGGAATGTCTTTCTCTGGTCCTGACTGAGGTTCGAATGTTGATTCCTCAATTTGTTTCCCGTATCGGCTGAAGTCTGATCGTTGTGGAACGGTGATGTAGATGAGACCCTGAGGGACTAATGCATCGTAGATATTGTCGACAATGTTGCGCACATCATTCCTCAATGCGTGATGCAGAACATTCAGCGAAAGCACAGCATCGAATCGGTTCAGACCCCAGGAATAGTGCTGCATATCTCTGCAGGAAACATCAGCAATGAGATTTTCTTTCTGCAGCCATTCACTGGTGAAGTTCGCTGCATATTCTGAACCATCGAATGCCGTCACTTCGAAGCCTTCCTTAGCCAGAGCTACTGTGTGTCTTCCCATTCCACATCCCATATCGAGAATTCTCTTCATGCCATGTTCCTTCAGTATTGTTGCGAAATCCATGACTGCACGATCGGGATGGAGCCACCATTCACCGAACTTGGCTTTATCTTCGGATTCGATCAATGCCCACGATGCGTTCAGCCGTTGATGAATGTTGGGATTTTCCAAATCGAAGAATGGTATTCTCTTAATACTACTCGTCAATAAAAGCGAGGAGATTTCATCCCTTCAACCAATCACCTTCAGCGCCGCCATCACTCCCACTCCTGCCAGAATGCATCCGAATTGAATGAATGCCTGGGGAAGGCGGGTGTCTTTGTGCAGTTCCGGAATGAGATCGGACCCGGCGATGTAGAGGAGATTGCCTGCGGCGAAGGGCAGGATGAATTGGCTTGCGAAGGGAACGGTGGTGCTGGCAATGAGTGCACAGATTGCGCCGAGAACGGCGATGAATCCCGAGAGGATATTCAGCACAATTGCGCGCTTCCGCGAGAATCCGCTGTAGAGGAGGATCGCGACGTTGCCGATTTCGTGAGGGATTTCGTGGAGAGCCACGGCGAGCGTCGTGGCCATGCCGATCACCGGGCTTACGAGGAAGCTTCCGGCAATGAGCGCGCCGTCGATGAAGTTGTGAATACCTTCGCCGATCAGGCTCATCATTCCCACCGGATGGTGGTGATGCTCATGTTCATCGGGGAGAGCCGAGAGGTGACAGTGGCGCCAGTGGATAAACTTTTCGAGGACGAAGGAAGCCAGAATTCCCGTGAGTACGAGAATGAAGAAGCTGACCGGTCCTCCAGGCGTATTGCCCTGTTCTGGAAGAATATGGATGAAGACATCACCGAGGAGTGCGCCTGTGGATACACCGACAATCGGCAGGAGGATCTTCTCGATGGTCGATGCGTGCAGAGCGAAGAAAAAGAGCCCGATGAGGGAGAGCCCGCTCACGAGGAGGACACTGATGAGGGTGAGGAGGACGGGGGAGGCGGTCATCGATTGGATTGTACGGGTATTGAGCCCATGGAGGAAGGTCTACCGTAGGTGGGATTCATGAATCCCACCTACGGTAGACGAATCATTACAATGGCGCCCCACCGGGAAACAGCTCCTTCTCCAGCTCCCGTGCCTCGTCATACCACTCAGTCGATTGATGCGATTCCTCTCCCTTACCATACCGCTCGGTGAAATCCCGCAGCCGTTCCTCCAGTGAGACGACCTCGTCCAGCTTCACGCGCTTATCGGCGTAATAGAGGATCTGCTGCTCTATTGTGGTTCGTTTCTCCGTACCCATCGTCAGTCCGTGCGTGCGCATGATCGTCGCTACCATCGGATATCCTTCGCTTTCCAGGAAACGGGCGCAGGCTTCCTCATGCCGGAGATCTGGATAACGCCTTTGCGTTTCCTGCCAGATCCGTGCTCGCTCTTCATTCACTTCTTCCTCCTGATGCCCCGCGCCTTTCGAGAAATCGAGGAAACGCAGGAGATCATGTGCACTCGCTGCGATGAAGAGAGATTGCTCTCGGACAATGATTCCTCGTGCGATCATTGATTGCGCGAGAGCGCGAGCAGTCTTCGCTACAGCTTCGCAATGCCGGACGATGATGTGTGAAAGTGAGAATTGCTGTCTCCATATGCGAATATCCTTTTCACTGGGAATCGGTTGATCCTGGAAATCGATGGTGAGTGTCCTCCCTCCAGTGCCCTCATCGGTAAAATGCAGGTGGATGCCTCCTTCTTTCTTCGTGTCCGGCAGGCGCTCGGCCCATTCAATACAGCGAATTCCTTCATGATCCTCCGATGAACGGACGAGTTCGATTGCCTGGGATTCCGTGAGCCGATAGAGATCTAGATGAAGGAGCTCGTCCCATAGTGTCGTCGGGTAGCGCTGCTCCAGAGCGAACGTGGGGCTTGTGATGCGCCCCCGAACTCCCAATGCCTGTGCAAATCCCCGGAGGAACGTCGTTTTGCCTGCTCCCAGCTCACCCATCAGCCAGAGCGTCAGAGGTTTGCTGTACAGGGAATGTGCAAGGGACGCGCCTGCGAGCGTTGTCATTTCCGCTGTATTAAGCCGTATGTTAAGAGAATCAAACATTGACATATATATACTAAAATGATATTATACCTACATAACGAACACACACATGAATCACCTGGTTTCCAAGCGCAGTATCGGCTTCCGGTTGACCCCTCTTCATCGATTCAAAGAGCCTCATGCGTTTCACTATCTCGCGCAGAGAGCATCGTTCTGGGTGGCGATCTTCTCGCTCCTGGCATTCGTCGCCGGCAATATGATCGGTCAGCATGGGTGGCAGGTGTTTTGGAAATCGGTCCTTGGACGCACAGATGATAGCCTGATCGTCTACACGGGCACAGTCACTCCCATTGCTCAGGTTCCGGATTACGTTCGCTGGACGAAGACCGGCGGTAACCCGCAGGATCATACGTTCCAGCAGGTCCCCAAGGATGATCTCATGGTCCTTCCTGCCTATCCGTCTGCAGGCTCCGTCTTACCATCCATCTATTCTGTAGGATATCTGGGTTCCTACTCTTCCGGTACTCCGGGCACGGGAAGTCATCCTGCGGTGGATATCCGAGTGCCAGTCGGTACGCCGATTCGTTCCATCGCCAATGGCGTCGTCGAGTCCGTGCGCGATGATGGCAGCGGCTATGGCAAGCTCATCGTCATTCGGCATCCCAATATTCCGAATCCTGATCGTCCTTCGACGGTCACGACGCTTTACTCCTGTTATGCGCATTTAAGTGCCCAATATATACGTGAAGGTGATGTCGTCATGAAGGGTGACCAAATCGGGCTTTCGGGCGCCACCGGTGATGTGAGCGGCCCACATCTACACTTCCAGATCGATCGCGCATCTGCACCGTGGCATCCATTCTGGCCATTCTCCGGAGCAGATCTCCGTGCTGCAGGACTCACAATCAATCAGGCGATCAATCAGGGATTCATGAGTGATAAAGCCGCGGAGAATACGGTCAATCCTGTGCTCTTCGCTCAAATGAACTTCAGCGCACCGACGACGATTGTTCAGGTGAATGCTCTCCCATCAGCCACTATCAATACTGCGCCTGTCTCGGCTCCTGCCAAAAATCTGTCTCTGCAGGAGCGTGCAGCGATTGCCCGCGCCTCTCGGCTTGCTCTCCTCAATCAGAAGAAGTCTGTCGCTGTGCAGGTTCCCGCTGCGACGACGGTTGCCGTCGCAACACCGTCTGCCCAGTCAGCTCCGGCAGTTCCTACCATCATTGCGCGCCAGGTCGTCGCGATCAATATTCCCTCAGCCCCGTCTACGCCCGTGTCGACCGTCTCACTTGATTTGCCGGACTCCTATTCACAGCGCGCATGGGTGACGATGCGCATCAATCTCCTGGATGCGCAGGGGAATCTCGTCATCAATCCGATCCTGGGAAGTGACCTCTACATTCAGACGGCATTCGGTAGTGCCAACTTCAGCGCGCAATCGCTCTCCACACTGGACTTCGTGAATGGCAGTGCGACGATCAAGGTCTTGCCGCTTGGCAATCGGACGGTGGTGCTCTCGGTGTATCCGTTCAATGTGCTGAGCAAGCCGCTGAAGTATGTGAAGTAGATCGAAGCATGTCATGGTGAGCCGCGTCGAACCATGGCATGCGATTCTCTTTGAAAACCCCCGGTTACCGATTCGTCAGTACTTCATGATAATCCTCCATTCGCAGGATATGGATCGCCGGTTCCTCATACGGATGAACGTTGATGATGGCTTCCAGCACATCTTTGAGTTTCGCATCTCCCACAACACACTCGATGCGTTCTTCCTCCACTTCTTCGACTTTCCCAATTTCTCCGATTGCAGGTTTGGCTCCCTTCAACGGTCTGAAGCGTCCTGTTCCGCGGGAAGAAAATGAGCAGCTATCGTAATTGCCAATTTTTCCTGCACCGGCATCTGCAGCAGCCTTCCGAATGGAATTTGCTGATGCGATGGGGACGTAGATGATGAAGTGATGCATACAGGAGGTGAAACATCACAATAGGTCGTTCCCCAGCCGAAGATCGCGATCTTCGGCTGGGGAACTGCGGTCCGCGACATTGCCCGAATATAACGACAGCCACAGCATGATGAGCATTAATGCGAACGCCGCGAGGAGCTTCTGCAGGGTATTGAGGAAGAGCGCCGAAATACCAAATGACGAACCCAGAGCGGCGGTGAGGAGGATGATCTGCCACTCACTCCAGCCTTTGCGTAGCAAGCGGTGATGGAGGTGTTCATCGGTAGCATTTCCGCGGAACGGCGAGACACCTTTGGCCAGTCGACGGATGATCACAATAATGGAATCGATGAGCGGGACGCCGAGGACCAGGAATCCTGTCGCGACTTTCCCTCCCGTGAAAATCGTCAGGACTCCGAGCATCAGCCCAAAGAACATCGATCCCGTATCTCCCAGTAGAGCGCGCGGTGGAGGAACATCAAAGAGCAGACAACCCAGTGCGATTCCTGCGAGGGACAGAGCAATGAGGCCAAGCGAGAAGTCTCCCACACGATCGCTGAGGGAAAGGAGCCCTATGGTGAGAAAGCCAATCACGGAGATCACGCTCACCTGTCCGCGAATGCCGTCGAACCAATTGAGTGCGTTCATCGTGAGACCGAGCCACACGACGGTGAAGAGCATCCCCACGAGCGAAGGGTTACCAAGGCTCTGGATCGGGAGATTGAGAATATTGAGATTGAGGATGTCGAATCCCATAATGCCCGCTAGAGGATTGGTGAGCGAAAAAAGGCGCGTCCCAGTGAGAAAGACGATGAGAGCGACGAGAATCTGAATTCCCAGACGAAGGAGGGGACTGATGCGCAGGCGATCGTCGAGGAAGGAGATGATGGCGAGGATAATGATGGAAACGATCAGGCCGACTGCCTGCAGAGACCATGGACTCATGGCGATCGTGGATTCAAAAATGACAAAGAAGACGAGGAACGTGAGGACGGCGAGGATGCCGGTGGGATAGGGAATTCTCTTTCTCTTGAGCCCGTAACGCTCGGGAAAGTCCATCAGGTGCCAGCGGGGAAAGTATTTGATCGCCAGAAAATGCAGCTCTATGCAGCAGAGGAGGCAGAGGAGGGGAGCCAGAATAATGTAGAATGGAGAATTGATACTGTAGAATGAGAAAAGAGTAATTATACATTCTCCATTCTACATTTTTCATTCGGATATGACCAAGCCCCGCACCTCCGTCACCCGCGAAATCTGCGGTATCCTCGGCAAGATGCCCAATGCATCCAAGATTCTGAAGGAATGGAATGCATATTTCCGCGAGCAGGGCATGGATGCGACGATGGAGCTCTATCCCGCGACGGTGGCCAATCTTCCTGAGAGGCTGAGTGAAATGTACCACTTCGACCGGCGGTTTTATATCGTCGCTAAATCACTGCAGAAAGCCATTATTCCTCTTTTGGATTCTGTATCGGCAGAAGCGCGGAGGAGGGGAGTGACGGTTGTGATGAATCACCATGGGATCTTCAATGGAGATTGCACGAGTCTTGAGGAATTGAAAACTTGTGGTGAGCCGGGACGAACCATGGAAAATGATTTCATGAGGAAGCTGATCACCCTGTGATGATGGAGGGTTGTCAATTATTCCTCCTCAACTTTTTCGCTGTACCCGCTACACTTCCGTTATGAGTAACTACCCACTTCTCAAAGACGCGAAGATCAAAGGTAAGAATGTTCTTCTGCGTGCTGGTTTCGACGTTCCCATGAAGGACGGGAAGGTCACCGATGTCACACGCATCGAGGCGATGCTGCCCACGATGAAATTTATCCTTAAGGGCGGTGCTTCTCTTATTATTCTGGCGCATCAGGGGCGTCCCAAGGGAGAGCGTGTGCCGGAAATGAGCCAGAAGCCGATTGTTCCGATTCTCGAAAAACTCCTGAAGGTGAAGGTGTCCTTCTGCGATCACTGTCGCGGTGAGGAAGCGACGAAAGCTGCTGCCGCACTTCAGCCCGGAGAGGTTCTGCTTCTGGAGAATCTTCGCTATGAGAAGGCCGAAAACAGCAAAGCTCCCGAGGAGCGCGAGACATTTGCGAAAGAGCTCGCATCTCTGGGGGATCTGTACGTCAATGATGCGTTTACCAACTGTCATCGGGATCACGCGAGTATGACGGGTGTACCGAAGTTCCTGCCACATTTCTTAGGTCTGCAATTGGGCGAGGAGGTGCTGCATCTCTCCAAGGTTCTGGATGATCCACGTCGTCCGGTGACGCTCATTGTGAGCGGGGCGAAGATGGAGACGAAAGTTCCCGTGATCGAGTCCTACCTCGCGAAGGGGGATGACGTGCTCCTCGGAGGTTGCATCGCCAATACCTTCATCGCCGCGCGCGGTTTCGATATCGGCTCTTCTAAATACGAGGAAGAACAGGTCGAAAAAGCGCAGGAAATCATGCTGGAGGCCGAAAATGAGGAGTTTGCTGATATCCATGTTCCCCGCGATGTGATCGTTGCTTCGGAACCTTCTGAAGCTGCCGAGAAGATTTGTTTGCCCGTGGAAGATGTCACCGGGGATATGATGATTCTGGACATTGGAAAGGTGACCATTGATCGGTACGTGAAGATCATTCAGAAGTCTGGAACGATCATCTGGAACGGACCTCTAGGTATGTACGAATACAATCGTTTCTCTCATGCCTCCAAGCGTATTGCCGAAGCGGTTAGGGATGCGACCAAGGGCGGTGCGGTGTCGGTGATCGGAGGTGGTGATACCATTGATTTTCACTTGAAGTATGGATATCCGCTTGATGCCTATACGTTTGTCAGTACTGGAGGGGGCGCGATGCTCGATTTCATTTCCGGAAAGGAATTGCCAGCACTGAGGGCACTCCTGAAGTAAGCAGTCACAGAGTATGGCCGAACACCTCACTATTCTCATTCCCGTGGAAGGGGAGTCCTGGAGCGCCTACGTCCGTCGCGCCAGAGATACGGCTGGCGAGACGCTCCTCATTCTCTCGGGAATCGAGTCACAGTTGAAGGAGGGTGATGAGCGACGAAGGTTCTTCGAGGCGTGCCTGTCCTTGCGGAGCAGAGTGTGTATCGCCACGAAGCGTCCTTCCCTGATTGCCGCTTCCCGTATTCATGGGTTCCGTGTGATTACAAAAACTCGGGAATTGAAGGTCTTTCTACAGCATCAGCCATCTTCAGAAGAGGCATTCCGTGTCTTCTCACCACATCTCTGGCGTCAGCAGCTCCGGTCGCAGCTCCAGACGATGGGGCTCTTGTCCCTTCCCAAGATCCGCATCTGGATTCTCATACTCGTGAGTGCATCTCTGTTTCTGTTCGTCCTCTTCCGGCTCCTGCCCTCTGCCACGATTACTGTGAAACCCCGTGAGGATTCCATTACTCATACGGTGAATATCTTTCTTGTCCAATCCGGAGCAGTAGTTGCGATTCCCACTCGCGTTCGCACAATGCCACTTCGTCCGATCGTCATAGATCTTCAGAAGAATGTCACATTCGACCAGATCAGCAAGGAATTTACGGGAACAAGCCCAAAAGTTGTCATGACCATCGTTAATACATCACCCGAGCCATATTCCTTTCGGAAAGGAACACGACTCACCAATCAGGCGGGAATGATTTTCCGTATTCTTCAATCGGTGGTTGTTCCTCCCAATGGAAAAATCTCTGTACGCAGTGAAGCTGATTCATTGGATTCCTTCGGGCGTATCGTCGGAGAGCGTGGAAATATTGATCCGGGAAAGAAATGGGAATTTCCAGGCCTTCCTGCGGAACAGCGTTCTCTCGTGTATGCGGAGAACCTTACGGCTTCCTCCGGTGGAACCACAATGTATCGCACGGTCCTTACGAAGAATGATCTTGTCATTGCAGAAAAGCAGCTACAGGAAGATCTGCTCGTTCAGGCGAAGCAAATGGCCGATGAACAAAAAACTCTCTGGAATTCCCAGCATCCTTCGCAACAACTGGAGGTGCTCTATTATGATGAGCTTACAAAAGTGCAGTATAAGGATTTCGTTATCCCCGCATCATTTATTGGACAGCCTGTTACGTCCGTTCCTATTGAGGGATCGATTCGGTACATTGTCTATGCCTACGACACGCAGGCTGTTTTACAGCTTCTGACCAGCGAATTGATGACGCATGTTCGAGAAGGCAAGCGTTTGCTGCCGGCCAGTCTCACACTCAACCGGCTCGTGGCGCACGTCATTGATTATGCGGAGGACTTTTCCTGGATCAAGATCACCGTCGATCTCTCGGGCACGGAGCAGTACATTATCGATCCGCTCTCCCCCAGCGGTGCGCTGTTTGCTCGTCGGGTCCGGGAAAAAGCTGCTGGAATGACTGCGGAAGATGCAGCGCGCATTATCAAGAATTTCCCGGAGGTCGATAGTGTGGGAATCTCCCTCTGGCCTCCATGGAGCGGTACTCTGCCAATGATTCCCTCGCACATTCTCATTGATCTTCCTGCATCCTGACGTGGCATCATTTTGTCATTTCCTCTGGCGATTGATGCGGATATTCTTCTTCATTGGTGCCATGGGAGGAATAGTCATCGTATCGGTATTGCTCTTCATCATTTCTCAATTCAATGGTACGACTGATTTCCAGATATTCACGAATGGAGGAGGGGAGCGGTGCGCTCTGGTCTTTGGCGCGGCTATTCATAAGGGCGCACTCCCCGGTCCCGCAATTATCCGGCGCGTCGAAACAGCAGTTCGTCTGTATCGAGAAAAGATATTAGAACATATTGTTCTCAGTGGTGGGAAGGGAAGTGGTGAAGTGACGAGCGAATCGAAAGTGATGCGCGATGTCGCTTTGAAAAGTGGTATTCCAGCAGGGGATATCACCATTGAAGAGCAGTCCCGCACAACCTGGGAAAACCTCGTGTACTCTCGTTCACTCGTCGCCAGCTGCAGTCAGATCGTCGGCATCAGTGATCGCTACCATTTAGCCAGAATTCGCCTCTTTTCATCAGCTATGGGCTATTCCAACCTCTCCACCTACCCATCAGATGCAGAATCCTCTCCGTGGTTTGAGAGCCAATCAACCCTCCGTGAGGCTTTGGCCATTCTCTACTACATTCCACAGGCTCTTCTGGCATATGCCGCATCGCATTGACGATCAGAACATGAGGATTATTCTCTTGTATGAATATTGGACATTTGCTCTTACAGATCAATAAATGTGAACAGATTGACTCTTAGTATTGATATTCAAGATAAAATGCATTATGTTGAATTGGATAAATGTGGAAAACCTCTCTCCCCTTCTTACCATGAACGTTGTGAGCACTACATCACCACTATCGCTGGCCATTGATCGGTACCTCATGTTTCTTCAAGCGGAACAAAATAAGTCACCTCTCACGATCACATCCTATAGACAGTCACTGGATCTTCTTCTGAAACTGTGTCCAATGAATGATCCCCTCCTCTTTAACAAGCAAACGATTCGCATTTACAAAACCGCACTCCATTCCTTTCGTACGAGAAATGAAAGAGAGTTATCCATCCGTACCAAGAACCATCATTTGACCATTCTTCGTGCATTCTTGCGATATCTCATTCAGGAGGAAGAAATGAATGTTTTGCCTCCCGATCGGATCCAGCGATTCAAGGAAGAGCAACGCAAGGTCAAAGTTTTGTTTCACGATGAACTGCAACGACTTCTTTCGTCGCCGGATACAAGTCAACGAAGCGGCAAGCGCGATAAAGCTATTTTGGAGCTCTTCTTCTCCACTGGGATGCGTCTAGCAGAGCTTCGTTCGATTAATCGTACGGACCTCAACTATCAAACCAGGGAAATAAGCGTCCGAGGCAAAAGAGGGAAAGTTCGCGTTGTCTTTCTCTCTGAAGGATCCATTGCTGCTCTGAAGGAGTATGTGAATGCACGTCTCGATCATCTGCAGCCACTCTTCATCACTCATCATGAAAAGGCAGCGTTTGAGCTCCCCCCCGGCGAAAAGTATCGCATGTCTGCGAATATGATTTATCGCATCGTTAAGCGCTATGCAAGAGAGGCCGGTATACTCTCAAATCCTTCTCCGCACACTCTGAGACATTCATTTGCAACAGACCTACTGCGCAATGGAGCAGATTTGAGATCTGTCCAAGAACTTCTTGGGCACAAAGATCTCTCTACAACGCAAATTTATACACACGTTACCAATCCGCAGCTCAAAGAGGTGCATCGGAAGTTTCATGGGAAGTAGGGATGACAATGGCCATCATATGCCGAAATGTTTTGAGAGATATTCCTTCACTCTGCCCAAGGTTGTACCATCCACTGTGCCGATTTTTTTGATCATCCGCGTTGCATCGAAGCTCATGATGTGACGGACTTTGATGAGGGTCGTTGTATGGAGATGGTTTGCAGCGTCAGGTTGCACCAGAATATCGAACTTCCACTGCCGATTTTTGTACGAGGACATGACCATTACCGTCACGAGTCCCCTGCCGTCGCGTTGCATGGTTTCACTACCCCATGCCCTGCGTTCAAGCGCCGCAGCGCGAGACGCAGTTCCTTCC